>JBAVOB010000079.1:0-22891 GCA_049691655.1 Steroidobacteraceae bacterium | reverse complement strand
CGGCACGGCCGACCCCCACGGCGGCGGGTCTCGCGAAGACTTCGCCGGCCCTGGCTGCTGCTGTGCCAGCCAGCAGCCGTTCCGCACCGCCGGCGAGGCCGGCCGCGGGCCCGGATCGCTCAAGACCTTTCGTGATTGCGACGGCCGTGCACACGACCGCGTCGCGCCTACCGCCGCACGCTGGCGACGGTGAGGATGGCGAGTCCGGCGATCCCGGGAGCCTCCTTGCCGGCCCGCGCAACGTTCAGCCGTACATCCCGAAGCGCGGCGAACAGTACATGAGCAAGGCGCAGCTCGAGCACTTTCGCCACATCCTGCAGGCGTGGAAACAGGACCTCATGGAAGAAGTCGACCGCACCGTGTCGCACATGAAAGACGAGGCGGCGAATTTCCCCGATCCCAACGATCGCGCGACTCAGGAAGAGGAGTTCAGCCTCGAGCTGCGCACGCGCGATCGCGAACGCAAGCTGATTCGCAAGATCGATGAAGCCCTCGATCGCATCGACGACGGCACGTATGGCTACTGCCTCGAAACTGGCGAGGAGATCGGCATCAAGCGGCTCGAGGCCCGCCCGGTCGCCACGCTCAGCATCGAGGCGCAGGAGCGCCGCGAGCGGCGCGAGCGCCAGTACGGCGATCGCGACGACCGCTACCGCTGAGTCCCACCCGGACGGCGGCGCACCGGGCACATTCCGCCCCTATCGCGGACGCTTTGCTCCATCTCCGACTGGGCGACTGCATATCGGCTCACTCGTGGCCGCACTCGGAAGCGCGCTCGATGCGCGCAGCCGGCGGGGCACCTGGCTCGTGCGCATGGAAGACGTGGACTCCCCCCGGGTCCTCCCGGGCTGCGCCGACGAGATCCTGCGCACGCTCGAGATCTTTGGGTTCGAGTGGGACGGGCCCGTTCTCTATCAGAGCACGCGCACGGACGCTTACGCGGCGGCGCTCGCGTCTCTCCGGGAGCTGCGCCTCACCTTCGAATGCAGCTGCTCGCGCGCACTGCTGCACGACGACGCCGAGGACAGCGCATACCCGGGCACCTGCCACGCGGGGCCAACGCGCCCGGGTCCCACTGCCACGCGCTTCCGCATCGATGCACGAACCACCGAACGATTCGAGGACCGGATCCGCGGACCCTGCCAGATTGCGCTCGGCCGCCTCGGCGACGTGGTCGTGCGGCGCAAGGACAATCTGTTCGCCTATCAACTCGCCGTCGTCGTCGACGACGAGGCGCAGGGCATCACTGACGTCGTGCGCGGTGCCGACCTGCTCGACAGCACCGCTTGGCAACGTGCGCTGCAGCGGGCGCTCCGCTACGGGACGCCGACCTACGGCCACTTGCCCCTGATCACCGAGCCGGACGGCGCCAAGCTCGGGAAATCAAGACATTCCCTGCCGCTCGATCCCTCCGAAGTGCCGGCGGCATTGACGCACGCTTTGGCGCTGCTCGGCCAGGCGCCCCCCGCTGCGCTCGCTCGGGCATCGCGACGGGAAGTCTGGGACTGGGCACTCGCGCACTGGCAGCCCGGGAACGCCGCCCACGGCCCCCACCCGCCTCTTTGAGCCCGCCCGCCTGTTCCCCCGGAGGCATGTGTCGGCGCCAGCGTTTGGGGTCGCCGTCGGGTATGTACTATCGTAGGAGCCAGGGCTGGCGGCCTGCACTAGAGGATTGCCATGAGCGAACCGCGCATCATAAAAAAATACCCGAATCGCCGTCTCTACGACACCATCGAGAGCCGTTACATCACGCTCGGCGACGTGCGGCGTCTGGTCCTGCAGCGCGTCGAGTTCGTGGTTATCGACAGGAAGACCTCCGAAGACATCACGCGCCCGATCCTGCTGCAGGTGATCGCGGAACAGGAGCATTCGGGGGAGGCGCTGATGAGCCGGGATTTTCTCTCGCAGGTCATCTGCTCATACGGCGACGCGGCGCAGGGCCTGCTCGGCAGCTACCTGGAGCAGAGCCTGAAGCTCTTCAGCGCGCAGCAGCAGGCGCTGCGGGACCGCGCGCGGATGCTCACGGGCACCGATCCGCTCGACACGGTTGCCTCGATTGCGCAGAAGAACTACCAGCGCTGGCGCACCATCCAGGACGAGATCTTCCGTACCCTGGTGGGCGCGGCCGGCCGCTCCGCAGACGGGGAGCAGACTGGCGCCCGCTGAGGGGCGCGGCCTCGCGGAAGGGCCTCTAGTTCTCGACGTTCCGCATCGACAGCCGCACGCGGCCCTGGCGGTCGACCTCGAGCACCTTCACGCGGATCAGATCGCCTTCCTTGAGCTTGTCGCTCACGCGCTCGACTCGCTCCTCTGAGATCTGAGAGATGTGCACGAGACCGTCGCGCCCCGGCAGGATGGTGACGAACGCACCGAAGTCCATCAGCCGCGCGACCCGCCCTTCGTAAATCCGCCCGACCTCGACGTCCGCCGTGATCAGTTCGATGCGGCGCTGCGCCTCGCGGCCGGCGGTGCCGCTGACGCTCGCGATCTTCACCGTGCCATCATTCTCGATGTCGATCGTGGTGCCGGTTTCCTCGGTGATCTGGCGGATGACCGCACCGCCCTTGCCGATGACGTCGCGGATCTTCTCCGGGTCGATCTTGATCGTGATGATCGTCGGCGCCCATTCCGACATCTCGGCGCGCGGCTCGCTCAACACCTTGTTCATCTCGCCGAGGATGTGCAGCCGGCCGGCCTTCGCCTGCTCGAGCGCCATTTTCATGATCTCGGGCGTGATGCTGTCCACCTTGATGTCCATCTGCAGCGCCGTGATGCCGTCCTTGCTGCCGGCCACCTTGAAATCCATGTCGCCGAGATGGTCCTCGTCACCGAGGATGTCGGTGATGACCTTGTAGCGCCCGCCTTCGAGCACCAGCCCCATCGCCACGCCCGCGACCGGCGCCTTGATCGGCACGCCCGCGTCCATCAGCGCGAGCGAAGTGCCGCAGACGCTCGCCATTGAGGACGAGCCGTTCGATTCGAGGATTTCCGACACGACGCGAATGACATAAGGAAACGTTCCCATGTCGGGCATCATCGCGGCAATGCCCCGGCGGGCGAGATTGCCGTGGCCGATTTCGCGGCGCTTCGGCGATCCCATCATGCCGGTTTCGCCCACCGAGAACGGCGGGAAGTTGTAGTGCATCATGAAGCGCTCGCGCCGCTCTCCTTCGAGCGCGTCGATGATCTGCGCGTCGCGGCCCGTACCGAGCGTCGTGACGACGAGCGCCTGCGTCTCGCCCCGCGTGAACAATGCCGACCCATGCGTCCGTGGCAGTACGCCAACCTTGACCGTGATTGGCCGCACGGTCGTTGCATCGCGGCCGTCGATCCGGGGCTCGCCGGCCAGGATGCGGCTGCGGACGATCTTGCTCTCCAGCTTGTACAGCTCGTCGCCGACCTGGTCGGCGTCCCATTTCGGCGGCGTTCCAGCGCTGAGTGTCGCGGTCGTCTGCGTCTTGATCTCGGCGATGCGCGCGTAGCGCTGCTGCTTCTCCGTGATCCTGTAGGCTTCCGATAGCGACGTGGTCGCCGCGACTGCCACCGCCTTCTCGAGCTCGGCGTTGTCCAGCGGCGGCTTCCAGTCCCAGCGCGGCTTGCCGCACTCGCGCACCAGCTCGTCGATCGCCCGAATGGCCAACTGCATCTGCTCGTGGCCGAAGACGACTGCGCCGAGCATCACCGATTCCGACAGACCCGAAGCCTGCGATTCCACCATCATCACGCCGTGCGCCGTGCCCGCGACCACGAGGTGCAGGGCGGACTCTGCGAGCTCCTTCGCGGATGGGTTCAGAAGGTACTTGCCCTCCCTGTAACCGACGCGCGCCGCGCCGATCGGACCCTTGAAAGGGACCCCGGAAAGCGCCAGTGCCGCGGAGGCGCCAAGCAGCGCCGGAATATCCGCATCGAGCTCGGGGTCGAGCGATAGGACGGTCGCCACGACCTGCACATCGTTATAGAAACCGTCGGGAAACAGCGGACGCACCGGGCGATCGATGAGACGCGACGTCAGAGTCTCTTTCTCAGTCGGCCGGCCCTCGCGCTTGAAAAACCCGCCGGGGATGCGGCCCGCAGCGTAGGTCTTCTCGATATAGTTCACGGTGAGCGGGAAGAAATCCCGTCCCGGCGACGGTTCCTTCTGGGCACAGGCGGTCACTAGCACCACGGTATCGCCCATCGAGACGACGACTGACGCGAGCGCCTGGCGGGCGAGTTCGCCGGTCTCGATCGTCACCTGCTGGGCGCCAAACGGAAAAGTTTTCTTGACGGCGGTCACGCTGCGATCCTTACGGAGAATGTCTGAGGGGACCTGCGAAAAGGCCGCGCGAGGGTGAGTCGGCGCGGCCTCTTGCGGGAAATGTTAGCGGCGCAATCCCAGCCGCTCGACAACCTCCTGGTACTTCTCCGGCTTGGTTGCCTTGAGATAGTCGAGGAGTTTGCGGCGCTGGTTGACGAGCTTGACGAGGCCGCGTCGCGAGGAATGATCGCGAACGTGCGTGCCGAAATGCTCGCCAAGGCCGTTGATGCGCTCCGAGAGCAGTGCGATCTGCACCTCGGGCGACCCGGTGTCCTGCGGGGCGCGGCGGAATTCGGCGACGACCCCGCCTTTCTTGTCGCTGGTCGACATGGAACGATGGTCCTTAATACTTGAATTTCTACCCTTTTATGAGGCGCGGGATTGTACAGACTGGCCCCCTCGCTCACAAGTTAACGCGCGCTGCCATCAGCTGTCCGCCAGCAGCCGCCGCGGCTGCACAATGCCCCGCTCTTCGCAACTGCCGAGGCCGATAAAGCGTTGATCGGGCCCGTAGAGTCGCAGGACGGGCGCCAGCTCCGCGCCCGCGACGCCGACAGCCTGGCCATGCCGCAGTCGCGCGACCGCATCGGGCGCCACTTCGACCGCCGGGAGGTGCCCGAGAGCGGCATCCGGCGCGAGGAGTGCCGGGGCACGGTCCCCGGCGAGCGCCGCCTCGAGCGCATCGAGCGTGGTCATCGGCTCGCCAGCGAACGGCTCGACGTACAGGCGCCGCAGCCCGGCGAGATGCCCGCAGGTGCCGAGCTTGACGGCGATGTCCTCGCCCAGGGTGCGCACATAGGTGCCTTTTGAGCACACCACCTCGGCTTCGAGCGACGACGGGCCGATCGCGACCGGTTCAAGGCACAGGATCTCGATCTCCCGCGGTTTCCGGTCGACCTCGATCCCGGCTCGCGCGAGCGCATAGAGGGGCTGGCCGCCCTGCTTCAAGGCCGAGAACATCGGCGGCAGCTGCAGCGACACGCCACGGAAACCTGCGAACACCCGATCGACATCGGCGCGGGCAAGCGGCGGCACTGGCAGGGTCTCGACGATCGCGCCTTCGGTATCACCGGTGCGCGTCCGTGCCCCGAGTGCCAGCGTGAAGCGATAGCACTTGCGGCGGCTCAGGATCTCTCCGGCGATCTTCGTTGCCTCGTCCAGAACGATTGGCAGCATGCCGCTCGCCAGCGGATCGAGGCTGCCCACATGGCCGGCCTTGCGGGCCCCCAGCAGGTGTTTCACGCGCTGCAGGACCGCGTTCGAAGACAGCCCGAGCGGCTTGTCGAGCAGCAGGATCCCGCTCGGCAAGCGTCACTCGTCCGCGGGCTCGGCCGGTTCGGCCGGCGCCGCGCCCGCTGCATCGCGTTTGCGGACGCTGTCGATCAGGTCGGTGAGGCGGTTCGCCCGATCGAGTTGTTCGTCGACGAGAAAGACGAGGCGCGGCGCATGGCGCAGGCCGAGGCGCCGCCCGACCGCCCCGCGCAGGAAGCCCGCGGCGCGGGTCAGGCCGGCGTGCACCTCTTCCGGCGCATGCGCGCCGCCGAAGGGCAGAAAGAACACCCGCGCCTCGGACATGTCCGGCGCCGCACTCACGGCAGTGATCGTCACGGAGCCGACGCGCGGATCCTTCAGCTCGCGCCCGATGAGCTCGGCGAGCGCGCGCTGGATCTCGCTTTCGATGCGGAGCGTCCGCGCTGGCTTCGGTTGCATGACGGCGTGCGCAACCGGGCTACTGCAGCGTGCGCGCAACCTCGACGCGCGCGAAGCACTCGATCTGGTCGCCCACGCGCACGTCCTGGTAGTTCTTCACGCCGATGCCGCACTCCGTGCCCGCGCGCACTTCGCCCGCGTCGTCCTTGAAGCGCTTCAGGGATTCCAGCGCCCCCTCGAAGATCACCACGTTGTCGCGCAGCACCCGGATCGGGTTGTTGCGGCGCACGTATCCATCCGTCACCAGGCACCCGGCAACGACGCCGAACTTGCTCGAGCGGAACACCTCGCGCACTTCCGCGATGCCCACGATCTGTTCCTTCACTTCGGGCTGCAGCATGCCCGTCATCATCTGCTTCACGTCGTCGATGGCTTCGTAGATGATGCTGTAGTAACGCACCTCGACGCCCGATTCCTTCATGGCGTCGCGCGCTGCGGCATCCGCGCGCACGTTGAAGCCAATGACGCGCGCCTTGGAAGCCGCCGCGAGCTGTACGTCGGAAGCGGTGATGCCGCCCACGGCGCTCGCGATCACTTTCACCTGGACTTCCTCGGTCGAGAGGTTCTGCAAGGCATCGCGCAATGCTTCCGCGCTCCCCTGCACGTCGGTCTTCAGCACGATCGCGATCACGCCGGCCTTGTCCTCGCCCAGCTGCGAGAACGCGTCCTCGACCTTGGTCGCCTGGCGCGCCAGCTTCACGTCGCGGAACTTCCCCTGGCGGTACAGCGCCACTTCGCGCGCCTTGCGTTCGCTCTCGACCGCTAACAACTCATCCCCGGCATTCGGTGCGCCGGACAGCCCGAGCACCTGCACGGGCATGGACGGGCCGGCCTGCTCGACCGCAGTGCCGCTCTCGTCGAACATCGCGCGCACGCGGCCGAATTCGCTCCCCGCGAGAATCGCGTCCCCGAGACGCAGCGTCCCCTTGCGCACCAGCACGGTCGCGACCGCGCCCCGGCCCTTCTCGATGCTCGACTCGATCACCACGCCGCTCGCGAGCCCGGTGTCGGGCGCGCGCAGTTCGAGCACCTCGGCCTGCAGCAGGATGGCTTCCAGCAGCTGGTCGACGCCCTGGCCGTTGCGTGCCGAGACGTTCACGTACATGTTGGGACCGCCCCACTCTTCCGGGATCACCTCGTACTTGGCCAGCTCGTTGCGCACCCGCTCCGGGTCGGCATCGCTCTTGTCGACCTTGTTGACGGCCACGACGATCGGCACGTTGGCCGCGCGCGCGTGCTGCACGGCCTCGACGGTCTGGGGCATGACGCCGTCGTCGGCCGCGACGACCAGTACCACGACGTCGGTCGCCCTGGCGCCGCGCGCGCGCATCGCCGTGAATGCCGCGTGACCGGGTGTATCGAGGAACGTGACACCGCCCTTCGGCGTGGCGACGTGATAGGCGCCAATGTGCTGCGTGATTCCGCCGGCCTCGCCGGCCGCGACTTTGGTGCGCCGGATGTAATCGAGGAGCGAGGTCTTGCCATGATCGACGTGACCCATGACCGTGACCACCGGCGGGCGCGGTTTTGCTTCGCTCGCGGCCGCGTTGACACCCTGCAGGTCGTCCTCGACCTGGCTTTCCTTGAGCAGCTTCGCCGAGTGTCCCATCTCCTCGATGACGAGAACCGCCGTGTCCTGGTCGATCGGCTGGTTGATGGTCGCCATCACTCCCAGGTTCATCAGCGCCTTGATCACTTCCGGCGCCTTCACCGCCATCTTCTGCGCCAGCTCGCCCACGGTGATGGTCTCGCCGACCGCGACCTCGCGCTTCATCGGCGCGGTTGGCATCTCGAACGCATGGCGCGCTTCGCCCGCGACCGCGGCCGAGCGGCGCCCCACCTTGCGCTTCTTCTTGTAGCGGGAGCTGACATCGCCGGTGACGTGCAGTTCGTCGCGCCCGTAGCGGGTCGGTTTGTCCGGAGCATCCTCGACGACTTCCTTCTCGCGGACCCGCTCGTCCTTTTTCGGCGATTCCTTGCCGCGCTGGCGCTCGGCCTGGTCGCGCGCCTGCTGCTCCGCGAGGCGACGCTGCTCCTCCTGCTGACGGCGACGGGTCGCATCATCCTCGATCCGACGGCGATTCTCGGCCTCGAGGCGCTCGCGCTCGCGCCGCTCGCTGTCGAGCCGCTCGCTCTCGAGTCTCGCGGCCTCCTCGGCCTCGCGCCGCTTCGCCTCGAGTTCGCTCTCCTGCGCGCGTACCTGCTCTTCCAGGACGTCGCGCTTGACGTAGGTCTTCTTGACGCGCACCTCGACGTTCACCGTGCGCGCGCGGCCCTGGTTGCTCGCGAGCTTCAGCTCGCTCTGCTGGCGGCGCTTCAAGGTAATCTTGCGGGGCGCGCTGCCTTCCTCGCCACTGCCGTGGCTGCGGCGCAGGTGCGTGAGCAGCTCGAGCTTCGCCTCGTCGCTGATCTTGTCGTCCGGTCCCTCAACCTTGATGCCGGCCTGATCGAGCTGCACGAGCAGCCGGTCAACCGGCACCTTCAGCACATCCGCAAACTGCGTAACTGTTACGTCTGCCATGACACACCCACTTTCGGCCGTCCCGGCCCGCTCAGCGCCCGGCCTCGAACCAGGGCGCCCGCGCCGTCATGATGAGCTTGCCCGCCACTTCCGGGTCGAGCCCGTCGATATCCATCAGGTCGTCGATCGCCTGGTCCGCGAGATCTTCGCGTGTGCGCACACCGCGCCGCGCGAGCGCCAGCGCCAGGTCCGGGCTCATGCCCTCGAGCAGCAGCAGATCATCGGCCGGCATCTGCGAATCGAGCGTTTCCTCGCTCGCGATCGCCTGCGTCAGCAGTACGTCGCGCGCACGGTTGCGCAGTTCCTTGACGATGTTCTCGTCGAATTCCTCGATGGCGTTCAACTCGCCCTGCGGTACGTACGCCACCTCCTCGATGGTCGAGAAGCCTTCCTGCACCAGGATCGTTGCGACGTCCTCGTCGACGTCGAGCTGCTTCATGAACACCTGCACCAGCGCCTTCGACTCGGTTTCGCTCTTCGTCTCGGCGTCGGATTCCGTCATCACGTTGAGATCCCAGCCCGTCAGCTGGCTCGCGAGCCGTATGTTCTGGCCGCCGCGGCCGATCGCTTGCGAGAGCTTGTCTTCCGCCACAGCGATATCCATGCTGTGCGAATCCTCGTCGACCACGATGGAAAGCACCTCGGCCGGCGACATCGCGTTGATCACGAACTGCGCAGGATTGTCGTTGTGCGGGATGATGTCGACGCGCTCGCCGGCAATCTCGTTGGACACGGCCTGCACGCGGGAACCGCGCATGCCGACGCAGGCACCGACCGGGTCGATGCGCGCATCGAGGCTCTTGACCGCGATCTTGGCGCGCACGCCGGGATCGCGGGCCGCGCCGAGGATGCGGATCATGCCCTGGCCGACTTCCGGCACCTCGAGCTTGAACAGCTCGATCAGGAACTCCGGTGCCGTGCGTGTCAGGAACAGCTGTGGGCCGCGCGGCTCGGGGCGAACTTCCTTCAGGAACGCCTTGATGCGGT
Source organism: Steroidobacteraceae bacterium (assembly GCA_049691655.1). Lineage (GTDB taxonomy): Bacteria > Pseudomonadota > Gammaproteobacteria > Steroidobacterales > Steroidobacteraceae > JBAVOB01. Next base: position 13,376 of record JBAVOB010000079.1, on the reverse strand, counting down.
CCTGCGGCTTGGCCTGCTCGCGCGGAATCATGTCGGTGCGCGGTACGAAGCCCTCTGCGTTGCCGCCGAGATCAATGTAGATGCCATTGCGGTCGATGCGCTTCACGACGCCCGAGACCAGCGTTCCTACGCGATCCTTGTAGGCCTCGACCATCTGGGCGCGCTCGGCCTCGCGCACCTTCTGCACGATGACCTGCTTCGCCTGCTGCGCGGCGATGCGGCCGAAGGCCACGGATTCCATCGCCTGCTCGACGAAGCCGCCGACCTGCGCCTTCGGGTCCTCATCCAGCGCGTCCTCGAGCCGCAGCTCGCGCTCGGGCACCTCGAGTTCCTTCGAATCGTCCGCGAAAACTTTCCAGCGACGGAAGGTTTCATAGTCGCCGGTCTTGCGATCGATCGCGACGCGCACGTCCCATTCCTCGCCGTGCTTCTTGCGCGCGGCGGCGGCGAGCGCGGCTTCCAGCGCTTCGAAAATGATCTCCTTGTCCACGCCCTTCTCGTTCGAGACGGCATCGACCACCATCAGAATTTCTTTGTTCATCCGCCCGATCTCCGGCGCCCGCGTCACGGCGCGAGCCGCGCTTTGTCAATCTCGGCAAAACTCATGTTCACTCGCTGTCGATCCACTTCCAGCCGAATCCCCGCTTCATCCACCGCCTCGAGACGGCCCGTGTAGCGCCGGCGGCCATCCCGCGGCACGACCAGCTCCACGTGCACCCGCGCGCCGACGAAGCGCTCAAAGTGCGTGCGCGTGCGCAGCCTTCGATCGAATCCCGGCGACGACACCTCGAGCGCGTACGCCGATGGAATCGGATCCGCGGCGTCGAGCAGCTCGGAGAGCTCGTGACTCACGCGTTCGCAATCAGCGAGTCCGACCCCGTCCCCCGGCCCCTGCACGCCCAGCCGATCGATGAAAATACGCAGCGTCGCCTGCTGCCGTCCCGGCGCGAACTCGAGCTCGACGAGCTCGTAGCCAAGCTGCGTCAGTCGGGGTTCCACTAGCTCCGTCAGCCGCTCCTGCAACGTCGTCGTCATCGCTCACCCGTCGGCCTGCCCGCGCCCGCAGCCGCCCACCACGCGCTGCGGTCAACAAAAAAAGGGCCCTCGCGGCCCCTCCCTGCTTCGCCGGCCGGCCCGGCCGTTCGCGGCCCGCCCGCCGGATCCCCTCTCAGCGGTTCCGTTCGACCAGCCGCCAAAAAAGCAAAAAGCCCCCTCGGGGGGGCTTTTAAAACAAGCACTTGCCGGCGAAAGGTCCACCGACGTGGTCCGAGCCGTCGAACGGCCCGACCCACCGAGGGCGCGGATTCTACGACACCCAGTCCCGGTCGTAAACCTTGGTTCGCGGTGAAGTTGCCGGCGCGGCGCGCGGCGCGTCAGCTGCGCTTGGGCGGAACAGGCGCTGGTTTCAGCGGCGTCAGCTCGACCGAAAACGTAAAACTACGCCGTTCCGAGGGTCTGAGCGCTCCCACCCCGACTACCTGCCGGCCCACTTCCTGTCCCTGCTCGTTGCGCAGCGTGACGACCATGGAGTATTCACACGCTTCGCCCGCCGGCTGATGGGCAAAGGTGCCGTCGACTTTCCAGGCGCTGTAGGCGGCGGCGACGCGTTGCACGCTGCCGCTTTCGAATCGCAGGTGATGCCGGCATGCCGGGCAGACCGCGGCACTCTCGAGCACGGTCGTCTTGCAATGCGGGCAGACACGCGTCCTGCCGAGGGCCGCCGCACTGGAGCGGCTGACGACGTTCATGTCGCGCTGCCATTCCCCTTGTGGTCTGCGCGGGAAGCGCCTGGCTTCTCCTCCCATCCGAATTCCATCTGGCCGCGCATGCGCGCCCCGGCCGCAACGGCGATGGTGCCCGCTTTCACGTCTCCCGTGACGACCGCGGTGTCGAGCACTTCCACGCGCTTCGCGCCGATGACGTTGCCTTCGAGCTCGCCGCCGATGACCACGACACTTGCACGTACCTGACCAGCGAGGTGCGCACCGGCATCGATCGTGAGATTGCCGTCGATGCTCACGTCGCCCTTGAAGCGCCCGCCGAGGCGCAGACTCCCTGCGCCGTCGATCTTGCCGTCGATCGTCAGACCGGCAGAGATCACGGACTCTCGCAGCTCGTGCTCCCTGGCCTTGCGCTGCGCGTCCGCGTGGAGCGGTGCGGGATTGCCGCGTTCCGCTTCACGCGGTGCGATGCCGGTACTCGCGGCTGGCAGCACCGGGCTGCCCGGTGTCGTCGAAGGCGGGGTCGGTGAATCTTTCCACAGCGCCATGTTCAGCTCCTAAGTGGGCAAAAGGATTGCCAAAATACGCCTGCTGGGCAAGGCCGTGCCACTGTCGCGCCCTAGCGACAGAAACCATGCACGATCGACCGGTAACCGTCAAATAACTGCGTCTCACGCCGGCCAATCAGCCGAGCAGCCAGCGGAACCCCCAGAAGGCGAGCAGGCCGCCGCCGATTGTCACGAGCGTGCCGCGCGATATCGCAAAGAGCGCCACGGCCGCGAGGCCGGCGAGCAGCCGCGGATTGCCGAGGCCCGCCGTGAGTGTGCCGTTCACGAACAGCAGGTCCGGCACGATGACGGCTGTCAAGGCACAGGCCGGGGCGTAACGCAGCGCCGCCGTGAGCGTTGGCCCGAGCTGCAGTGACGGGCGCAGGAACAACACGCCCGCCCGGGTAATCACCGTCGTCAGGGTGATGCCGGCGATCGCGAGCCAGGTGTCGAGCACACTCATGAGGTGCCTCGTCCGCGAACTCCACGCCGGTCGAGCAGGACGGCGACGCTCATGCCACAGACGACGGCGGCGAGCAGGCCGAGGCGCAGCGGCCAGGCGTGCGCCAGGACACTGACCAGCGCCGCCACCACTACGCCCGCGAGGGCCGGGAGTCGCGTGCAGAGCGGCACCACGAGCGTGATGAGCGCGATCGTCCCGGCCAGATCGAGCCCGGAATCCGGCGGAATGAAACGCGCGCCGAACAGTCCCGCGAGCGATCCGGACTGCCACGCCAGCCAATTGCAGGCCCCGGAGCCGGCGAGATAGGCGAGCGGGTGTTGGAAGCGCGGTTCGCGATCCATGAACGACGTCATCTGCACGAACGTCAGGTCGCCCGTCAGGTAGCCGAGCGCGACGCGCCGGCCGGCCGATGCGCCGGCGAAGAAGGGCCGTAACGCGAGACTGTAGATGACGAAACGCAGATTCACGACGAGTGCCGTGGCGAACACGATCCAGACCGGCGCGGCGCCGATGATGAGCGGGAGCGCTGCGAGCTGTGCCGAGCCCGCGTAGGCCGTGAGCGTCATGCCTACGGCCTGCGCCACGCTGAGCCCGGACTTCACCATCGCGACGCCGGTGACGAGCCCCCAGGCGAAAATCCCGGGCGCAAGCGGCAGCAGCTCGCGGGCGCCCCGCACGAAAGCGAGGTGACGCACGGACGGGGCGCGGACCGGCCGTGCCTCGGACGAGACTTCAGGATCGGGCATCGCGCGCTAGTTTAAGCGCCCCGGGCGGCAAACCCTGACAGCACGGCCAGCGCAAAAGGTAGAATCCCCGGACGTCTTTCCGTGGAGTCCGCCATGCTCAAGTCGATTGCATCCGCGACGTTCGCCGCCATCATCGGGTTCGCACTCACGCCGGTTCAGACACAGGCCAAGGAGCCAGCGCCCAATCCGCAACATGCCACTTATAGCGACGACGAAGTCGCCAGGGCCGCGGAGGAGTTCTTTACGACGGGGGCCAGCGGGCTTGGCGATGTACTCAAGAAGGTGCTCAAGGAGAAGGGCCCGCCGATGGCCATCATCCGGGGCGAGGAAGTGGGTGGGGCGATTGGCGTGGGATTGCGCTACGGGAACGGTCGCATCGCGTACGCGGGTTCCAAGGGCGGGCAGAAAGTCTACTGGCAGGGCCCGTCGATCGGCTTCGATCTCGGGGCGAACGCGGTCAAGGTGTTCGTGCTCGTCTACGACCTGCCGAGTACGCAGGCGCTCTTCCAGCGCTACCCAGGCGTCGAGGGCAGCCTCTATTTCGTCGGCGGCTTCGGCGTGAACTACGTCCAGAGCGGCAAGACCACGCTCGCTCCCGTGCGTTTTGGCGTCGGTTGGCGCCAGGGAATCGGCGTCGGCTACATGAACTTCTCGCCGAAGAAGCGCTACAACCCTTTCTGACGCGCCGGCCTGGTCAGAAGCTCTTGCGCACCGTGACGCCGAAAGTCCGCGGCTGGCTCGGGTAGCCCGAGTAGCTGCCGAACTGCGCCACCGACGGGAACGCGCTGATGAGGTAATCGTTATCCGTCAGATTGCGCCCCCACAGGCTCAGATCCCAACCGCCTCGTGATACGCCAGCGCTTGCGTTCAGCGTATTGACCTCACGCGAGGCGACGTTCTCCGGCACGTTCTCGATCACCCGCACGTTGCTCTCGTGGTCGAAGTCCGCGCGCATGAAGGCCGCGTAGCTCCCGAAGGTCCATTTGTAGGTTCCGGCGACCACGTAGGTCAGCGACGAAATGCCGGACGGCTTCGCACCGGTCAGGTTCGTGATCGAGGGATCGCTCGGCAGGTTCTGCACGGCCGGCCCGAGTACGAACGAGTCATATTTGGGATCCAGGTACGTGCCCGCAAGCGAGAACTCCCAGTGCGCCGTCGGGGCGTACTGCACGTCTAGCTCGGCGCCCTTGACCGACTGCTTGCCTGCATTGAGCAGCCCGAATCCTGTCCCGAGAAACGTATTCGACTGAAAGTCCTTGATCTCCTCGTCGAAGATCGCGACGTTCAGCGCGGCCTGCGGCCAGTGGCCCTTGAACCCGATCTCGTAAACCGTCGATTCCTCCGGTCCCGCAAAGCGCGTGCCGTAGCGGCCGTAATAAGGGTTCGGGAATCCGCCGAGCGGCGACCGATCGCCGGGCACCGGCTGAACGGGTCGCGTATCCCGCGACAGGTTCCACGAGGTCGCCTTGAAGCCCGTCGAGACGCCGCCGTAAACCTTGATCCGGTCGCTGATCTGGTATGCCAGCCGGGCGGTGTAGGTCGTCTTGCTGTCGTTCGAACGGCCGTTCGAAAGCGGCACGACGGGCGCCAGGAACTGCAATGGGTACAAGCCGAGCGCCGAGTTGCACGCCGGTGGCGGATTCGCAGCCGAGCACGGCGTCACGCTGATCCTGTCGGCAGCCGCTGCCTGTGCGGGAAACGCCGCCAGATTCGCCGGCGTGGGGGGCCGTCCTCCCGTCAACGCGGCAAACGCGCCGGCAAAGCCGATCTGCACGAAATTCAGCGATGAGAACACATCGTTGTCCGTCTGGTCGATCGAGACGTCCTTGTTGTTCTTGGTGTAGGCCACCCCAGCCGTGAGCGTCAGGCGGTCGACAATCTTCCAGTCGAGCTGGCCGAAGAGCGTCGAGGAATCGTTGTCCTGGCGCGTGCTGATGGCCTGGCCCTGCCCGCCCTGCAGCAACGTCGTTCCGACTGGCAGACCGAGGGCGGTCTCGAGACCGCTAAGCGTCGCGGGGCTCCCACCCTGAGCAACGATGAGACCAGTCGCGTAGGGCCGGATTGAACTGCCCCAGGCAAGCGTGTCGGAGTAGCGAACATGCTCGTTGAAGTAGTACCCACCGAACAGTCCCGTCACGGGGCCATCGTTATCGAACGCGAGGCGCAGCTCCTGCGTGAAGGTATCGATGTGCGAATCGTTCAGGTTGGTCGCGAGAATGTCGGCGCTGGTGAAGTCCGCGTCGTAGTCGAACTTCGCCTTCTGGTTCCGCTTGGCCGTGATCGAGCTCAGCGTCCAGGCACCGTGCTTCCAGTCCGCCTGCAGCGACACCCCGTTATTGTCGACGCGGTTGTATGGATCCTTGTTGAAGTAGCCGAGCCGGTCGAAACGGTTGCCAGTATAGATCTTGCCGCCGATCGCGGTGACCAGCGCGCCGGTTGGCCCATTCTGCAGGTTCACGACGCCGCAGCACAGCTCGTCGATGTTGCTGACATCTCCGATCAAGCGAAACGACAGGTTATCCGTCGCATTAAAGAGGAGCTGACCGCGCATATCCCAACGCTTGCGGTCGTTGAGGTCTCGTCCGTCAGTCAGGTTCTTGAAGTAACCGTCGCGTTCGTTGTAGTTGCCGGAGAGGCTGAACGCTACGCGATCCGTGATCGGGCCCGAGTAGCCCGCGCGCGCTTGCTTGGCGCTGTAGTCGCCGAAACCGACCTCGATGGACCCGGTCGGCGTGAACGAGGGCTTCTTGGTGACCACGCTGATCACGCCGACGGAAGCGTTCTGCCCGAACAGCGTGCTCTGCGGACCACGCAACACCTCGATGCGCTGGACGTCCACGAGATCGCCGATCTGGGATGCCGACCGCGAGCGGTAGACGCCGTCGATGAACACGCCCACTGAGGATTCAATGCCCGGGTTGTTGGCGCCGTTGCCGAAGCCGCGGATGATGAAGTTCGTCTGCGTCGAGGTCTGCAGCTGCGAAGTGCGCAGCGACGGCACGGCCGTGTGCAGGTCGAGGATGTCCGTGATGTGCGCCTTTTCGATCGTCTCGGCCGAAGTCACGCTGACCGCCGATGGAATGTCACCGAGCGTCTGTTCGCGCTTGGAAGCGGTGACCACGACCTCCTCGAGGGTGACCGTTTCCTGGGCCATCGCAACGCCCGCGCCCAACGCTGCGGCCGCAACGAACGCGACCCGGATGCAAGTCTTCATGGCGTACCCCTTTGATTGTTGCTCAGACGCTACAATTGATAGCGGGCTGAGGCGCCTCTTCGATGCTCGCAGTCTAGTCCTCATCCCGCCTTCGCTGCTAGAGATAGCTAGCGCGAGCCAGGTTATGCCGGAAACGCATCTTTGCACGGGAGGCGCATCGCGCCTTGGAGGGCCGATGGGCGTTCACCGCTGTCGCCTGCGCTCCGAGGTAGCGTGTGCGGCCGGCTTTCGAGCACGTTGCTCGCATCGCAAGCACTTCGGTATGGTGACCCCGCCGGCATCATCCGCGGTAACGGCACCCCGATGACCCTGGAGGGTCACATGAACAGAACGATGCTAACCATTCTCGTTGCAACGCTGATGCTGTGTCTCAATCTAGCGATCACGACTGCCCAGTCGGCGGAAAGGCGCGTTTCTCTGGCCGAGGCCCTCAGGACCGTGCAGGGCAAGGAGTTCGTCGACCTCACGCATAGCTTCGGCCCGGCCACGCCGGTGTGGAGCGGATTCGGCCAAGCGACGATGTCCGCGGCCGCTGATCCGAAGTCGCATCGCGCGTACACGATCGAAAAGGACGGCTTCCGCTCGACGTTCTACTCGCTCGTCGGTCAGTACGGCACGCATGTCGATCCACCGGCGCACTTCAATCCCGATGGGCTCACGATGGATCAGATTCCGCTCAAGCAGATGATCCTGCCGCTCATCGTCTTTGACATGACGCCGATGCTCAAGACCGATGAGAACCACGCGCTCTCGGTCGCCGACATCAAGGCCTGGGAGAAAACGCACGGATTGGTGCCGGCCGGCGCATTCGCGGCCTTGCGCACCGATATGTACAAGGATTGGGACAGCAACCCGCAGCGTTTCAAGCGCACACCGTTTCCGGCCTGGTCGCTCGCAGCAATCAAGTTCCTGTTCGATGAGCGCCGGGTGACGGCGATCGGGCACGAGGCGCTCGACACCGACACGAGCGAATCGATGGACTCCGAGACCTGGCTCCTCAAGCAAAACCACTTTCAGATCGAAGTGATGGCCAATCTCGACAAGGTGCCGACCACAGGCGCCGTCATCGTCGTGACGTGGCCGAAGGTCGAAAATGGTCTCGGGTTTCCGGCGCGAGCCTTTGCGATCCTGCCTTAGGGCCGGCATGGCGCTCCGTCCCCAGCGGCCCTGCAAGCCGCGCAATCGGGCCGGGATCAGGCCTTGACCTTCTTCATTTCGGGGTCATAGAGCGGCGCGATCGATGGTCGCGCAGGGTAGCGCCGACCGGCGATCTCGATCTGCCAGCGGCCGTTCTCGATGAACTTCTGGTCCACCGGCTGTTCCCCGCCGTCAATCATCGCCAGGCCCACCGCCCCACCGAGCGTGAACCCGTATGAGGCGGCGCGTACGTGGCCAACCGCCTTGCCCTCGCGCCACACCGGCTCGGCATGAAAGAGGAGCGGCTCGGGATCCTGCACCAGCACCTGCACGAGGCGGCGCTTGAGCGGGCCCGCGCGCATCTGATTCAACACCGCGTCCTTGCCGATGAAACCGTCGGGCTTCTTCAAGTCGACCGCGAAGCCGAGTCCCGCTTCGAGCACCGAATCGGTGTTGTCGATGTCGTGCCCGTAGTCGCGGTAGCCCTTTTCCATGCGGAGCGACGCCAGCGCTTTCAACCCGGCGTGCCTGAGCCGAAGCGGCGCGCCCGCTTTCACCAGCAGGTCGTACACGTGCAGCGCCTGCTCCGTCGGGATGTAGAGCTCGTACCCGAGTTCCCCGAGGTAGGTAATCCGCGTGCAGAGCACGCGGGCGAAACCAATGTCGAGCTCGGCAACTGCGCGGAATGGAAAGGCGCCGTTCGACAGATCGACCGACGTGACAGACTGCAGGAGCTTGCGCGACAGCGGACCCTGGATGTTGATCTGCGTGTACGCGCTCGTGACATCCGAACAAAACGCGTGCGCGTCGGCGAACAGGCGCTTCATGCGAGTCTCCACATGACGGTGTGCGGTGTCGCTTGCGACGACGAAGTAGTGTCGGTCGTCGAACTTCGTCACCGTAAGGTCTGCCTCGAGCGTGCCCCCCTCGTTCAGCCACTGCGTATAGGTTATGCGCCCGCTCGCACCGTCCACGTTGTTCGCCGAGAGCTGATTGAGCAGCCGACCGGCATCCCGTCCCTCCACCCGAAATTTCGACATGAATGACATGTCCATGAGGATCACGCCTGCGCGAGTCGCCCGGTGTTCGGCCTCCCAGTGCCGGAACCAGTGCATGCGACCAAAGGACAAGGGGCCTGGGTCCGGCGTCTGGCCGCGGCCCGCGTACCAGTCCGCCCCTTCCCAGCCGCTGACGTCGCGGAAATAGGCGCCTTCGCCCACCAGGCGGTCGTGAATGGCGGAACACTTCGCATCGCGCGCGCTCGTCATCGCTCTCGTCGGGTAGTGGCACTGGTACACCATGCCGAGCGACTCGACGGTGCGCGTGCGGCGGTACTCCGGGTTCGACTGGTAGACCTGCAGCCGGTCGATGTTCATGCCGGTCACATCGACGTCGGGGCGGCCGTGGATGATCCAATGCGCCACGACGCGGCCGATCCCGCCGCCGGTGAGGATGCCGATGGAATTCATGCCCGCGGCGACGAAGTAGTTCCTGATCTCGGGCGCCTCGCCGACGATCGGCCGCAGGTCGGGTGTGAAACTCTCCGGCCCGCAGAAAAACTTCTTCAGGCCAGCCGTCTGCGAAACCGGCACGCGCGCCATCGCTTTCTCGAGATACGGCGTCATGCGATCCCAGTCGGGCGGAATGTCACCAAACGAGAAGTCCTCGGGTACGCCGTCGACGCCCCAGGGTGCGCACACCGGTTCAAACAGGCCGACCATCAGTCCCCCGCCCTCTTCGCGGAAGTAGCCGTAGCTTGCGGGGTCCTCGAGCACCGGCCAGTTGCGATCGATGCCGGCGACCGGGCCGGTGATCAGGTAGTAGTGCTCTGCCGATTGCAGCGGAATGCTCACCCCGTTGCGGGCTCCGAGCTGCCGCGCCCACACGCCGGCGCAGTTGACGACGAACTCGCATTCGATCGTGCCGAGCGCGGTGTCGACGCCGGTGACCGCGCCGTTGCGAGTGATGACGCCCCGTGCGGCAACGCCTTCGAGGAGCGTGGCGCCCTTCAGCCGCGCACCCTTGGCAAGCGCCGTCGCAACACCCACCGGATCGGCGCGACCATCCTGCTTGACGTAGAAACCCGCGAGAATGTCATCCACCCGGGCGATGGGGAATAGCTTCTGCACCTCGCGCGGAGAGATCTCCTCGACGTCGATGCCGCAGTAGCGATTGAAGGCGGATACGCGCCGGAACTCCTCCAGGCGATCCGCGTCGGCTGCGACCTCAATGAAGCCGACGGGCCTGAACCCCGTGGCGTGGCCGGTTTCGGCCTCGAGCCGCGCATACAGGTCGCGCGTGTACTTGCGCATCTCAGTCGAGGTTTCCGAGGTCGAGCCAAACGTGACCATCAACCCCGCCGCGTGCCAGGTCGTGCCCGAGGTGAGCTTGTCGCGCTCGAGCAGCACGACGTCCTTCCAGCCCATGTGCGCCAGGTGGTAGGCCACGGAGGAACCGATGACGCCGCCACCCATCACGACGACGCGCGCACGCTGCGGGAGGACAAGGTTCGACATGCGCCGCGGAATTTACGTGATTGGGCGAGAGATAGGAAATGCGGCGGCCCGCCGCTCGGGACCGGCCCTACTGCTTGACCAGTTCCACCCGCCGATTCTTGGCGCGGCCCGCCTCGCTGGCATTGGAAGCCACTGGCGCATACAGCCCGCAGCCATAGGCTTTCAGCCGGCCAGCGGCGATGCCGTGCTGGGTTACGAGCGCCTGCACGACGGCCGCGCTGCGGTCCTGCGAAAGCTTGATGTTGCTCTCCAGCCCGCCAACATTATCGGTGTGTCCCACCACGTAGAGCTTCAGTACGGCATCGGCCTGCAGTAGTTTGGCGATCTCCCCGATCGCTTGCGCCGATTCCGGCTTGATCGTCGATCTTCCCGTGTCGAAGCGAATGCCGTAAACCGCGGCATGGCCTGTCGCCCGGATGTCATTGGAGAAGGCTTCCGCGTTCGCGGTGATGTCCTGCGCCATCAGGTCCTGCTGGACGATGGTCAGGAAGTACTTCCCGGTAAATTCTGCCCTGACTTCGACCCAGATCTCCTTGTCGGCCGTGGCAAGCTTGAAGGTGTCCTTGCCGCTCCCGCCGGCCATCGCCCCGTTGGTCACCGTCGTGCCACCGAGTTTCTGCACGGCATTCTCGAAATTCCGCAGTACCTGCGTTTCACTCGGCTTGGGGTTCAGGTCGTTGCGCGGATAGTAGCTGATCTTCCACGTTTGCCCCTCGACCTGGGTGCTCTTGCCTTTGCCCACCGGGAATCCATAGGAATCGAACTGCAGCTGCGCACAATTGTGAATCCAGTAGCCCGGCATTCTCGTGAACAGCGGATGATCGTTGCAGCCCTGAGCGTCCGACTGCGCGATGCTGGTCGTGGGCAACGAACAGAGCAGCAAGCAGGCGACCAACGTGGTTAGGGTTTTCATTGGCTCACCCCGGTGAAATCTGTCCCTCGAAGGGAGTCGCAGACGACAGTCGTATACACCGCGTCCGTCAGACCGTCATGACGGATTCCCGAAGTCCCGGCGCTGCGGCTGCGTGTCGGAGGTGTCGCGACGGACAAATGCAGGCGTCAGGGTGTGCTTGCGATGCTTGACACTGGCTTGAGCGCCGGGGCGAAAGGGAGCACGCCGAGCTCGGTGTATAGCTCGGCGGGATAATAAGCATCGCCGTCCTGCAGGACGAGTGCGACGTTTCGGATCGCGGAGATGTCCCGGGTTGGGTCGCCATCCACGAGGATCAGATCCGCCCGCTTGCCGCGCTCGATGGATCCGCGGTCCGCGAGCACGCGCGCGTAGGTCGCGCCGTTCCAGGTCGCGATGTGCAGCACTTCATTGGCCGGAATGCCCGCCTTGACGTAGAGCTCCAGCTCTCGTTGCAGCCCAAATCCCGCAAAACTATCTGTCCCGGCGACGAGCGGAATGCCGGCGCGGTGAAATCGCGCGACCGCGTCGAGCATCTTCCGATATGAAGCCCGCCAGCGCGGCGCCATTTCCGCCGTCAACTCGCTCTGGCTCTTGTAGAGCCCGCGGCGCAGCGTGATCGGCAAATGGTCAGCGATCGTGCCGAAGGAAGGACTGAGTTGCCCCGGCATCTGAGTGAACTGGTCTTCGAAGGTGCCGACGGTCGGGTCGAGGACCGTCTTGTGCTCGACCAGCAGCCGGACGAAGTCCTGGAACGGCGCTGCGTCGAGATCGAGAGCGTGCGCGTTGTCGGCGATGAGGGTAAAGCGCAACAGTGTGCGCGTATCCGTATCCGGCTTGACGAAGAAATTCAGCAGCACCTGGTTGATGTGCTGGATCTCGTCGTAGCCGCTCTTCACGGCGTCTTCGGCCTTCATGAATGCGGGGATATGGCCACTGACGCGCAGCCCCCGCTGGTGCGCATAGGCCGCCGTCCCGGCAACCCACTCCGGCTTGAACGAGTTGTAGATCTTGATCTGCGGATAACCGCGCTGCGCATAGAAATCCACCGCGCGCTTCGCGTCCTCGAGGCTGTCGACGAGAATGCCGTTACTCGCGTTGAACGGACTCCTCCCCTCGATGAAACCAGCCGTTACCACGTGCGGTCCAATCGCCTCGTGGCGGTCGAGGCGGCCGATCGCCGCTGCCAGCGTCGCATTGCTATTACCCATGTCACGCACCGTGGTAACGCCCGCCGCGAGGTGCAGCAGGTAGTCTCCCGGCGATAGATGCGTATGCATGTCGAAGAGCCCCGGGAGGAGCGTGCGTCCGTTGGCGTCGAACACCGTGCCGGCGGCCTTCGGCGGCGAGCCCGCCTCATACACCGCGCCGATGCGGCCATGGTTGATGTAGACGTCCTGCAACGGGCCGAGCGTCGCATGCTCCGCATCGAAGACCCGCACATTCTTGATGAGGATCGGCTGCGGCAGCTCATGGCGATTGCGCCGCGCAACGTCGCGCAGATAAGCGGCCTGCGCATCGAGCTGCTGCTGCTCGAGATTGGTCCCCTGCTCCTCCCACCCCGTGGCGATGAGTTGCGCGAAGCCTGGGAAGATCAGCGCGAACGCTCGCCCCCCGTCAGCAGTCATCCACACGTATTGCGGCTCCAGGTCCGCGCCGATCAACGCGTACAGTGTCACGGCTTGCGCGGCGCGGCCGTTCGTGAGCGTCGTGCTGGTCAGCTTGACGGCCGAGAGATTGCCACCGGGAATGCCGGGCAGCCGGCCCGTGGGTTCTCGAATCAGCGCACGCATCAGGATGCCGGTGACCTCGATCGTGGACTCGATGGGCACATACAGCGCGCGGCCCTTGATCCTCATCGTGCCGCGATCGACGACACCGGCCCACTCCGCACGGTCGCCCTGGCGCTCGAATCGCTCGTCGACAACCGAGCCGAACGTCGACCTGCCCGTGATCGCAAATCGTCGCAGAGTACCGTCCGTACCGAGCGTCAGTTTTTCCTGGTAGTCAGGTCCGCGGCCGTTCTCGCGGTAACTGAATACAGTTGAGATGCCGCCGTCGTCCGCAATGCGGGTGACGTGTTCCCCGGCCACATGTCCCGAAAACAGGATCGTGTAGCGG
>JBAVOB010000078.1:0-1548 GCA_049691655.1 Steroidobacteraceae bacterium | reverse complement strand
GAGCAGCAGGCCCAGCGCGAACGCCACCGCCTCGCGCCGAATCGCCTCGCGGTCGCCCGCAAACTGCATCCTGCGCGCCCTGACGGCCGCTTCCGCCGCAAGCCGCGCAAGGGCGAACCAGACCGTGCCGACCGACTTCGCCTCACTGCCGCCGGTCGGGCCCGCGACGCCGGTCACCGCCACCGCGATGTCCGCGCCGCTCGCGCGCAGTGCACCCAGCGCCATCTCGCGCACGGTGGCTTCGCTCACGGCGCCGTGAACGGCCAGCGTTTCGGATTGCACGTCCAGATCGCGCATTTTGGCCGCGTTCGAATAGGTGACGTACCCTCCTTCGAACCAGCCGGAGCTGCCGGGGACGTCCGTCAGCGCCTTGGCGATCCAGCCGCCGGTGCAGGATTCCGCCGTTACGGCGCGCCGCCGCGTCGCGGCTAGGTGCTGGCCCGCCCGGGCCGCGAGTTCGAACAGCTCTTCGTCGCAGCGCATGCCGGCAGCTTACCGTCCCCGCAGCAAGCTGTAAGCTTTCCGGATGGATGCTCTCTCGCAGCACACGCCCGTGATGCAGCAGTACCTGCGAATCAAGGCGCAGCACCCCGACCTGCTGCTCTTCTACCGGATGGGCGACTTCTACGAACTCTTCTATGAGGACGCGCGGCGCGCGGCCACACTCCTCGACATCACCCTGACGGCGCGCGGCACTTCCGCGGGCGAGCCGATCCCGATGGCCGGCGTGCCCTTCCACAGCGTCGAGACCTATCTGGCGCGGCTCGTGCGCAAGGGCGAATCGGTGGCGATCTGCGAGCAGCTCGGTGATCCGGCGAAATCGAAAGGGCCGGTCGAGCGGCAGGTCGTGCGCATCGTCACGCCCGGCACGCTTACCGACGATGCGATGCTCGAGGAGCGGCGTGAGTGCCTGCTCGCCGCCGTCGTGCGCGACGGCGACCGTTTCGGCCTCGCGTGGCTCGATCTCGCCGCCGGCCGCTTCAGCGTGATCGAATCCGGCGGCCAGGGCGCGCTCGCGGCGGAGCTCGAGCGGCTGAAGCCCGCCGAGTTACTCGTGCCGGAGGACCAGTTCGCGGCAGGCGTGCGGGGCCAGGTCGCAGCGCACGCGCACGCGCGGCCGCCGTGGCACTTCGAACTCGCGAGCGCCTCGCGGCTGCTGACCGACCAGCTGGCGACGCTCGATCTCAAGGGTTTTGGGGCCGACGAACTGCCGCTCGCGATCCGCGCGGCCGGAGGGCTGCTGCAGTACGTGCGCGACACGCAGAAGGTGGCGCTCCCGCACGTGCGGAGCCTGCGCGTCGAGGAACGGGGCGATGCGCTGCAGCTCGATTCCGCGACGCGCCGCAATCTCGAACTCGATGCCAGTCTCGCGGGCCGCGAGGACGCGACGCTGTTCGCGTTACTCGACAGCACGGTGACCGCGATGGGCTCGCGGGAGCTGCGCCGCTGGCTCAATCGGCCGCTCGTCGACCGCCCGCTCCTGCGCCGGCGTTACCAGGCAATCGCCGCACTGCTCGAGGGTCGCCGGCACGCGGCGCTGCGCGAGCC
>JBAVOB010000077.1:0-1620 GCA_049691655.1 Steroidobacteraceae bacterium | reverse complement strand
CGCTTGCACAACTCTTCGACTTGCCGGTTATTGATCGGATGAAAAAAATTTGCGGTGAAGTTGAAATGAATCCGGTTTTGGCAAGTTATGATCGCTTCCTAGATCAGCTAGAAGACAAGTCGATTAGCAGGCTGCTGAAAAACGCTTCGATTTGCTTGGTTTTGATTTTCGGAAGAGCATGGGCGTCAGTGGTTTGGTTTCTTTGCGAGTATTTTGTGCTTCTTCGCTCTGTTCTGGATGACGCTCAAGCTGCGGCGGCCATGAGTTTTGGTATTCGTATGAGATTGTAGGCGGCGACTGTGAAGGTGAAGACGGCTTCGACCTTGGCCTTGCCTCGCAGTTTGACTTTGGCAATTCCTCCTGGCTTCTTCACCCAGCCGAACACCTCTTCGATGCGTTTTCGGCAGCGCTGGCTGATGGCGTAGCCGGCATGGCGCAGGGTTCGCTTGCCGATGGCAGTCTTGCGGACTTTGCCCAATTTGGACACCGAGCCGTTGACGGCGATGTGCGGTGTCACCTCGCGGCTTCGGAGATCGCCGATAAAATCCGTCACATCATAGGCCTTGTCGGCGCCCAGCGTGATCCTGTGGCTTGTCTTGCCGCGCCGGTCCAGCATGGTGAGCGTGGCTTCACGTTCGGCCGTTCCTGTGGCGAGGCCCAAGCTTGCGTCCACCGCCAGCCCATTGCGGTTTTCCATGACGACATGGCCCATGAAACACAGCTTGCTCTCGCGGCCATCGGCTTTGCGATAAAGCCTTGCGTCAGGGTCTGTCGTGGAGGCATGGGTCTCGTTTCCGCGCCTCTCCTTGTGGAAGTCGCGCTCGCCATTGCGCCCAGGTCCCGGCGGCTCGCCCGATCCATCCTTGGGCCGGAAGCTCTTCATTGAGGCCCAAGCCTCGATCAGCGTGCCGTCAACCGAGAAGTGCTCGCGCGACAGCAATGTCTTGACCTCGGACAATCCCATGAGCGTCGTGAGAAACTCCCGCGCGACATCTGCCTCCAACAAGCGGTCGCGGTTGTGGCAGAACACCGTGGCGTGCCACGCTTCGGCATCCATCGGCAGGCCAACAAACCAGCGGAACAGCAGGTTATAGTCGATCTGCTCCATCAACTGGCGTTCCGAACGCACCGAGAAGAAAGCCTGCAGCAAGGTCGCCCGCAGCAGCATCTCCGGCGCAATCGAGGGCCGTCCTGTTGCAGCATACAACGCATCAAGACGCGCGCTCATCTGCTTCAGCACGTCATCGACGAGCTTGCGGATCGGGCGCAACGGATGATCTTCCGGTATCCGCTTCTCAAGCCTTACGTAGCTGAACAAACCGTCCGACTGGTCATCGCGTCCGCGCATGGCAAATCACTCCGCTGGATCAGCAGAAATGAATCACATATCATCCCAAAATCGAAGCGTTTTTCAGCAACCTGCTAGAGGGCGGAATTACGGTGCCAGTGCATTCAATTCCCTAAATGATCCGTATACTGACTAAATGGCTGCGGCCGGGTGACAGCGCAGTTGCTGGATGGCCTGAGCCCCGCAAATTGGTCCAAAAACGGTAGAGTCCGACGGCCTGAGACGGAGTTGGAAGATGAGGAAGTCTAGCTTAACCGAGGAGCGGATTATTG
>JBAVOB010000076.1:0-6150 GCA_049691655.1 Steroidobacteraceae bacterium | reverse complement strand
TCGCTTACCGCGGGGAGCCCGCGTCGCCGGCGTCGACGAAGCGGGTCGCGGCCCGCTCGCTGGCCCGGTTGTCGCAGCTGCCGTGATCCTGTCGGGCCGGCGCATCGCCGGGCTCGCCGACAGCAAGGCGCTGACCGCCTGCGAGCGCAGGCGGCTCGCGCTCCTCATTCGCGAACGCGCGATCGCCTGGAGCGTGGCGTGGGCGGATGCCGAGGAGATCGATAGCCTGAATATCCTGCAGGCCACTTTTCTCGCGATGCGCCGTGCGCTCCTCGGGCTGGCCGTCGCCCCGACCCACGTGCAGGTCGATGGCAACGCGGTGCCCCGCATCAACGATCTGCATTTCGAGTGCACGATCGAGGCGATCGTCCGGGGCGATGTCTCGCACGCCGCCATCAGCGCCGCCTCGATCCTCGCGAAAACCACGCGCGATGCTCTGATGGAACAACTGGATACGCACTATCCTGGATTCGATCTCTCAGCTCACAAGGGCTATGCGACGCCCGCACATCTCGAGGCATTGCGCCTGCATGGCCCCACTCCGTTGCACCGCCGATCGTTCGCGCCAGTAAAATCCCCGTGAGCATTGTCCCGGTTCCCTCGGAGCTGTCTTGAGCGCCTCATTCGTTCATCTTCGCGTGCACACCGAGTTCTCGCTCCTCGACAGCGTGGTGCGAGTGCCGAAGCTGGTCGCGGCCGTGGCGGCCACCGGCATGCCGGCCGTCGCCGTGACCGACGAGGCCAATCTCTTCGCAATGGTGAAGTTCTATCGCGCGGCGCTCGCACGCGGGGTCAAGCCCGTCATCGGCGTCGACCTGCGCTTGCGTGCAGCCGGCGAGCGCGCGCAACCGGCCCGCCTGGTGCTGCTCTGCCAGAGCCCGGTGGGCTACGGAAACCTCACGCGCCTGGTGAGTCGCTGTTACCTCGAGGGGCAGGAGCGCGGCGTGCCGCTCCTTGATCGCGCGTGGATGACACGCGAGGCGACAGGCGGCCTGATCGCCCTGTCGGGCGGGCCGGAGGGCGATCTGGGCCGCGCCCTCGTCAACGGGCGCAGCACGGAGGCGCAACGCCTGCTCGACGGCTGGCTGGACTTGTTCGACGATCGTTATTACCTCGAGCTGCAGCGGCTCGGCCGCGACGGCGATGCGCAATACAACGACGCCGCCATCGAACTCGCCGCGCGTCGCGGGGCACCGGTGGTTGCGACCAACGACGTGCGCTTCCTCGCGCCGGCGGATTTCGAGGCGCACGAGGCGCGCGTCTGTATCCATGACGGAACGCTGCTCGGTGATCCGGCGCGGTCGCGGCGCTACACCCGCGAGCAGTACCTGCGCACGCCCGAGGAGATGGCGCAGCTGTTCGCCGACCTGCCCGAGGCGCTCACGAACACGATCGAAATCGCCAAGCGCTGCAGCCTGTCGTTGACGCTCGGGGAAGCCCGACTGCCTGAATTTCCGGTGCCGCCGGGTACTACCGTCACGGAGTTCCTGCGCGCCGAGGCGGGGCGTGGTTTCGAGGAGCGGCTCACCCAGATCCTGGCCGAGCAGCGCAAGCCCGTGGTCGCCCCGTCCGCCGCGGCGATCCGCGCCGGCGCCGTGCTCGACACCGATCGGTCGGTGGCGCATTACCGCGAGCGGCTCAGGAGCGAGCTCGACGTCATCTGCGATATGGGCTTCGCCGGCTACTTCCTCATCGTCGCGGATTTCATTCGCTGGGCGCGCGCCAATGGCGTGCCGGTCGGCCCCGGTCGCGGCTCGGGCGCAGGCTCGCTGGTCGCGTACTCGCTCGGCATCACCGACATCGATCCCCTCGAGCACGACCTGCTGTTCGAGCGCTTCCTCAATCCCGAGCGGGTGTCGATGCCGGACTTCGACGTCGACTTCTGCATGGAAGGGCGCGACCGGGTCATCGAATACGTCTCGGACAAGTATGGACGCGACCGCGTGTCGCAGATCATCACCTACGGCACGCTCGCGGCCAAGGCGGTGGTGCGCGATGTCGGCCGGGTGCTCGGTCTGTCATACCCCTATGTCGATCGAATCGCGAAACTGATCCCGTTCGAGCTCGGCATCACGCTTGACGACGCGCTCGCGAGGGAGCCGGAGCTGAAGCGG
The DNA here is from genome assembly GCA_049691655.1 of Steroidobacteraceae bacterium. Taxonomy (GTDB): domain Bacteria; phylum Pseudomonadota; class Gammaproteobacteria; order Steroidobacterales; family Steroidobacteraceae; genus JBAVOB01. Next base: position 4,036 of record JBAVOB010000076.1, on the reverse strand, counting down.
CTCTACAAGAGCGAAGAGGACGTGCGCAATCTCATCGACCTGGCGCGCTCCCTCGAGGGCCTCACCCGCAATGCCGGTACGCACGCTGGCGGCGTGGTCATTGCGCCTTCGGTGCTCACCGATTTTGCGCCGCTCTATTGCGAGCCGGGTGCGGCGAGCGTCGTGACGCAGTTCGACAAGGACGACGTCGAGGCGGCGGGCCTCGTCAAGTTCGACTTCCTCGGCCTGCGTACGCTCACGATCATCGATCGCGCGGTGCGCCTGATCGACCCGATCCGTGCACAGGCCGGCGAGCCGCCGCTCGAGATGAATGCGCTGCCGATGGACGATGCGGCGACCTATCGGTTGCTGAAGTCCTGCAGCACCACGGCCGTGTTCCAGCTCGAATCGCGTGGCATGAAGGACCTGATCCGCCGGCTGCAGCCGGACTGCTTCGAGGAAATCGTCGCACTCGTCGCGCTATTCCGCCCCGGCCCGCTGCAATCGGGCATGGTGGACGACTTCATCACGCGCAAGCATGGGCGGCTCGAGGGGCCGATCGAGCATCTGCACCCCGCGCTCAAGGCGGTGCTTGCGCCGACGTATGGCGTGATCCTCTACCAGGAACAGGTGATGCAGATCGCGCAGGTGCTCGCCGGCTATACGCTCGGCGGCGCGGACCTGCTGCGCCGCGCCATGGGCAAGAAGAAACCCGAGGAGATGGCGAAGCAGCGCTCGATCTTCATCGGCGGCGCCGTCCGCAACGGCGTGCCGGAACGCCAGGCCGAGCACATCTTCGACCTGATGGAGAAATTCGCCGGTTACGGCTTCAACAAATCGCACTCCGCGGCGTACGCGTTGTTGTCCTTCCAGACTGCCTGGCTCAAGGCTCACTACCCGGCGGCGTTCATGGCGGCCGTGCTCTCCGCCGACATGGATTTCACCGACAAGGTCGTCACGCTGATCGACGAGTGCCGTTCGATGGCGCTCACGATCCTGCCGCCCGACATCAACGAGTCGGTGTACGACTTCGCGGTGGCCGACGACCGCACGCTGCGCTACGGGCTCGGCGCGATCAAGGGCGTGGGGCAGGGCGCGGTGCAGGCGATCGTCGCGGAGCGCGCGGCCCGTGGCCACTTCGTCAGTCTCGAGGACCTCTGCCGGCGGCTCGACCTGGCCAAGGTGAACCGGCGGGCGCTCGAGGCGCTGATCCGCTCCGGGAGCCTGGATCGGATCGGCGCCAATCGCGCGACGCTGTGGAACCGGCTCGACGCGGCGCAGCACCTTGGGGAGCAGAATTCGCGGGCGCGCAGCGCCGGCCAGGTGGACCTGTTCGGGCTCGCGGCCGCGCGGCCCGCAACCGATGCCGCGGCGCCGGAAACGGCACCGGATCCGGACTGGACGGAGCGCCGGCGTCTCGGCGGCGAACGCGAGACGCTCGGGCTATTCCTCACCGGTCACCCGATCGACCAGTTCGCCGACGAGCTGCCGCGGTTCGTGTCGGGCCGCATCGCCGATATCACGAGCGACCGGCCGCTCGGTGGCACCGACGGCCGCGGGTTCTTCGGTGGCAAGCCGGCCACGCTGGCCGGCGTGATCTACGAAGTGAGGAAACGCGGTACGCGCACCTCCATCGTGCTCGACGATCGCTCGGGGCGGATCGAGGTCACCTTCTTCGACGAGGTGTTCCAGCAGCATCGCGATCTGATCGCGAAGGATGCGCTGGTGCTCATCGAGGGGCAGCTGCGATTCGACGAGTTCAGCGACGCCTGGAGGCTCGCGGCGCGCAGGGTGACGCCGCTCGAGCGGCTGCGCGAGCAGCAGGCGCGGCGCATCGTGCTCAAGTGGCCCGCGAGCGATGACGGCGCGCGGTTTCTCGCGCGCCTGGCGCAAACACTCACCCCATGGCGCCCGGGCCGGTGCCAGGTCGCGGTGCTGTATGCCGGCGAGGGTGCGCGCGGGGCGCTCACGCTCGGACCCGAATGGAACGTGCGCCCGACGGGCGAGCTGGTGGAGCAGCTCGAGTCGCTGGTGGGCCGCAGCGGCCTGCAGTTGCAGTACGGGCCGCCACCGGGCGCGAACAGCTCCGCGCTCGGATGATGACCGCCCAGCGCGCCGGGCGGCTGCCTTGCAGTTCCGCCTGACGCCCCGTAACCTGCCTGCGGCCCGTCATTTCGCCCCGCATCCGGGTTGGCACAGCGGGCACAAGCGCGCATGGCCGTCAGCTTCCTCGATTTCGAACAACCGATCGCCGAGCTCGAGGCGAAGATCGAAGAGCTGCGCCACGTCACCTCCGACACGGTTGTCAACATCCAGGATGAGATCGCGCGTCTGCAGGCCAAGAGCCGCCAGCTGACCACCAGCATCTTCGCGAGCCTCACGCCGTGGCAGATCACGCAGCTCGCACGTCACCCGCAGCGGCCCTACACGCTGGATTACATCGGTGCCGCGTTCGAGGACTTCCAGGAAATGCACGGCGACCGCGCCTACGGCGACGACCTCGCGATCGTCGGTGGCCTGGCCCGGTTCAACGGCCGTCCGCTCATGGTAATCGGTCAGCAAAAGGGCCGCGACACCAAGGAGCGCGTGCGGCGCAACTATGGCATGCCGAAGCCGGAAGGTTATCGCAAGGCGCTGCGGCTGATGCGGCTCGCCGAGCGCTTCAGCCTGCCGCTCGTCACGTTGATCGACACGCCGGGTGCCTACCCCGGTGTGGGCTCCGAAGAGCGCAACCAGAGCGAGGCAGTGGCGCGCAACCTCTTCGAGATGTGCCTGCTGCGCATCCCGATCATCGCGGTTGTCATCGGCGAGGGCGGCTCCGGCGGCGCGCTCGCCATCGGCGTGTGCGACCGGCTGCTGATGCTCCAGTACAGCACCTACTCCGTGATTTCCCCGGAAGGCTGCGCGTCGATCCTGTGGAAGAGCGCGGACAAGAAGGAAGCCGCGGCGGAGGCTATGGGCCTCACAGCCGAGCGCCTGTTCAAGCTCGGGTTGGTGGACGAGGTGCTCCGCGAACCGCTCGGCGGCGCGCATCGGGAGCCGGCGGAAATGGCCGCCACATTCAAGGAGACGCTGGAGCGGCACCTGGGCGCGCTTGAGAAGATCCCGCCGGATCGCTTGCGCAGTGAACGCAGTGCCAAGCTCGCCGCGTTCGGCGTATATACAGAAGTCTGACGCCGGCATGAGACCGGCCTCTTTCTCGCCGGCTGCGCTCGAGCGCGAACTGGGCAAGCTGGTCCCGGGATGGCCGAACGGCAGGCTGCTCGTCGCACTCAGCGGCGGCGTCGATTCCGTGGTGCTGCTCGCGGCGCTCGCGCAGCTGCGGCGCAAGGGGCTCGCGCTGCGCGCCCTGTACGTCGATCACGGCTTGCTGCCGCAATCGCCTGCCTGGGGGCGCTTCTGCCGTCGATTCGCGTCGGGACTCGGCGTGAGCTGCGGCGTGCGGCGCGCGCGCATCCCCCGGTTGCGCGGTGCATCGCTGGAAGCGCGGGCGCGAGATGAGCGTTACCGCTTGCTCAGCGCGGCCCTGCGACCCGGCGAGACGCTCGTGACGGCGCAGCACGAGGACGATCAGGCGGAAACGCTGCTCCTGCAGCTGCTACGCGGCGCCGGTATCGCCGGGCTCGCGGCGATGCCGGCGTCCATGCCAATCGGCCGCCGCACGCTGGTGCGCCCCCTGCTGGGATTCCCGCGCGCGGCGCTGGAGGACTGGGCACGCATGCAAGGGCTCGCTTGGGTGGACGATGAGTCGAACGCCGACGAACGCTTCGACCGGAATTTCCTGCGGCGGCAGATCCTGCCGCGGCTGCGCGAACGCTGGCCCGCGGCCCCGCGCACCATTGCGCGCGCCGCTGCAAACCTGGCGGCGGCTAAATCCCTCCTTGCGGATCTCGCCGACCTCGACCTGGCCGGCATCCAGGCCGGTGAAACGCTCGCAGTGGCCGGTCTGCGCCATCTTGGCGCCGACCGCCAGCGCAACGCGGTGAGGCGCTGGCTTGAGGCTCGCGGGCTGCCGCGGCCGGAGCGCGCGCAGCTCGAGCGCATCGTCGGAGAACTC
>JBAVOB010000075.1:0-5059 GCA_049691655.1 Steroidobacteraceae bacterium | reverse complement strand
GAGCCCGGCGACGACGGCGAGCTGGTACCGGGATCCGTGCGACGCCGGCGCGGCCGCCGCCAGTAGCAGCACAAAAGTAGCGAGTGGCTTGAACACGTACACGCGCCAACGCAGACCCCGGTACTCGGCGTGCAGGTGCAGGAACGTCGACACGGCGGCGACCGCGACGGCGGAAATTCCAAGGGCGGTCAGAAGCAACTGCGTCCTTATGGCTCCATGAATCGAGCAACCTGGCGGGGCTCTCTAGGTGGAATAGGGGGCGTGAACGATGCGCTGCGAAATCCACCAGATGTTGCCGTGCGGATCCCGGACACCGCCCTGGCGATCGCCGTACGGCATGTCGGCGACCGGCATTTCGAGCGTTCCCCCGCCAGCCAGCGCCTGGCGCATTGCCTGGTTGGCGTCCTCGACGTACAGGTAGTAGGACGCGCGCATCGCCGGGTACTGCGCCGAGGCCTCGCTGACCATCAGCGTCGAAGTGCCGAGACGGATCTGGGCATTGGCAATCCTGCCGTCGGGGCGCGGCGTGCGCAGCACCTCGGTTCCGTTCAGGCCGTCGACCAGGAAGCGGACGAACCGGCTGGCATCGTCGACGAAGAAGTACGGCGTCACGGTGCCAAAACCTGGCGGAATGTACATGGGCGATGCTCCGGATGCTCTTGCTGCGATCGGGCCTGAATGGTTCGTCAGTAGATTCCGGGAACGATCCTGGAGGTCCGTTTGCAGTAGTCACGATACTCATTCGGAAAAGCGGACTGCAGAGCGCGTTCCTCGATGCGGATACGACGATAGAACGCACCCGCGATTGGCACGAGGATCGCCAGCGCGGCAAGCCAGCTCGACAGGCAGAGAGTGAGTCCCGCGAACGATAACAATGCCCCCGCGTAGGACGGATGGCGCAGGTAGCGATAGGGCCCGGTCTGCACGAGCTGCTGGTCCGGGTGGATGGCGACATCGACCGTGAAAAATCGACGCAGGCTGAAGATCGCCCACCAGCGCAGCGCCAGCCCGGCGAGGATCGTGGCGAGCCCCAGCCAGCGCACGGACATGCCTAAGTGCAGGCGGCCCCGTCCCGAGACACCGAGAAAAACTCCGAGTGCGATGCATAGGTAGATGACCACCAGCAGCAGGCGCAGGCTCCCCGCGTCCTGGCGACTGGTGGAAACGTTCGCGCGCCGGAAGAGGAGCAAGCCGGTCTCGGAAGCCCCCCAGAGAGCACTCACGACGACGAGCGCCCACTGGAACGGCAATGGGCCGGCATTCACGGCGAAGCCGCGCAGGTGCACGCGCTCACCCGCGACGCTCTAACCATTGCGCTGGTCGAGAAAGCCGAGAATCTCCGCGTTGACCGCTGTCGGCTGTTCAAGCGCTGACAGGTGTCCCGCACCGGGAACCTCGACAAACCGGGAGTCGGTCAACCGCTGATGAATGCGGCGTGATAACGGCGGGGGGAGCGAGCGATCCTCCTTCCCGACCAGCACCAGCGCGGGCACGCGGATTTCGGGCAGGCGGTCGAGGAGCGAATCCCGCTCGGTGAGCGCTGCCAGGCCGCGCATGATCGAGGGCACGTCCACGGTCGCGAATTCCTGCTTCCATTCCTCCACGAGCGTCCCATTCTGCCGCAGAGTCGTGGCCCCGAACATCAGCCGGGTGATGGGTGACAGCAGCGGTCGGACGCCAAGGAGCCGCACACCGTGCCCCATCGCGTGATACTTCAATCTGCGCATCGCCATTTCGGCGCCGGCATCCGTGTCCAGCAGGATCAGGCCCGCCACCCGTTCCGGGCAGGTGAGCGCCGCGCGCAGCGCGACCATGCCGCCAATGGACAGGCCACACCAGACGGCTTTCTCGATCGCGAGCTGATCGAGGACCGCTACCACGTCGGAGACCGCGTCGTACAGGGAGAACGGCAGCGTCGCTTCGGCCGACTTCCCGTGTCCGCGCAAATCCGGGTTCAGCACGCGGAATTTGCGTGCGAGCACCGGCACCTGCTCGCACCACATCCTGCCCGAACAGAGAAAGCTGTGGCCCAGAATCACGGGCGAGCCCGCACCGCTCTCCGCGAAGTAGATACGCTGGTCGCCGTTACTCGCAAAAGGCATTCAGCTGTTTCGCGCCTGGAGCGGGATCATGGCCGGCCGCCTGACGCGCGCGCGCCACGCGCGGATTACTTCTTCGTCACGAGGATCGTCCTGACCCAGCCCTCGCTGCTAGGACCCTGAACCTTGACGAAGCCGTTCTGTACCGAGCCGGTCACCACCAGTTCGTCGCCGCGTGCAAGCGTTGCCAGGGTTTTCGCGCCCTCGGCCGGGGAGGCGAGCAGCTTGACGTTTGCGATCTTGGGGGTGATCACGTCGCCTTCATTGAACACCGCCCCCGCCTTGGTGCTGCCACCCGCCGCGGCCTCCTGCCGCAGGGTACCGACGTCGCGCTGCAGGCTCGGATCGCCGCGCACCACGTTCACGATCTTGTTGTAGTTATCCATGTAGGCCGCAGCGATGATCTTGCCTTCGTTGGTGTTGCCGTATCCGCCAACCGCGCCGAATGCGCCGCCGCCGAACAGCGCGCCGCCGAGCCTGAGATCCGCTTTTTTCGTGCTGCCTTCGGCCGCCGCGACCTGCACGCTCGAGCGGGCGTCGCTGAGCAGCATGCTCGTCTGCGCTTCCTTGAACTTCAGGCCGCCCGCGATCGCGCCGACCACCGGCGCCCGGCGGGAAAGGACTCCGCCCAGCACGCCGCCGAGGCCGCCCGCGTCGCTCTCGGAGAACACGACGGCCGGCGTCAGGATGAAGTCCGCGGTCACCATCTGCCCACCGCCCATGTTCGAGTTGGCGCGCGTCTGGCCCGCTTCGGCGAGCTGGCGTTCCTGCATCGCGTTCTGCAACCCGATGCCGCGCTCGACGACGATGAAGCAGTTCGACTGCTGGATCATCATGCGGATCAGCCCGACCGGCGAGGACAGGCCGTAGCGCGACAGCGACTGCATCACGTAATTCTGCGGCTCGACGACCGCGACGGCACCCATCGGCTTGTCGCACTTCGCGAGTCCGCTGTCGCCCGTGGAGCCGCTCGTGCCGGCAGCCCCGGTGACCGGGCCTGCGCCCTGGCCCTGCTTGTACCCCGTAACGCCCTGGGCGAACGCCGCCAGCGAGCAGCTTGCGGCGAGCCCGACGACCAATGTTGCGCAGAGGCGGAATCGAGCGTGATGAATCATGGATCAGTCTCCCCGGCAGTGGTCCGTCGCGTGCAGGCGCCGATGATAACCCCGCTCTGCAGTAAACTGCAGCCCTCGACACAATCGCGCCGCGGCATATCGGAGCATCATCGCTTGTCAAAGGACGCGCTCGATCCGGATACCGTCCTCGTCCTCGCCCGTGTCGCCGGTCTGCCGATCGTGGACGCCGACATGGCCGCGCGCATCGCGGCCGGAGCGAGCGCGGCAATCAGCGCGGTGCGCTCGAGCCTGGGCGAAACGCTGTTCGATTTCGAGCCCGCCGACTTTTCCGCCACGCTGGAGCGGCTCGCTGCCGATCCGCCGGGCGGACGCAAGCGCCCGTGACCGACCTCGCGACGCTCGACCTGGTCGAGGTCGCCGAGCGCATTCGCGCGGGCAAGGTCTCGAGCGTGGCGGTCGTGCGGGCGGCGCTCGAGCGGACGCGGCTCGCGCAGGAACGCACGCATTGTTTCCTCGCGATCGAGGCGGACGGTGCGCTCGCGGCGGCGGAGTCCGCTGACCGGGCGCGCGCGGTCGGTACGCCGCTCGGGCCGCTGCACGGCGTGCCCATTGCGCTGAAAGACATGTTTCACATCGCGGGCCGCAAGGTTCGTTACGGCTCGCGCGTCCGCGGCGATTACGTGCCAACTTCCACCGCAACGGTGGTCGAGCGGCTCGTCCGGGCCGGTGCCATCAACCTCGGCTCGCTGAACATGTCGGAGTTTGCGCTTGGCCCGACCGGCCACAACGCCATCTGGGGCGATTGCCGCAACGCGCTCGATCCGGGCTTCATGGCGGGGGGCTCCTCGAGCGGGTCGGCGGCGGCGGTCGCGGCCTGCGCGGTCTACGCAAGCCTCGGCTCCGACAGCGGCGGGTCGCTGCGCACCCCTGCCGCGGCGAACGGCGTGGTCGGCTGCAAGCCGACGCACGGGCGCGTCTCGCGCGCGGGCTGCATGAAACTCGCGCCTTCGATCGACGTGATCGGGCCGATGACGCGCAGCGTCCGCGACTGCGCTCGGCTCCTCGCCGTGCTCGCGGGCCACGATCCGCGCGATCCGCAGTCCGCGACGCACGCCGTGGGCGATTACGAGCGTGAGCCGGAGCGCGGCATCGACGGCCTGAGAATCGGCGTGCCGCATAACTATTTCTACGATGGTGCAACGCAGGACGTGCGGGCGGCGATGGAAGCGAGCCTCGCCGGCCTCGAGGGCCAGGGAGCGCGGCTCGTCGGGCTGGCGGTGCCGGATGTCGCGGCGATGACGGAGCTGAGCCGCGCGATCATGTATTCGGAGGCGACCGGTCTGCATGGCGTGTGGCTGCGCGAACGCGCCGCCAGCTACTCGCCGCAGGTGCGGGTTCGCGCGACGACGGGAGTGGCGATCCCCGCTTCGATCTACGTGGAGGCGCTGTTGCTGCGCATGCCGCTGCTTGAGCGCTTCGTGCGCGAGGTGTTCTCGCGCTGCGACGTTCTGCACACGCCGACGCTGCCGGTGCCCACACCGCGCCTCGAGGAAGTGGACGTCGGCGCCGGCCCCGAGTTGTGGTCGATGCTCGCGCGGCTCGTCCAGTGTTCGGCGCCGTTCAATTTCCTTGGCCTGCCCGCGATCGCCGTGCCGGGAGAGAAAACCGGCAATGGCATGCCGTCCAGCGTGCAACTGGTCGGGCGCCCCTTTGCCGAGGGCTTGCTGTTGCGCGTGGCGGCGGCGCACGAGCGGACGCTGCAACCGTTGCCCGCTGTTCGCTAGGCGGGCGACCCGTTCGCGGCGAGCCCCTGCGTGGCGGTCCGCCGACCGTGCGTTGCCCGCCGTCAACGCCCGGGCGCATGGTGCGTTCCCGATACTGGCG
>JBAVOB010000074.1:0-17918 GCA_049691655.1 Steroidobacteraceae bacterium | reverse complement strand
GCCCAGCGCCAGGACGGCGAGCGCATTGACGGCTAGCACGAAGCGGACGCTCGCCGGCCCGCGGCTGCGCTGCCGCTCGCCCGGGGCATCGAAATACATGAGTTTCACGACGCGCAGGTAGTAGTAGACGCCGACGACCGAGACCGCGGCGCCGATGATGACGAGCGTCATCTGGTTGGCGTTCCACAACGCCTGCAGCACCTGCAGTTTCGCCCAGAAGCCGACGAATGGCGGCACGCCGGCAGTGGAAAACATCAACATCAGCATCGCGAGCGCAAGCAGCGGGTCGCGAGCGTGCAGCCCTTTGTAATCCTCGAGTTCGTCCGCCTCGTAGCCCTTGTGACTCGCGAGCAGAATTACGCCGAACGCGCCGGCGGTCATGAGCACGTAGACCAACGTGTAATAGAGAGCCGCCTGGTAGCCCTGTGACGTGCCCGCTGCAAAACCGAGCAGGATGAATCCGACATTGGCAATCGCCGAGTAGGCGAGCATGCGCTTCAGGTTGGTTTGCGCGATCGCCACGAAATTGCCGAGCACGAGCGACAGCACCGCGATGATCGCGATCATCTGCGTCCATTCGGCCGACAGGCCGCCCAGCCCGTGGGCAAGCAGCCGGAACGCGAACGCGAACGAGGCGAGCTTGGGCGCGGTGGCGACGAACATCGTCACGCACGTAGGCGCCCCGTGATAGACGTCCGGCACCCACATGTGAAAGGGCGCAGCCCCGAATTTGAATGCCACCGCGACAACAACGAAGACGAGCCCGAGGACCAGACCCAGGCTTGGAGCGCCTACGGCTATCGCAGCCAGCCGGTCCAGGTCGAGCGTGCCGGTGAGGCCATAGATCATCGAAATCCCGTACAACAGCGCCCCCGAAGCGATGGCGCCGAGCACGAAGTATTTCATGGCCGATTCCGCGGCGATGCCGGAATCGCGATCGAACGCGACCATTGAATAGAGCGAGAGCGACAGGATCTCGATTCCGAGGTAGACGGTGAGGAGACTCCCCGCCGAGGCGAGCACGAAGACGCCGAGGAGCGAGGTGAGTGCGAGCACGTAGTACTCGCCGAGCATCATGGCGCGGTTCTCGAGGTAGCTGCGCGAGTAGAGCAGCGCCAGCGCCACGAATGCGAAACCGAAGAGCTTCAGCACCACCGCGAGCGAATCGGCGACGTACATGCCGCCGAACAGGAGCGTGCGTTCCTCGACCTGCGCGAGACCCACGGTCAGCGCGGCACCCACCGCGAGCACGAAGAGCGTGAGCGTCGGCGTCAACGAACGGCGCGTGCTGCTGCGGAACGCATCGGCTAGCAGGATCACGCAGATGGCGATCGACAGGTAAATCTCGGGCAGCGCCGGCAGGAGGTTCGCCCAGGTGATCGTCGGTGTGAGGGACTCTGTCATGCGCTTCGCCGGCTAGAGCGGTATCTTGCTGGTCACGACCTGTTCGACGAGATGCCGCACCGTCGGCTGCATCACTTCGAGGAGCGGCGCCGGCCAGACGCCGAGCGCGAGCACCGCCACGGCGAGCACCCCGAGCGCCAGGAACTCACGCCCGTTCAGATCCTGCAGCCCGGCGACACCCTCGTTGGCAACAGGGCCAAAGATCACGCGCTTCACGAGCCAGAGCGTGTACGCCGCGCCGAGGATGAGCGTCAGGCCCGCCAGGAACGCGTACCAGAAATTCGCCTTGAAGCTCGCAAGGATTACCAGGAATTCGCCGACGAATCCGGAGGTGCCGGGGAGGCCCGAGTTCGCGAGCGCGAACAGCGTCATGAAGGCCGCGAAGATCGGCATGGTGTTGATGACACCGCCGTACGCGCTGATCTCGCGGCTGTGCAACCGGTCGTACATCACGCCAACGCACAGGAACAGCGCGCCCGAGATCAACCCGTGCGACACCATTTGCACCAGCGCGCCCTCGATCCCCATGGCCGCGCCCTGGACGTTGCCCGCGACCCTGACGATGTCGTAGACGAGGAACGCGCCGAGCGTCACGAACCCCATGTGCGCGATGGAAGAATAAGCGATCAGCTTCTTCATGTCCGTCTGCACCAGCGCGACGAAGCCGATGTAGACGACCGCGACCAGCGACAACGCGATGATCAGCCAGTCGAGTTCGCGGCTCGCATCCGGCGTGATCGGGAGCGAGAACCGCAGGAAACCGTAGCCGCCCATCTTCAACATGATCGCCGCGAGGATCACCGAGCCGCCGGTCGGCGCCTCGACGTGCGCGTCCGGGAGCCAGGTGTGTACGGGCACCATCGGGACCTTCACGGCGAACGCGAGCAGGAACGCGACGAAGATCCACCGCTGCTGCGTGAGGCTCAAGGGCAGCGACTGGAAGGCCGCAATCGCATAGCTCGGTTCCCCGCCCTGCCCGGTCTTCACGTACATATAGATGAGGGCCACCAGCATGAAGATCGAGCCGAGAAACGTGTACAGGAAGAATTTCATCGTCGCGTACACGCGGCGCGGCCCGCCCCACACGCCGATGATCAGGAACATCGGGATCAGCATCGCTTCCCAGAAGAAATAGAAGAGCAGCGCATCGAGCGACGCGAACACGCCGACCATGAGCCCCGCCATGATGAGGAACGCGGCGTAGTACTGCGCCGGACGCGCCTCGATGACACCCCATGCGGCAATGATGACCGGGATGGTCATGAAGTTCGTCAGCAGGATGAGCGGCAGCGAAATGCCATCCACGCCGAGGTGGTAGAACGAATTGAACGCCGGGATCCACGGCGCGAGTTCGACGAACTGCGCGTCCGCCGTGGTCGTTGCAAAGCCGAGGTACAGTGAAATCGAGAGGACAAAGGTCGCGAGCGCCGTGAGCAGCGCGATCCAGCGACCGATCGCGATGCGGCGGTCACCGAGCGCCAGCACGATGAGGCCGCCCGCAATGGGCAGCCACACAAGCGCCGAGAGCAACGCGAAGCCCTGGATCATCGCGTGCCCCGCCGCCCGCCACTCATGGGCCGCGCGCCCGCATCAGGAACCACCCGAGGAATAGCGCAAGTCCGATGACCATCCAGAAGGCGTAGGAGTAGAGCAATCCGGTTTGCAGCCGGCGTCCGGCGCTCGCGAGCCGGCCGACCGCCGCCGCGGTACCATCAACCATCACGCCGTCGATGAGCGCCTGATCGCCGCCGCGCCAGAGCAGGCGGCCGAACCCGCGGCTCGCCGGCGCGAGCACTTTCTCGTTGAAGGCATCGAAATAATACTTATTCACGAGGAGCGTCTGCACGCCGCTTAGCGATTTCGCAACCGAATCGGCGAGATCGACCCGTTTCAGGAAAAACCACCACGCCGCCGCGACACCCGCGGCGGCCAGCCAGAACACGGGCGTCAGGACGCTGTGCAGCGCAAAGACGAACCAGCCCGGGAATTCGCGGCCGAGCTCGCCGACCACGTCGTTCGCCTGCTGCACGAAGATCGCGTTGCCGAAAAAGCCGCCGAACAGGAGCGGTCTGACGATGAGCGCGCCCACGATGACCGAGGGAATCGCGAGCGCAATCAGGGGCGCCGTGACTACCCACGGACTCTCGTGAGGCGCGCCGCCGTGCGCGTCGCCATGGGACGTGTGTTCGAAACGCTCCTTGCCGTGAAAAGTCATGAAGAGCAGGCGGAAAGAATACAGGGCCGTGACAAACACTCCGATCAGAACGCAGAGGTAGGCATAGCCCGCGCCCCACCGGTGCGACGCGCCGACCGCCTCGATCAGCGAGTCCTTCGAGTAGAAACCGGAGAAGAACGGCGTGCCGATGAGCGCGAGCGAGCCGATCCAGCAGGTGACCGCCGTGATCGGCATGTACTTCGCGAGCCCGCCCATCTTGCGCATGTCCTGCTCGTGATGCATGCCGATGATCACCGACCCGGCGGCGAGGAACAACAGCGCCTTGAAGAATGCATGCGTTGTCAGGTGGAAGATCGCGACGCTGTAGGCGGACACTCCCAGCGCCACCGTCATGTACCCGAGCTGTGAGAGCGTCGAGTAGGCAATCACCCTCTTGATGTCGTTGTTGACGACGCCAAGGAAGCCCATGAACAACGCGGTGGTCGCACCGATCACCAGTACGAACGACAGCGCCGTCGGCGAGAACTCAAACAGCGGCGACATGCGCGCGACCATGAAAATGCCCGCGGTAACCATCGTTGCCGCGTGGATCAACGCTGAGATCGGTGTCGGGCCTTCCATTGAGTCGGGCAGCCACACGTGCAGCGGCACTTGTGCGGACTTGCCCATGGCGCCAATGAACAGGCAAATACAGACGACCGTGAGCCCCGACCACGCGTGCCCGCGCCAGATCTCGAGCGTCTGGCCGGCGATCTGCGGCGCCGCTGCGAAGGCGTCGCGGTAGTCGAGCGAGCCCGTGAAATAGAGAATCCCGGCAATGCCGAGGATGAACCCGAAATCACCGACGCGGTTCACGATGAAAGCCTTGAGATTTGCGAAGATCGCGCTCGGCCGCGTGTACCAGAAGCCGATCAGCAGGTACGACACGACGCCCACCGCTTCCCAGCCGAAGAACAGCTGCATGAAGTTGTTCGACATCACCAGCATCAGCATCGCGAAGGTGAACAGAGCGATGTAGCTGAAGAAGCGTTGGAACCCGGAATCGTCGGCCATGTAACCGATCGTGTACACGTGCACGCACAGCGACACGAACGTCACCACCGCCATCATCAATGCCGAAAGGCGATCGATCAGAAAACCGATGCGCATCGGCACGCCGTCGCTCACGAGCCAGGTATAGACCGTGCCATCGAAGGTCGGTACGCCTTCGAACCAGCTGAGTTTCAGCACGTAGATCGAGAGAGCGCAAGAGATCGCGACGCCCAGGATCGCGACCGCGGCCGCCCCTGCCCGCCCGATCAGCCGCCCGAAGAGCCCCGCAATCGCGGCCGCGACGAGCGGCAACAGCGGGATCGCGATGAGAACATTCGGGTTCATGCGCTCGCCATCAGCCTTTCATCGAATTCAGTTCTTCAACATTGATGCTGCGGCGTTCGCGGAACAGCACCACGAGAATCGCGAGTCCAATGGCCGACTCGGCGGCGGCGACCGTCAAGACAAAGAACACGAATATCTGGCCGTCGATGTTGTTGAGATAGCGCGAGAACGCGACGAAGTTGAAATTCGCCGCGAGCAGCAGCAGCTCGATGCACATCAGCAGCAGGATCACGTTCTTGCGGTTGAGGAAAATCCCCGCCACCGCGATCGCGAACAGGATGCCTGCGAGCGTAAGGAGCGAGCCGAGCGTGATCACAAGCGCTTCTCGGGCTTCATCTTTACCAGCCGCATCCGATCCCCGGCCCGCGCCGCCACCTGCTTGCCGATGTCCTGCTGCTTCAGGCCCGCGCGCCTGCGCATCGTGAGGGTGATTGCCGCCACGATCGCCACCAGCAGCAGCATCGCCGCGAGCTCGAACGGATAGACGTAGCGCGTGTACAGCAGCAGACCGAGCTCATGGGTGTTGCTGTAGTCCGCCGGCAGCGGCGCCGCGCCTCGAGTTACGTCGATCCCCATGCGGCGCCCGGCTACGACGCCCACGATCTCGGCCACCACGACCGCGGCCGTGATCCAGCCGAGCCAGGCATAGCGCGTAAATCCGGCGCGCAGCTCCTCGAGGTTGATGTCGAGCATCATGATCACGAACAGGAACAGCACCATCACGGCGCCCACGTAAACGAGCACCATCACGATGGCGAGGAACTCCGCTTCGATCAGCAGCCAGATCGCGGCGCTGGTGAAGAAGCACAGCACCAGGCACAGGGCCGAATGCACGGGATTGCGCGCCGCGATCAGCCCGAGCGCCGCGGCAACCAGCACCGCCGCGAACGCGTAGTAGAGAATCGTGACCAGCATCGCCCCCCCCCTTTAAGACGCCGTCAACGGTACGGCGCGTCCGCGGCGCGGTCCGCCGCGATCATCATCTCGTAACGCTCCCCGACTGCGAGCAGTTTGTCCTTGGTCATGATGTTCTCGCCGCGATGTTCCATGTGGTACTCGTGGATGCGCGTCAGCACGATCGCATCCACCGGGCAGGCTTCCTCGCAGAACCCGCAGTAGATGCACTTGAACAGGTCGATGTCGTAGCGCGTAGTGCGCCTGGTGCCATCCTCGGCCACATCGGAATCAATCGTGATGCACACCGCCGGGCAGACGGCCTCGCACAGCTTGCAGGCGATGCAGCGCTCCTCGCCGTTCGGGTAGCGGCGCTGCGCGTGCAGGCCGCGAAAGCGCGGTGACTGCGGCGTCTTTTCCTCGGGATAGTTGACGGTGATCTTCTTGCGGAATAGCGTCCGCGCCGTCACCGACAGGCCCTGCAGCAGCTCGCTGAGCAGAAAAGTCTTGATGAACCGGGTTGCCATGCGCTTCAGCTCCGCCACGGTCCGATCTTGAAATAGGCCAGCGCACCTTCGACCGCGATCCAGACGAGCGTCACCGGAATCAGCACCTTCCAGCCGAGCCGCATGATCTGGTCGTAACGGTAACGCGGGAAAGTTGCCCGAAACCATAGAAAGCAGAACAGCACCGCGAACAGCTTGACGAACAGCCAGCCGAAGCTCGGCTGCGCGAGCCATGTTCCGGGCGCGATGCCTTCGAACGGACTCAACCATCCGCCCCAGAAGAACACCGACGTGAGCGCCGAGATCAGGATCATGTTCGCGTATTCCGCGAGGAAGAACAATGCGAACGCGATGCCGGAATACTCCACGTGAAATCCGGCGACGATTTCCGATTCGCCTTCGGCGACATCGAAAGGCGCGCGGTTGGTCTCGGCGAGGCCGGAGATCAGGTATACGACGAACAGCGGGAACAGCCACAGCACGTTCCAGTGCGTGACGCCGCCCTGTTGCGCCAGCACGATCTTGCCGAGGTTCAGGCTCCCCGCCGCCATCAGCACGCCGACGAGCGCAAAGCCCATGGCGATTTCGTACGCGACCATCTGCGCCGCCGAGCGCATCGCGCCGAGGAAGGCGTACTTGGAATTCGACGCCCAGCCCGCGAGGATGATGCCGTATACCCCGACCGAGGTGAGCGACAGCACGTAGAGGAGCCCCGCGTCGATGTGCGCCACAGTCAGATCGGGGGAAATCGGGATCACCGCCCAGGTGGCGAACGCGGGGATGAGCGCGATAGCCGGCGCAAGCCGGAACAGGAACTTGTTCGACGCCGACGGGATGATGACTTCCTTGATCAGCAGCTTGATGACGTCCGCGAACGGCTGAAAAATTCCCGGAATCAGGCCGAAGATGCTGCCGACCCGGTTTGGTCCCTTGCGCAGCTGCATCCAGCCGATCACCTTGCGTTCAAGGAGCGTCGTGAACGCGACCGCCAGGACCAGAGTCAGGGTGACGACCAGGATCCAGGCCGTCGAACGCACGGCATCCGGTAGCGAGGTCCAGATCGTCAGCAGCTGGTTCATCGCGCGCGCCTCAGTACACCGCGGCCGGTGCGCGGCCGTCGCGTGTACCTTGCAGCGCCGGGGCACGGCGCACGAGCGCATCGATGTGGTACATGGGCACGTCGAGCACGCCGTGACTCCCTGCGCCGTCGGAAACCCGGCCGACCGGCGCCGCGAACCTTGCGTCCGCGCGCTCGCAGGCCTGCCGAAGCTGATCGCGCACCTCCTCCGACGACTGGTATTCGAAATCCTCGAGCCCGAGGAGATTGCCGAGCACCCGCAGCACTTTCCATGCGGGCCGCGAGCTACCGACCGGGTGCGCGGCGCCGGCGAAACTTTGCCATGTGCCCGAGAGATTGACGTAAGTGCCCGACGTCTCGGCGAACGTGGTGACTGGCAGGATCACATGGGCGACCTGCTGCAAGGTCTCGCTCAGAAATGGCGTCGCCGCTACCACGCACTTCGCGCGCGACAGGTGCTGCGCCGACAACGCGGTGAGAGAGTCAGCCCAGGGCTCGACGCCGAGCAGCAGGTACCCGGCGAGTGTCTGTTCCAGCATGCGATGCGCGTCGAGCCCGGTAACCGCGCTCGGCGAACCAGCCGCGCGGCGATGCGGCACGGCCCCTGCCAGATACGCCCCGGCCGCGTTGGCGCCCTCTGCCAGCACTCCGAACGAAGCTCCCGTAACATCCGCCAGTGCCACGCCGAGCGCGCGCAGCTCGGACCACGCGCGGTGGCGTATCGCGAGAGCGCCCATCCACAAGGCCTTGCGCTCCCCGCTTTTCAGGATCGCCGCAAGCGCCCGATGCCCCGCGCCAACGCGGGCAGACTGCAGCAGCGCGGCGACGCCCTCGGGCGCGCTGCGTCCGCTGTCCTCGAGCGCTGCCGCGACGACTGCGGAGAGATCCGCCACGAGCTGGAAGCCGGGCGACTCCAGGTGCGCGGCCACCGGGAACAGATACGGAAACGTCGCGGGATTCAGGAACGCGACGCGGCCGCCCCGTAGCGCCGCTTTGCGCACGCGGTGCGCGAGCATCGGGACTTCGCGCCTCAAGTTCGATCCAACTACGAGCAGCGCGTCGAGCCGATCGACGCTGTCGATCCCGATCCCGAGCGACGGTTGCAGCGTATCCGCATCCTGATCGCGAAAGTCCCCCTGGCGCAGACGGTGATCGATGTTCTCGCTCCCGAGTCCGCGGGCGATGCGCGCCGCCAGGTACGCCTCCTCCGTGGTGCTCGAGGGATGGACCAGCACACCGAGCGCCGAGGCGTGGGCCTTGAGGCCCTTCGCGGCAGCTTCGAGCGCCTGCTCCCAGTCGACGGTCCGCCAGGCAGTCCCCTCGCGCAGCATCGGCGTTGTCACGCGATCGCCCGAGTAGACGCCTTCGTAGCTGTAGCGATCGCGGTCGGCGATCCAGCATTCGTTGATCGCCTCGTTGGGCCGCGGCACGACGCGCATCAGGCGACCGCGCAGCACGTGCCCATAGAGATTGCTGCCAACGCCGTCGTGCGGCGAGACGAGCGCATGCTGCGTCATCTCCCAGGAGCGCCCCCGGTAGCGGAACGGCTTGGAGTTGAGCGCCCCAACCGGACACAGATCGATGACGTTGCCCGAAAGTTCATGATCGACGCTGTGCTCGATGTACGTGCCGATCTCCATGTCCTCGCCGCGGCCAGTGGCCCCGAGTTCCTGGATGCCCGCGATGTCCTGGCCAAAGCGCACGCAGCGGGTGCAGTGGATGCAGCGTGTCATGTCGGTCGAGATGAGCGGGCCGATGTTCTTGTCCTTCACCACGCGCTTGCGCTCGGCGAAGCGCGAGACGTCGCGGCCAAAACCCATCGCGAGGTCCTGCAGCTCGCACTCCCCGCCTTGGTCGCAGATCGGGCAGTCGAGCGGGTGGTTGATCAGCAGGAATTCCATCGTCGCCTTCTGCGCCGCGATCGCCTTCGGCGACTTGGTGAAGATTTTCATCCCCTCCATCACCGGCGTCGCGCAGGCGGGAATCGGCTTCGGCGCCTTATCGACCTCGACGAGGCACATGCGGCAGTTCGCCGCGATCGGCAGCTTGTCGTGATAGCAGAAGCGCGGCACGTAGGCGTCATTCGCGTCGGTCACGCGAATGATCATCTCGCCCTTCTTCGCCTTCACGGGCTTGCCGTCGACCTCGACGTTGACGAATTCCTCTGGAGTGCTCATGGGGTACGGCGCGTGGCTGGGCGCTTCAGGCGGCGCGGCGCGCGGGGTCATCGACCAGGCTCCGCCCGCCGTGCTCGATCATGTATTGGAATTCCGCCCGGAAATGTCTCAGGAAACTCTGCACCGGCCACGCCGCCGCGTCGCCGAGCGCGCAGATCGTGTGGCCCTCGATGCGGCCCGCGACGTCGACCAGCAGATCGAGATCCTCTTGCCGCCCGTCTCCTGCGACGATGCGGCGAATCACGCGGTTCATCCAGCCGGTCCCCTCGCGGCAGGGTGTGCACTGGCCGCAGCTTTCCGACTTGTAGAAGCGCGAGATGCGCTCGAGCGCCCGCACCATGCAGGTGGTATCGTCCATGACGATCACCGCCGCGGAGCCCACCGAGGAGCCGGCCGCGCGCAGCGAATCGAAATCCATGTTCGCGGCGAGGATCTTCTCTGCCGGCAGAACGTAGACGGACGAGCCGCCGGGAATGACGGCCTTCAGTTTCCGTCCGCCGCGCACGCCGCCGGCGATCTCGAGCAGGTCCTTGAACGGAATGCCGAGCGGAAGCTCATAGTTGCCGGGTTTCGCCACGTGCCCGGAAACCGAAAAAATAGCCGTACCACCCGAATTCGCGGGGCCGAGGTCCGCAAACCATTTCGGCCCCTTGCGCAGTATCGTCGGCACCAGGGCATAGCTCTGCGTGTTGTTGACCGTCGTCGGCGCGCCGTAGAGTCCATAGGCCGCCGGGAACGGCGGCTTGAAGCGCGGCTTGCCAGGCTTGCCCTCGAGCGACTCGAGCAGCGCGGTCTCTTCGCCGCAGATATAGGCGCCCGCGCCGACGAAGGTATAGAGATCGAAATCCACCCCGGAGCCGAGGATGTTCCTGCCGAGGAGCCCGGCCGCGTAGGCTTCGCGCACCGCAGCCTCGAAGCGCGGCACGGGCTCGCCGAGGAATTCGCCGCGAATGTAGTTGTAACCCACAGTCGCGTTCATCGCGTAGCCGCCGATCGCCATGCCCTCGATCAGCGAGTGCGGGTTGTAGCGCAGGATGTCGCGATCGTGGCAGGTACCGGGCTCGCTCTCGTCCGAGTTGCAGACCGCGTACTTCTGCACGGGCGAGTTGCGCGGCATGAAGCCCCACTTGGTGCCGGTCGGAAACCCCGCGCCACCGCGGCCGCGCAGCCCCGAGGCCTTGACCGCCTCGACGATCTGCTCGCGCGGGGGCTTCTCCGCCAGGATCTTCTTCCACGCCGCGTAGCCACCAATCCTGGAATACGTCTCGAGCGTCCAGGGCCGCTCGTATTTCAACGGCTCGAACAGCGCAAGGTTCAGCTTGTCGGCCCAGCGTCCGGCGGCACTCGTCATGACCGGCTCACTTCAGCGCGTCCAGCACCTGGTCCACCTTCTCGGGTGTCAGGTGCTCGTGGAAGACATGATCCACCATCATCATCGGTGCGCCGGTGCACGCGGCCAGGCACTCCTCTTCACGCTTGAGGAAGATGCGGCCATCGGGCGTGCTTGCACCGCTCTTCACGCCGAGGCGCTTCTCGACATGCGCGACCAGATTTTCCGCGCCGTTCAGCCAGCAGCTGATGTTCGTACAGATGCTGACGTGGTGCCGGCCGCAGGGATGCGTCGCGAACATCGAGTAGAAACTCGCGATTTCGTAGACCTGGATCGGCGGCAGTCGCAGGTACTCGGCGACGCCGTCCATGAGTTCCGTCGTGAGGTACCCGCGGTTCTGTTCCTGCGCGAAGCGCAGCGCGGACAGCACCGCGGAGCGCTGGCGGCCGGCCGGAAAACGCCCGATCCACGCATCGATCTCGTGGCGCGTGTGGTCGCTGAGGAGCGCGGCGCGCGCGCCGCTCCCCGGCTCGAAGGTCCTGCCGTCGCTGGTCGCCACGGCTTTGACCGCTGCGCTGCTCATCGGTCGATCTCACCAAAGACGATGTCCTGCGTGCCGATCATGGCGACCACGTCCGCGAGCATGTGACCGCGCACCATCTCGTCGAGCGCCGAGAGATGTACGAAGCCCGGCGGGCGGCACTTCAGCCGATACGGCTTGTTCGCACCGTCGGAAATGAGGTAGATGCCGAATTCACCCTTGGGCGCCTCGATCGCCGCATAGGTCTCGCCTGCGGGAATGCAATAGCCCTCGGTGAATAGCTTGAAGTGATGGATGAGGGATTCCATATCGCCCTTCATCTCGGCACGCTGCGGCGGCCGCACCTTGTGGTCGTCGATCATCACGGGGCCCGGGTTCCTGCGCAGCCAGACGGCGCACTGCTGAATGATGCGGTTCGACTGGCGCAGCTCGGCCATGCGCACCAGGTAACGGTCGTAACAGTCGCCATTGACGCCCACCGGGATATCGAAATCCAGGCGATCATAGGCCTCGTACGGCTGCTTGCGGCGCAGGTCCCATTCGACGCCGGAGCCGCGCAGCATCGGCCCGCTAAAGCCAAGCTGCAGCGCACGTTCGGGCGTGACGACGCCGATGTTCACGGTGCGCTGTTTCCAGATGCGATTGTCGGTGAGCAGCGTCTCGTACTCATCGACGCAACCCGGGAACTTCTGCGTGAACGCCTCGACGAAATCCAGCAGCGTACCGGAACGCGTTGCATTGTTACGCTCCGCATCCTTCTGCGAGCGCCATTTCGAGGCGTGGTATTTCGGCATCGAATCCGGCAGATCACGATACACGCCACCGGGCCGGTAATAGGTGGCATGCATGCGCGTACCGGACACCGCTTCGTACGTGTCCATCAGGTCTTCGCGTTCGCGGAACGCCAGCAGGAATACCGTCATGGCGCCGATGTCGAGCCCGTGCGAGCCGAGCCACAGCAGGTGATTCAGGATCCGCGTGATCTCATCGAACATCATGCGGATGTACTGCGCGCGCAGCGGCGGCGTCACCCCCAGCAGGCGCTCGATGGCGAGCACGTACGCATGCTCGTTGCACATCATGGACATGTAGTCGAGCCGGTCCATGTAACCGATCGACTGGTTGTAGGGCTTCGACTCGGCGAGTTTCTCGGTCCCGCGGTGCAGCAGGCCGATATGCGGATCCGCCTTCTGGATGACCTCGCCGTCCATCTCGAGCACGAGGCGCAGCACGCCGTGCGCCGCCGGGTGTTGCGGCCCGAAGTTCATCGTGAAGTTGCGGATTTCAGCCACCGGGTTTCGCCTGCGGTGCGGACGCGGAGTCCTTCAGCGCCGTCTCGTAGCGATTGTCATGGCGGATCACGCGCGGCACGAGCACGCGCGGCTCGATGGAGACCGGCTCGTAGACCACCCGCCCCTTCTCCGGGTCGTAGCGCACTTCCACATTGCCGATGAGCGGGAAGTCCTTGCGGAACGGGTGCCCGATGAATCCGTAGTCGGTAAGCAGGCGGCGCAGGTCCGCATGTCCATTGAACAGGATCCCGAACAGGTCGAACGCCTCGCGCTCGAACCAGTTTGCCGACGCCCACACGCCGCACACCGAGTCGATGATCGGATCTTCATCGCCTGCGCAATGCGTGCGCAGTCGCAGCCGCTCATTGTGGGTGACGGACAGCAGCTGGTAGACGACCGCGAACCTCCCCTTGCCATCGACGGCGTGTGGGGCCGCCCGCTCGACGCCCCGGCTAAAGCCGCTGCGGGTCGCGCCGGTCGTAGTCCATTCGGCCCGGCCGTAGTCGAGATAGTCCACGCCCGCGAGGTCCACAAGCATCTCGAAGCGCAGCTCCGGCGCATCGCGCAGTTCGCGGGCAACCTCGAGCAGGCGCGCCGCATCCACTTCGTACGCGATCTCGGTCGCGAGCGCGGGCAGGCGCCGCACGCGGTCGCCGAATCGCGCGTCGATCTTCGTGGCGAGAGCGGCAATGGGTTGGGGCACGGCGCGCTAGCCCTGGCGTGGCGCGAAATTGCTGGTGCGCGCGATCTTTTTCTGCAGCTGGATGATGCCGTAGATGAGCGCCTCGGCCGTCGGCGGGCAACCCGGGACGTAGACGTCCACCGGAACGATGCGGTCGCAGCCGCGCACCACCGCATATGAATAGTGATAGTAGCCGCCGCCGTTCGCACAGGATCCCATGGATATGACCCAGCGCGGCTCGGCCATTTGGTCGTAGACCTTGCGCAGCGCCGGCGCCATCTTGTTGACGAGCGTGCCGGCGACAATCATCACGTCGGATTGCCTCGGGCTCGGCCGGAATACGACGCCGAAGCGGTCCAGGTCGTAGCGCGACGCCCCGGCGTGCATCATCTCGACGGCGCAGCACGCGAGCCCGAAAGTCATCGGCCAAAGAGATCCCGTGCGCGCCCAGTTGGCGAGGTTGTCGATCTGCGTCGTGACGAACCCTCGTTGCGCGAAGCTTTCCAGGCCGTCGACTTCGGCTAGTCCCACTCCAGGGCCCCTTTCCTCCACTCGTAGGCGAAGCCGACGGTGAGAATCGTCAGGAAGATGCCCATGGCGACGAGGCCAAAGGTGCCGAGCGCGCCGAGCGTCACCGCCCAGGGAAACAGAAACGCGATCTCGAGATCGAAGATGATGAACAGGATTGCGACGAGGTAATAACGCACGTCGAATCGCGCGCGCGTGTCCTCGAATGCCTCAAAACCACACTCGTAGGGCGAGAGTTTTTCGGGGTCGAAATGCCGGCGCGCGCCGAGGCGGCCGAGTACGCTGCCGAGGACGAGGAGCGCGATCGCGAGGCCGGTCGCAACCACCAGAAAGATCAGTACGGGTACGTAGTTACCGAGCATGGCGTCCGTCGCGCACGAGCGGCGCGCATTGTAACAGGACCGCTCCTGAAGTGGTGCCGACGGGGAGATTCGAACTCCCACACCTTGCGGCGCTAGCCCCTCAAGCTAGTGTGTCTACCAATTCCACCACGTCGGCAGGGATGCGGTTGCGGTACGTCTTCAGTTCGCGCCTGGCGGCGGCGCGGGCACATTGCCCGTGGACGGCGGCGTGGTCGCCGCTGGAGCGCTGAGCGGCGCAGCCGGCGCCGGCGCGGGGGGCACCGTCAGCGTATCGAGAATGGTTTTCTGCTCCGGCGCCTTGCGCGTGCCCATGTACGCGAGCGCCAGGCTGTTGATCATGAAAATCGCGGCGAATATCGCCGTGGCCCGCGACAAGCCCGTGGTGGCACCACGCGCGCCGAACACCGTGCCGGAGGCGCCGGCACCGAATCCGGCGCCGGCGTCAGCGCCTTTGCCCCGCTGCAGCAGCACCAGGCCCGCGATGGAAACGCAGCTGAAAATCTGCAGGACGGTTAGGATCGTGCGCAGCATGGGCGGTGCCTCGGAAGCGTCAGGGTAATGCGGCGGCCAGGATTCCGAGGAATTCGTCCGCCTTGAGCGACGCTCCCCCGATCAATCCCCCATCGACATCCGGCATGGCGAACAACTCGGCCGCGTTACCGGCCTTCACACTGCCGCCGTAGAGGATCCTGACAACAGCGCCAATTTTAGCATCCCGGGCCGCGATGCGCGCGCGGATGAAGGCATGCACCGCCTGCGCCTGCTCGGGCGTGGCATTGCGGCCCGTCCCGATCGCCCAGACCGGCTCGTAGGCCACGACCGCGGCGGCCAGCGCCGCGGCGCCCGAGAGCTCAAGCACGGCGTCCAGTTGCCGGCCGACCACTGACTCGGTCGCCCCCGCCTCCCGCTCCGCGAGCTGCTCGCCGACACACAGGATCGGGGTCAGTCCCTGCGCAAGCGCCGCCGCGAACTTGCGCGCAACGAGCCGGTCGTCCTCGCCGTACAGTGCCCGGCGCTCGGAATGTCCGACGATGACACAGGCGCAGCCGATGTCCTTGAGCATCGCGGCGGAGACCTCGCCCGTATAGGCGCCCTGCGCCTCCGCGCAGACGTCCTGGGCGCCGAGCCCGATGGCCGAGCCACGCAACAATCGCCCCGCTTCCTGCAGGTATACAAATGGCGGACAAACGACGCAGTCCGCGACGGCCTGCGCGGGAAACTGGGCGAGCAGGGCCTCGATTCGGGTCGCGTTCTCGGCGCGCGAGCCGTGCATCTTCCAGTTTCCGGCAATGAGGGCGCGGCGCATCGCTCAGGCTGCCGCCGCCTGCACGGCTGCGGCGAGTTCATCAGCGGCCGAACGTGCCTGCGATTCCTCGCGCGCCTCGACCATGACGCGAATCACCGGCTCGGTGCCCGAGGCCCGCAACACCACGCGTCCATCCGTCGCGAGACGCGATTCGACCTCGCGCACTGCCGCCTGCACCGCCGGCACCGTGCCCGGATCGTAGCGCCGCGCCACCTTTACATTGACGAGCACCTGCGGGAACCGCTGCATCCCAGCCGCGAGCTCGGCGAGCGCGCGGCCACTCGCGCGCATCACGGCGAGTACCTGGAGCGCTGCGACCATGGCGTCACCGGTAGTAGTCTGGTCGAGGCACAGGATGTGCCCCGAGGTTTCGCCGCCGAGCGTGCCCCCCGATTCCTTGAGCAGGCCGAGCACGTAGCGGTCTCCGACCGGGGCGCGCAGAAACGCGATGCCCGCCTCGCGCAGCGCGATCTCCAGTCCGAGATTGCTCATCACAGTGCCGACCACCGGGCCACGCAGCTGCCCCGCCCGGTGGCGCGCCGTAGCAAGCACGTAGAGAATCTGATCGCCATCGACCAGCCTCCCGAGATGGTCGACCAGCATGAGCCGGTCGCCGTCCCCATCGAGCGCAATGCCGAGGTTCGCGCGCACTCCGGGCACGGTGAGCTGCAGCAGGTCCGGGGCGGTCGAGCCACATCCATCGTTGATGTTGCGCCCGTTCGGCGAGCAGCCGATCGGGACGATATCCGCGCCGAGATCCGCGAGGATGCGCGGTGCGACCTTGTACGCCGCCCCGTTGGCGCAATCGATCACAATCTTGAAGCCGTCGAGGCGCATGCCCTCCGGCAGCGTTGACGCGCAGAATTCCTGGTAGCGCATGCGCGAACTGTCTACGCGCGTCGCGCGGCCCAGTTCACCGGAAGTGCGCGTCAGCGGACCGCGCGCGAGCTCGGCCTCGATGCGCTCCTCGAGCTCGTCCGACAGTTTCCCGCCGCTTGAGTCGAAGAACTTGATGCCGTTGTCTTCATAGAGGTTGTGCGAGGCGCTGATGACGACGCCAAAGTCGCAGCCGAAGCGGCGCGTCATGTATGCGATGCCCGGCGTCGGGAGCGGGCCCATCAGCTGCACGTTCACTCCGGCCGCCACGAAGCCGGCTTCAAGCGCCGCCTCGAACAGGTATCCGGAGAGGCGGGTGTCCTTGCCGATCAGCACGGTGCCGCCGCGTGGGGCGAGCACGCGGGCTGCGGCGCTCGCCAGGTTCAGTGCGAAATCTACCGTCATCGGGTGTTCGCCGACGCGCCCGCGTACGCCATCCGTCCCGAAGAATTTTCTCGCCAAGCCCGATCTCCCTTCGCGGCAACGGGACTATGGTACCCGGCGGACCGCTTCCGCCACGCGCACCGCGTCCACGGTGGCAGCCACATCGTGGGCGCGAACGATACTCGCACCGCGCAGAACCGCAATCGCCGCCAGCGCGAGACTCCCCGCGAGGCGATCGTCGACTGCGCGGCCCGTCAGCCGCCCGACCATGGACTTGCGCGACAGCCCGACTAGCACCGGAAATCCCAGCTCGCACAGCCGCTCGAGCCGACCAAGCAGGGCGAGATTATGATCCGCCGCCTTGCCGAAACCGAAACCCGGGTCGACGGCGATGCGCTCCGCTGCGATACCTGCCTCGCGGCAAGCTTCCGCGCGCCGCGCCAGGAATGCGCGGACTTCCGTCACGACGTCCACGTAGCTCGGATCCGTCTGCATGGTCCGTGGCTCGCCCCGCAGGTGAACGAGGCAGACGGCTGCGGGCGATGAGGCCACGGTTTCGAGGGCCCCTGGCACGGCGAGCGCCCGCACATCGTTCACGAGCCCGGCGCCCGCGGCGATCGCGGCCCGCATCACCTGCGGCTGGCTGGTATCGACCGACACGACCGCCTCGATCCGGCCGGTCAAAGCCTCGATTACCGGCAGTACGCGGCGCAACTCCTCCTCGACCGGAATCGGTTGGGCGCCCGGGCGGGTGGATTCGCCACCGACGTCGATGATCGCCGCGCCCTCTTCCACCATTCGGCTAGCGCGTGCGACCGCCGCGGCCGCATCGGCGTAACGGCCGCCATCAGCGAACGAATCCGGAGTGACGTTCAGGATCCCCATGACGCACGGGCGCGCCAGATCGAGCCGCCGGTTGCCGCAGTCGAGGAACATCTGTGCTGGCGGGCCCTGGCCGCGAGCGGCCGCTTGCCGACCGGCGCGCGGCCGCGATCAGTGCTGTCC
>JBAVOB010000073.1:0-2507 GCA_049691655.1 Steroidobacteraceae bacterium | reverse complement strand
CGCTCGCGCTGCTCCTCAGGCTGGATTACGCGGTGCGCGGCGGGCGCGTGCCGCGGATCTTCGAGCGGCTGGCACGCTGGCTGCGCTTCTGCGTGGTGCTCAGGAATTTCCCGCGCGGCCGTATCGGCGTCGGACGCATCCTGCTGCAGCGTCCCGACTTGCGCTCACGGTTTGCGCGGCTGGTCCGTGCGCGGCTCACGCCCGACAGGCGCTGGCGCGTCGCCGTTGGCCACGCCAATGCCCCGCAGGAAGGGGAACGGCTGCTCGCGGAGATCGTGCAGGGGCTTGCCAACATCGAGTCGAGCCACCTTACCTGCACGGGCACGGCGCTCGGCGTGCACGGCGGGCCCGGGATGCTCGTCGTCGGGTTTCAGGACTACGAGCCGCCGCGCCGCGCGGCCGAGGGT
Organism: Steroidobacteraceae bacterium; assembly: GCA_049691655.1. Taxonomy (GTDB): domain Bacteria; phylum Pseudomonadota; class Gammaproteobacteria; order Steroidobacterales; family Steroidobacteraceae; genus JBAVOB01. Next base: position 2,100 of record JBAVOB010000073.1, on the reverse strand, counting down.
CTCGGTGCATGAACAAAGTGCGATTCGAAACCGACTGCGTGCACGCGGGACGCGAACCCGATCCGGCGACCGGCGCCGTCGCGCAGCCGATCCAATTGGCGACGACCTTCCAGCGTGAACGGGACGGTAGTTATCCGCACGGCTTCACCTACGGGCGCGCCGGCAATCCGAACCGGGCGGCGCTCGAAACCTGCGTCGCGGCGCTGGAGGGCGGGAGCGACGCGGTGGCCTTCGCATCGGGCTCGGCGGCCACGCTGGCCATATTCGAGCTGCTCCAGGCGGGTGATCACGTCGTTGCACCGCGTGAGGCTTACCATGGGACGCTCCTGCAGGCGCGCGACCTGCTGCCGCTGCGCGGCGTGCGCGTCACCTTTGCCGACATGACGGACCCGGCTGAACTCGAGCGCGCCTGCACCACCGGGACGCGGCTCGTGTGGGCCGAAACGCCCGCGAACCCGCGGCTCGGCATCACCGATCTGGGGCTGGCGGCGCGCCTCTCCCACGCGTGCGGCGCCTGGCTGGCGTGTGACAACACGTTCGCGACCCCGGTGTGCCAGCGCCCGTTCGATCATGGCGCCGACTTCATCGTCCACAGCGCCACCAAGTACTTCGGTGGGCACAGCGACGCTCTCGGCGGAGTCGTCGTGACGCGAGACGCTGCGCTCGGGGCGCGCCTGCGCAAGTGGCAGGCCGCGGCGGGGGCCGTGCTGGCGCCATTCGACTGCTGGCTGATCCGCCGCAGCATCGCGACGCTCCCGCTGCGCGTGCGCCGGCAATGCGAGAGCGCGGCGGCGATCGCGCAGTTCCTCGCACAGCATCCGGCCATCGAGCGCGTTTTCTACCCCGGCCTGGGGTCCCACCCCGGGCACGCGGTAGCGGCGCGGCAGATGCACGGGTTCGGCGCCATGATTTCCGTCTGCGTGGACGGCGACAGGCGGCGGGCACTCGAAATCGCCGGCCGCACGCGAGTGTTTACCCGGGCAACCAGCCTCGGCGGGATCGAAAGCCTGATCGAGCAACGCGCGTCGATGGAAGGCCCGGAAACGACGACTCCGGAGAACCTGCTGCGCCTGTCGATCGGGATCGAGCACGTCGACGATCTGATCGCCGACCTGAAGCAGGCGCTCGCTAGCTAGCCAAGCGGTTGCGGGCCGGCCGCGGGCGGCAGGGCCTTGCGATCCGGCGGGGGGGCGCTTCTGCTGCGATCCCGGCTCACAGGCGGTGCGGATTGCTCGGACGGCCGATTCGCCGCCTCCCACGCCTGCCAGTCGCCTTCGAGATGCGACAGCCGCGCGAATCCCCGGCTATGCAATATGTCAAGTGCGATGGCCGAGCGCCGGCCACTCCGGCAATAGACCACGATCTCCCGGTTGCGGGCGGACTCGAGCTCGCCGATGCGCGCCTCGATCTGGTCATGCGGAATGTTGAGCGCGCCCGGGACGTGCCCTGCCGCAAACTCGCTCGGCGTGCGCACATCGAGCACCACGAGCGATGAGTCCCTCGACTTCAGTCGCGCGAGCAGGACCTGCTGCGTCACCGGCACGGTCCCTGCGGCGGACAGCGACGCGACGCATGCCCCGACCGCGACCAGGGCGAGTGCCCGGGCCGCGATGCCAACGAGCTTGCGGCGATGCATGCTAGTGAGACCTGCTGCAGCCGGCGTCGTTCCACCGGCCTGCGCGTCAGTTCAGGATGAAGGTAAGCTTCAGTCGCACGCGGTACTCGACGATTTTGTTTTCGCGGATCATGACCTCCTGGCTGGCCACCCACGCGCTCGAGACATTCTTGAGCGTCTTCATCGCGCGCTTCAATCCCTGCTTCATCGCGTCGTCGAAGCTCTTCGACGACCCGCTGATGATTTCCGATACTTTTGCAACGGACGCCATGAGATTTCCTTTCCCCAGATTCAGGTTATTCCGACGATGCTGCGGTCGGTCGCGTGACCGGCACGGCACCACACGCGCTCATTTTAGCGCCGATGCGGCTGACCCGGGGCATCCACGCGCAGGCTTCCCGCCACCCGACTGCCCGCGCACCCCCTGAGCGCGCGCACGCCGGGTTCCAGCCCGCGCCGACCGCACGATGCGATTGCCACCCCGG
>JBAVOB010000072.1:0-8823 GCA_049691655.1 Steroidobacteraceae bacterium | reverse complement strand
CGAGCCGGTTTACCCAGAAATCGAGCGCCGCGTCGAGATCCGCCACGCTTACGACGACGTATCCGACGGCGGTGCCGGAAGGACCCTTCACCGAGCTCGACTTGGGACTCGACGGCGGGCTGGTCGCAGCCTTGCCCGCACCGCCCGCGCAGCCCGCTGCGAGCAACATGGCGAACAGGAGCGAGCAGGATCGGGAGACGGTCTGCATGGTGCGTCATACTAGCATCCGTCTCCGCCCGCGGAACCGCTGTCATGGACTCGGACTTCTACCGCAAGAGTTTTCTGGTCGGCACGGTGATCGTGCTCGGCTATGCGCTGGTCCGCGTGCTGGATCCGTTCCTGGGCGCGCTCGGCTGGGCCGCATTCGTCGCGTTCCTCGGCTACCCACTGCACCGAGCGCTCACGCTGAGGCTCGCGGGCCGGGAAAACCTCTCGGCAGGGCTGCTCACGGCGCTGACGCTGGTCTTCGTGATGGCTCCGCTCGCTTTGCTCGCCGGAGTGTTTACCGACCAGGTCCTCGTCCTCGCGCGGACCTTGCAACAGGCGCACCTGCAACTCGACACCAGCAAGTGGCTCCTGCAGCTTGAGCACTACGCCTGGTTCGCCAGCGCAGCGGAATGGATCCGCGCAAATCTCACGATCACCACGGAACAGCTGCGCGGCTGGGCTATCGAGGGTGCGCAGTCCTTCCTCAAGGGCGCCGCGGCGGGCGGCGGGCAGTTCCTGCTGGGCGCAGCGGGCACGCTGTTCGGGTTTTTCCTGATGCTGTTCCTGCTGTTCTTCCTGCTGCGCGATGGCGCCAGGATGTTCGAAGTGCTCGTGCGACTGATACCGCTCGAGCCGCGGCGGCGCCGCGCACTCATTGCGCATCTCGGCAACGTCGCCCGTGCGGTCGTCTTTGGTACGGTGCTCACCGCACTGCTCCAGGGCCTGCTCGTCGGCATTGGCTTCGCGATCGCCGGGCTCCCCTCGCCGGTCGTCTTCGGCGTGCTCTCCGCCATCATCGCGCTGTTGCCGGCGGTCGGCACGCCGCTCATCTGGATGCCGGCCGTCATTTATCTCGCCGCGGTCGATCGCTGGGGCATGGCGATCTTCCTCGGCCTGTGGGGCCTCGGGATCACTTTCTCCGACAACGTCCTGCGCCCGCTCCTGATCTCGCGCAGCGCTCCGGTCTCGCCGCTCGCGATGTTCGTCGGCGTGATCGGCGGCATTGCCGCGTTCGGGCCGATCGGCCTGGTCGCAGGCCCGGTCTTCGTGTCGCTGGTCGTCGAGCTGTTGCGGTTTGCCGAGGAGAGCTTCGGGCAGCGCGACTGACGCGTCGCGCGTTGGCCACAGGGTGACAGAATTTCTCATCGAGCGCCGCACGGGAAGCCAGTAGAATGCGCGTCGTCCCGACCGCCTTTTGCAGGCGTCCGGCATAGCGCGTGGATCTGTCACCAATACTGAGCCCCCTCAACGATGCGCAGCGCGCAGCCGTCACGGCCGCCATCGGGCCCGTGCTTGTGCTCGCCGGCGCCGGCAGCGGCAAGACGCGCGTTCTCACGCATCGCGTCGCGTGGGTGATCCAGGCCGAGGGCGCTTCCCCGCACAGCATCCTGGCCGTCACGTTCACGAACAAGGCCGCCGGCGAGATGCGGGCGCGCATCGAGCGGCTGCTCGGCGTACCGGGCGCCGCCCTCTGGATCGGCACCTTCCACGGCATCGCGCACCGGCTGCTGCGCATGCACTGGCGCGAGGCGCGCCTCGTGCAGAGCTTCCAGATCCTCGACGCCGAAGACCAGCTGCGGATCATCCGGAAGATGCTCAAGGCGCAGAATCTCGACGAGACCCGCTGGGTGCCGCGAGAAGTCCAGTGGTTCATCAATAACAACAAGGACGAGGGGCTGCGCCCGCTATCCCTGAAGGACGGCGGCGATCCGACGCGCCGGCAGCTCATCAAGCTGTACGCGGATTACGAGGAGCAGTGCACGCGCGCTGGGGTCGTGGACTTCGCCGAGCTGCTGCTGCGCGCCTACGAACTGTGGCGCGACAATCCGCAACTGCTCGCGCACTACCAGCGCCGCTTCCGGCACGTGCTCGTAGACGAATTCCAGGACACGAACGCCATCCAGTACGCCTGGATGAAGCTGATCGCCGGGAGCGCGGGCGCGCCGTTCGTCGTCGGCGACGACGATCAGTCGATCTACCGCTGGCGCGGCGCGAAGGTCGAGAACCTGAACCAGTTTCGCCGCGATTTTCCGCAGGCGAAGCTCTATCGCCTCGAACAGAACTACCGCTCGACGGGCAACATTCTCGCTGCCGCCAATGCGCTCATCGCCCATAACGCCGGACGGCTCGGCAAGAACCTGTGGACGAGCGGCGCGCGCGGCGATCCGATCCATCTCTATGCCGCGTTCAATGAACGCGACGAGGCGGATTTCGTGCTGCAGCGCATCCGCGACTGGACGCAGCGGGGCGGCAAGCGCCGCGATATCGCGATCCTGTACCGCTCGAATGCCCAGTCGCGGGTATTCGAAGAGACGTTTCTGTCCGCGCGGATTCCTTACAAGGTGTACGGCGGACTGCGATTCTTCGAGCGTGCGGAAATCAAGGACGCGCTCGCCTATTTGCGGCTGATCGCGAACCGCCGCGACGACCCCTCGTTCGAGCGCATCGTGAACCTGCCGACGCGGGGAATTGGCGCGCGCAGTCTCGATGTGCTGCGGGAATACGCCAAGGCGCAGGGCTGTTCCCTGTGGGATGCGGCGCGCGCGGGCGTCGGCGGCGAGGGACTCGGAGCAAAGGCATCCGCGGCGCTGAACGGCTTCCTGGAACTGATTGAGCGACTCGGGCGCGAGATTGCCGGAATGGCGCTGCACGACCAGGTGGACCACGTACTCGCGGGCAGCGGCCTGGTCGAGCACTATAAGAAAGAGAAGGCCGATCGCGGCGAGGCGAAGGTCGAGAACCTGATGGAACTCGTCAGCGCCGCGCGCGGCTTCGAGCCGGACGAAGCGGGCTCCGATGCGCCGGCCATGCCACCGCTCGAGGCCTTCCTCTCGCACGCCGTGCTCGAATCGGGCGAGGGCCAGGCAGAGGCGTGGGAAGATTGCGTGCAGATGATGACCCTGCACAGCGCCAAGGGGCTCGAGTTTCCGCTGGTGTTCCTCTGCGGGATGGAGGACGGCCTGTTCCCCCACCAGCGCTCGCTCACCGACCTCGACGGGCTCGAGGAGGAGCGGCGCCTCTGCTACGTCGGCATGACGCGCGCCATGCGGCAGCTGTACGTGACTTACGCCGAGCAGCGCCGGCTGCACGGCGTGGATAGCTACGGGCAGCCGTCGCGTTTTCTCCAGGAACTGCCCGAGGAGCTCGTCGAGGAAGTGCGCCCCCGCATCCAGGTGGCACGCGCCGTCGGCTCGGGGCGCTTCCGCAAGATTGCAGAAGAGCTGCCCGTGCCCGGCATGCATCTCGGCTCGCGCGTGCGGCACAGCAAGTTCGGTGACGGCGTCGTCCTGAACGTCGAAGGTAACGGACCGCATGCGCGCGTGCAGGTGAACTTCGAGGCCGAGGGCACGAAGTGGCTGATGCTGCAGTATGCCAACCTCGAGCCCGTGCAATGAGCGGCACCGCGGCAGGAGGTTCGAGCCCGGCCCCGCGCAGATTCTTCGAACTGCTGCAACGCGCGTCCTCGACGAATCGTTCGCGCGTGTGCATCGGGCTCGATCCGGAGCCGGAGAGATTTCCTGTGCAATTCCGCGGGCGACCGCGCGCGATTCTCGAGTTCAACCAGGCGATCGTCGATGCGACGCTCGATGTTGCCTGTTGCTACAAGCCGCAGTTCGCGCACTTCGCGGCCGAGCGGGCCGAGGATCAGCTCGAGGAGACGATCCGGTACATCCGCGAGCGCGCGCCGGACGTTCCGGTGATTCTCGACGCGAAGCGCGGCGACATCGGCAGTACCGCGGAAAAATATGCACGCGAGGCATTTGAACGCTACGGTGCCGATGCGGTGACCGTGAACCCCTACCTGGGCGGCGATGCGCTCGAACCGTTCCTGATTCATGCAGACAAGGGCGTGATCGTTCTGTGCCGCACATCGAACCCCGGCGCGCGCGATCTGCAGGATCTCGAGGTCGGCGGCCGCAAGCTCTACGAGGTGGTCGCCGACTGGGTGGCGCGCGAATGGAATGCCCGCGGCAACTGCATGCTGGTCGTAGGCGCTACCTACCCGCAGGAGCTTGCGGACCTGCGCACGCAGGTCGGCGATCTGCCTTTTCTCGTCCCCGGCGTCGGCGCGCAGGGAGGCGACGTCGAGCGCGCCGTGCGCAGCGCGCGCACCGGCGCCGGGGAGGGCTTTGTCATCAGCTCCTCGCGCGCCATTCTGTACGCGAGCACGGGCGAGGATTTCGCGGCGGCAGCGCGCCGGGCTGCGCTCGAGTTGCGGGCGACGATCAGCGCTGCAAATAGTTGATTTCTAACGATAAAGCACGTCCGATCACCAGCCTGTAAGCTGTGCGCCGTCGGGGTCCCCACGAACCATGAAAATCGTCATTCTCGGCGCCGGCCAGGTCGGACGCACGGCGGCCTTTCACCTCTCCCGCGAAGAGGCGAACGACGTCACCGTCGTCGACATCAACGAGGAACTGCTGCGCGACCTGCAGGACCGGCTCGATATCCGCACGGTCGCGGGGAACGCGGCCTATCCGACGGTGCTCGAGGCGGCGGGCGCACCCGATGCCGACATCATCATCGCGCTCACCAATTCCGACGAGGTGAACATGATGGCGTGCGAAGTGGCTTACACGCTTTACCGCACGCCGACGAAGATCGCCCGTATCCGCTCGGCTGAGTACACCAGTCACCCGCGCCTGTTCAGCGACGAAGCGCTGTCGGTTGATGTGTGGATCAGCCCCGAGCAGCTGGTCACCGAGTACGTCGAACGGCTCATCCAGTATCCGGGTGCGTTGCAGGTTCTCGATTTCGCCGATGAACGCGTGCGGCTGGTCAGCCTGAGAGCGCGGCAGGGCGGGCCACTAGTCGGACACTCGATCCGCACGCTCCGCGAGCATCTGCCGCAGAGCGAGATGCGCATCGTCGCCATCTACCGCAAGGGCAAGAACATTCCCCCCGAAGGCGATACGGTAATCGAAGACGGGGATGAGGTGTTCTTCCTCGCGGCGCGCGAGGACATCCGACGCGTGATGAGCGAGTTACGCAGGGAGGACAGCCCGGCGAAGCGCATCGTCATCGCGGGCGGCGGCAATGTCGGCTTCCGTCTCGCCCGGGCGCTCGAGAAGCAGCACCAGGTAAAACTCATCGAGCGTGACGCCAAGCGCGCGCGGCGCGTGGCCGAACAGCTCGAGAACGCCATTGTCCTCAACGGCGATGCCGCGGACGAGGACTTGCTAATCGAGGAGAACATCGACAGCGCCGATGTATTTGCGGCCCTGACCAATTCCGAAGAAGCGAACATCCTGTCGGCGATGCTCGCCAAGCGCCTCGGCGCCGGTAGAGTGATGGCGCTGATCAACAAACCTTCCTACGCGGAATTGATGGAGAGCGGCCCGATCGACGTCGCGATCTCCCCGCAGATGATTACGATCGGAGCGCTGCTCGCGCACGTGCGCCGCGGCGACGTCGTGCGCGTGCACTCGCTCCGGCGCGGCGCGGCGGAGGCGCTCGAGGCGGTCATACACGGCGACGAGCGCAGTTCGCGCGTCATCGGCAAGCGCGTCGAGGACATCAAGCTCCCTGAAGGCGCGGCGATCGGCGCCGTCGTGCGCGCGGAGGACGTGATCATGGCGCATCACGACACGACGATGCAGGCGGGCGACCACGTGATCCTCTTTCTTGCCGACCGCCGTCACGTCGAGCAGGTCCAGCGCCTGTTTTCCTCGTCGGGCTGAACGCCGCTCGCCCGGGCCTCCCCATGCGTTCGCTCCTCGGTGTCCTGAACGTCCTCGGCATGCTGCTCGCGCTGTTCTCCGTGTTTTATCTGCTGCCGATCGCCTGTTCGCTCGTCTACGGCGACGGGACGCTCGGGTCGTTCGTCCTCGGCGCGGTGCTCAACCTCGGCATCGGTCTTGCGATCTATCTCGCAACGATGAGGTTCCGGCAGGAATTGAAGCCGCGCGACGGTTACCTGCTGGTGACACTTGGCTGGACGCTGATGGCCGGCGCGGCGACGATTCCGATGCTGATCGATATGCCGGACCTGTCGTTCACCGATGCTTACTTCGAGACGATGTCGGGTCTGTCGACGACCGGGGCGACCGTGCTCGTCGGTCTCGATCATCTCGCGCCCTCGCTCAACCTGTGGCGGCACACGCTGAACTGGTTCGGCGGCATGGGCATCATCGTGCTCGCCGTCGCGATCCTGCCGCTGCTCGGAGTGGGTGGCATGCAGCTCTACAAGGCGGAAACGCCTGGCCCGGTGAAGGACGCGAAGCTGACGCCACGCATCACGCAGACGGCAAAGCTCCTGTGGTACGTGTACGCCGGCATCACGGCCGCCTGCATACTGGCGCTGATCGCGGCAGGCATGGATCCATTCGATGCGATTTGCCATGCGTTTGCCGTCATGGCGCTCGGCGGATTTTCGACCAAGGACGCGAGCGTCGGGTATTTCAATTCCCCGGCCATCGAGTTCGTCCTGATTGTCTTCATGCTGATCGCGGCGATGAATTTCACCACCCACTTTCTTGCGCTGCGGCGCGGGAGCCTGCGCGTGTACGCCCGGGATCCGGAGGCCAAGTGGATGCTCGTGGCAATCCTCGGCAGCTGCATCGTGCTGGCCGGATACCTGCTCGCGCTCAACGTCTACCCCGATTACCTGACGGCTTTGCGTTACGTCAGCTTCAATCTCGTCTCGATCGCGACGGATTGCGGCTTCGTGAACACCAATTACGCGGCGTGGCCGCTGTTCGTGCCGATGTGGATGCTGTTCCTGTCGTGCCTGTGCGCCAACACCGGTTCAACAGGCGGCGGCATCAAGATGTTCCGCACGATCGTGCTGGCCAAGCAGGCGCTGCGCGAGCTGTTCACGCTGGTCCATCCCGCCGCCGAGGCGCCGCTCAGGATCGCGGGAGCGACCATACCCAACCGGATCGTCTATTCGGTGCTCGCGTTCGTGTTTCTCTATTTCATGAGCATCGTCGCGCTCACGCTGGCGCTGCTCGTCTCGGGTCTCGATTTTCTCTCCGCCGTCAGCGCCGTGATCGCGTGCATCAACAACGCGGGCCCGGGGCTGGGCGCGGTGGGACCCGTGTCCAATTTTCGCGGACTCACCGACCTGCAGACCTGGCTGTGCACGCTCGCGATGCTCCTCGGGCGACTCGAGGTGCTGAGCGTGGCCGTGCTGTTCACGCCGGCGTTCTGGCGCAAATGACCGCTCGCGACGACGGTTCGCTTCAGCTGCGGATGTAGGTCTCGAGCTGCTCGATCGTGCGCTGCTGGTCTTCCATGACGGCCTTCACGAGATCGCCGATCGAGATGACGCCGGTTACGCGTCCGTCTTCCAGCACGGGCAGATGGCGGATGCGACGCTCGGTGACCAGGCGCATGCAATCGTGCACGGTTTCCTGCGCGGTGACGGTGATCACCGGCGTCGTCATGACCTGCGATACGGGCGTATCGCTCGAGGAACGGCCGAGCAGGATGACGTTGCGGGCGTAATCCCGCTCCGATATGACACCGAGGAGCGTGTCGCCCCGCATGACGAGCAGCGCGCCGATGTGATGGTCGGCCATCGAGCGGATCGCCTCGAGCACCGGTTCGTCGGGCCCGATCGAATGGATCTTGTGGCCCTTGTTCGCGAGAACATGTCGAACCGTGATCATGGGAGTGCCCTCCTCCCGCAGCTGGCAATCGACGCGCAGCACTTGCTACAGCGCGTCGGCAATATCCTGCATCAGCCCTTTGTCCTGCGGTTTCACATCGGGCGGATAGCGCTTGAGCATACGCCCGTCGCGGCCGATCAGGAATTTCTCGAAATTCCACTGGATATCACCCGGCGCGCCGTTGGCGGGCGAGGTAAGCCACGTATAGAGCGGGTGGCGCTGAGCGCCGTTGACGTCGAGCTTGGAGCTCATCGGAAACGTCACGCCATAGGTAGTCGAACAGAAGCGCTGGATCTCCTGCTCGGTCCCCGGCTCCTGGGCGCCGAACTGATTGCACGGGAAGCCGACCACCGAGAAGTCTTCCCCGGTCAGCTCGCGATGCAGCTCCTCGAGCCCCGCGTACTGCGGCGTGAGCCCGCACCTGCTCGCGACGTTCACCGCGAGCACGACCTTGCCGCGCAACTTCCCGAGCAGATCGGGCGTACCATCGATGCCAGCGACCGCGAAATCGTGGAACCCGCTCATGCGCGATCCACCTTGAGAACGGTGCCGTCGACACCCGACACTTTCACCCGCGCGCCGGCCGGCAGCTCGGGGCCGGCTACCTTCCACACCCCGTCGCCGATGCGCACCTTGCCGAAGCCCTGCACGATCGGCTCGAGGAGCGTGAACTCCCGGCCGATGTACTGCGACGCCCGCTGATTCAGGCGCGGCTGCTCCGAGACATCGGGATTGCGCCTCAGGTAATTCCGATAGACGAGGATCGCGACGAATCCGAGCGCGCCGAACAGCACCAGCTGCAGTTGCCAAGGGATCGGCAACAGCAAGAGGAGTGCGCCGACGACGAACGCCGAAGCCGCGAACCAGATCGCCACCGCGCCCGGCATGAACGTCTCGACCGCCGCGAGCACCGCCGCCGCGATCCACCAGTGCCACCACTTCAGATCGACGATCCAGTCCATCATGGCGAATTTCCCCCGTGCGCCCTGCCGCGGCTATGCGC
>JBAVOB010000071.1:0-2340 GCA_049691655.1 Steroidobacteraceae bacterium | reverse complement strand
GGTACGCAGCTCACGGCGCAGCAGATCGTCGACCGCCACGTCGCAGCCCGCGGCGGCGCGCAGGCATGGCGCGCAATCCGCACCATGGCGTGGACCGGTCACATCGAATCCGATGCGGTTGGGACGGCGCGTGTGCCGTTCCTCATGTTGTTCAAGCGCCCCAACTCCGCGCGCTTCGAGATCCTCCTGCAGAATCAGAAATCGGTGCGCATTTTCGACGGTAACCAGGGTTGGAAGCTGCGCCCCACGGGTCAGGGAGTGCCCGAACCGCAGGCGTACACTGCGGAGGAAGTCAGCGCCGCTCGCGATGCGTCGGGCCTCGACGGCCCGCTGTTCGACTACCGGGCCAAGGGCGTGACCGTCGCGCTGCAGGGAACGGACACGGTCGAGGGGCGCGCGACGTACCGCCTGCTGGTCACGCTGCCGTCCGGCGAGTCGCGGATCGACTGGATCGATGCGCAGAATTTTCTCCAGTTGAAGTACGAGCGCGCCGCGCGCAATGGCGGCGGCCGGGTCGGCACGGTGGCAGTGTTCTTCCGTGATTACCGAACGGTCCAGGGACTGGTGATGCCGTTTTCGATCGAGACCGGCGACGCGGCGCAAGACAGCGCCGACAGGATGGTCATCGAGAAGATCGCCTTCAACCCGGGGCTCGACGATTCCTGGTTCGCGCGGCCCGCGCTACCCAGGCATCGGAACGGCGTGCTGATCGACGCGCAGCGGGCGACGGCACCTCCGCAAGGCGCCGGTTGGCGTGGCGCGGAGGATCCCGCCACCCCAACCACGCCCGCCCGCTGACACCGATACCATGCGATGATCGCCCCGGCGCCGCCGTCCGCGGCGGGTCGGTGCGTCTTCGCTGTGATGGCAGGTAATCGTAAGCGCATGGAAACCAATGAACTCGCCCCCCTGCTCGCGCGCTTGCACCGGGAACTCGAGGCGGCGCGGGCGATGCATGCCGAGTCGCGCGAAATGCTGCAACAGGTAGCGCGTGACATCGACCGCCTGTTGCAGGAGCCGGCGCCCGCGGCATTCGTGCAGCACGCGGAGCAACGCCGCCGGCTCGAGGACTGGATCTCGCGCTTCCAGGTCGAGCATCCGCGCGTCTCGGTGGTGGTGCGCGAGATGGTGGATGCGCTCGGCAAGGCCGGAATCTGATCGGGTGCTGCACGTCGTCGGCAAACTGCATCAGCGAAAACTGCGCAGCAGGTAGCCCGGGAAATGCGAGCTGCACGCCATCACGTGGGTGATGGCCTCGCGATCGTATTCATCGCCGGAGCGGTAATTCTCGAAGTACGCATGGAGCCGGCGCACGCGCCCGGGCATCGCGTCGACGGCCTGCAGGCCGATCGAGACGCCGTAGTTGGTAAAGGCAAACTTGACCTGGCGCTGGTTCGGCTCGCGGCAGAAGTAGCCGGCGTCGATCCACATCCGCTCGAGTATCGCCAGACCGCGCGCCCGTTGCGTCCGCGCCCAGTCCTCGTCGGGGAAGAACTGGCTCATCCACAACATCATCCCGATGCCGAGATCCTGCGTAATCAGCAGATCAGGGCTCATCTGCCCGATCAGGCCGCGCATTTCGGCAATCTCCTGTCCCAGTGCGGATTCATCGAGCAGCCGGTACGACACGTAACCGTCAAAGGCATCCAGGCCGCCGAAGCCGTAACCGGGGTAGGGGCCGCTCAGGTCCTCGCGCATCTTCCACCACACGCCGCGCCCCGGCACGACGAATGCCCGGTGAATGTCGCGTGCGAGCGCGACGCCCTGCGTCCTGTATTCGGGGAGCTGCCGCCCGAGCACGGCGAGGGCATAGAGCCACATCGCGAGGTAGTGGAAATACTGGCCGTCGCGGTCCGCCGCCTCGCCGATGCGCAGGCCCCGGCGCCGGCCGAGCACCCGCTCGACCTCGGACACCAGGGCTTGCGCGGCATCGAGATACTCCGGCCGCTCGAGTTGCGCGTGGAGCGAGACCAGAATTATCACGCCAAAGGCATCGGTCCAGAGGTAGCGCCGGCCGTTCGGCCAGATGCGCTCGGCGCGCAGCCACTCGAGTTTCCCGAGCACGTAGTCGGTGTCCTGGCAGGCGGCCATCCCCGCGCTTTCCTCGCTCTCACAGTCCGAACGGGTAGGTATCCGGCATGCCCTCGAGCTCCTGGGTCTCGAGTGGCGCGACCGCACGGGTGTGGTCGAACCAGATGTATTCGTCGAACTGCCGCGGCAGTTCAGCCCGGAAGTAGTGGCTCTGCAGCTCGGTCTCCGGCCGGTAGATGACGCCGATGGCCCGCTCGAGCCGTGGCGCGGTCAGCTCGTCGCGGAGCACCTCGCGCCGGGCCTCGCGGA
>JBAVOB010000070.1:0-9540 GCA_049691655.1 Steroidobacteraceae bacterium | reverse complement strand
GCGCGCCGCGCGTGGGTTGAGGGCCATGCAATCGCCGGCTGAAACATTCGACCCACGCGGTTTCGTCCCGCGGGTGGACGAGCTCGCGGACCGGGTCATCGCCATCACGGGCGCCGGCGACGGGATCGGCCGGGCGCTCGCGCTCGCCTGCGCGCGCTATGGCGCGCGGGTCATCCTGATCGGGCGGACCGCCGCGAAGCTGGAGACGGTGTATGAGTCGATTCGCGCGGCCGGTGGTCCCGAACCCGCGATCGCGCCGCTCGATCTCGAGCGGGCGCTCGCCCAGGATTACGACCGGATCGCAGACGCCGTCGACACGCGCTTCGGAAAACTCGACGGGCTCGTTCACAACGCCGCGCTGCTCGGCACCCTGACCCCCATCGAGCACTACGACGTGCCGACCTGGTGCCGTGTGATGCACGTGAACGTGACGGCGGCCTGCGCGCTGACCCAGGTGTTGCTGCCAGCGCTGCGCGCATCCGCTGACAGCTCCATTCTGTTCACGTCGAGCGCTGTCGGCCGCCGTGGACGCGCCTACTGGGGCGCCTACGCCGTTTCGAAGTTCGCCGTCGAAGGGCTCACGCAGGTGCTCGCTGCGGAACTCGAGGGCGTGAGCCGCGTGCGCGTCAACGCGATCAACCCCGGGCGGGCGCGCACCGCGATGCGCCGTCAGGCCTACCCCTCGGAAAACCTCGACTCCCTGCCACTGGCAGAATCGTTGGTCAACCCTTATGTCGCGCTGCTCGGCCCGGCGGGCCGCGCCGTGACGGGGCGGAGTTTCGACTGCCTCGACCGGTGAGCGCCCCATGCGCTGCGGCACGCGCGGCGCGGGGCCGCAGCGGGAGCGGTGACTGCGGCTCCGGTGCACTCCCAAGTTGCGTGAGTGCCGCGAGCTCCTCGGGCTCGAGCTTGCGAAACTGGCCGCGCAACAGCCGGCGATCGAGGCGAACTGAACCGAGTTGCGTCCGCAGGACACGGCTCACCAACGCCCCCTGCCGCTCGAAGATCTGCCGCACGTCGCGACCGCTTGCGCCCACGGTTTCGATGTCGTACCAGCGGTTGCTCCCCTCACCGCCCATCGCTTCGCAGCGCCCTACCGGCACGCGGGCGCCGCTGTCGAGCTCGCCGGCGAGGATGCGATCCAGCTGCTCGGCGCCGAGCTCGCCGTGGACGCGCACGCTGAATCCGCACGCGAGACCCCGGACCGCGCGCTGCAACTTGAGCGCCAGTTCGCCATCGGAAGTGACGATCTCGAGCCCGCCATCGACACGTGGCAGGGGGCTGATGGCGATGTAGCGGCGACCCGATCGGGCCGGAAGGCGATCGATCAGCGATTCGCCCGTCGCGCCCTCGCGGCCCGCCCGCAGGTCTTCGCTCGGAGAGCGGTGCAGGACAAATACCTGTTCGGCCACCGTCGCGCGCTCGCGGACCAGCCGGCCGTCGAGCCTGACTTGATCGCTGGGTCCGACTTTCGCCCCGAGCGCGGCGATCCTGCCGTTCACCGTGATACGGCCGTCGCGAATCCAGCGTTCGATTTCGCGCCGCGAGCCCAGTCCCGCACGCGCCAGCGCTTTCTGCAGCCGTTCAGCCGGCGCCGTGTCGGTCAAGCGTCGTCGCCGCGCATCGGCGAGGCGACCAGTCCCGACGATTTCTTGCCGGGACCGGCCGAGCGCTCGTCGTCGGCCTCCTCGTCGGTAGCGGCCTCCTCGTCCGTAGCGAACTCGCCGCCGATGCCCATGCCGGTTTCAGCTCCAGCGGCGTCGCTCCCGCCCGCGCCGGCCGCGGTCTCGTCCGCCCCGCGCGGCTCGGCGAACTCACTGTCGACGGGCAACCCAAGCTGCATCGTGTACTCCGCGATCGCTTTCAGTTCGGCGAGCGGCGGCAGTTCTCCCAGGCTCTTGAGCCCGAAGTGATCGAGGAACTCCCGCGTCGTGCTCAACAGCTCGGGATGTCCCGGAACGTCGCGGTGACCGACGACGCGAATCCAGTTGCGCTCGAACAGCGTGCGGATAATGTTTGGATTCACGGTGACCCCGCGCACGGCCTCGATCTCCGCGCGCGTGATCGGCTGGCGATAGGCGATGAGCGCCAGCGTCTCGAGGAGCGCCCGAGAGTAGCGCTGCGGCCGCTCCGGCCACAGGCGCGAAACCTCCGCAGCGAATCGCGCGCGCACCTGGATGCGCCAGCCCGTGGCCGTCTCCTTCAGCTCGATCGCCCGGTCTGCGAATTCGGCCGTGAGCGCGGCGATCGTCCGACGCAGCCGCGCCGCATCGGGACGCGCCGACTCCTCGAAGACCTGCGCAAGGTCCGCGATCGACAATGGCCGGTCCGCGGCGAGCAGTGCCGCTTCCACGACGTTGCAAACGTACTGGTCGCTCATGGTCTATCCCCCATTCCGGTCGCCGGCCGGTCCCGCGGTTGCTCCGCCCTGCTCATCGACGCCGGTGGCCGCCTGGGCCGCGGGCGGGGCGCTAGTGTTGTCGGCCACGAGGCGCAGCCGATTCTGCGGATGCGCCGCGCGCACGTGGATCGGCGCATACGGCTCCGATTGCACGATTTCGATGAGCCCTTCGCGCATCAACTCGAGAATCGCGACGAACGTTACGGTCACGCCCATGCGCCCCTCCTCCGGGCGGAACAGGTGCACGAATTCCGCAAAACTCGTGCGCTCGAGCGTCGAGAGGATCTCGCTCATGCGTTCGCGCATCGAGAGCGGCTCGCGCTGCACGTGGTGGTGCGTGAACAGCTCCGCGCGCAACACCACGTCCCTGAACGCGACCAGCATCTCCTGGAGCGTCACCTGCGGCATCTGCGTCACGGCGCGCCGCGCCGTGATCTCGGCGCCGGCCGCCCAGACGTCCCGGTCGAGCCGCGGCAGCAGGTCGATCGTCTCGGCGGCGCGCTTGAAGCGCTCGTACTCCTGCAGGCGGCGCACCAGGTCAGCGCGCGGATCGTCCTCCTCCGCCAGCGCCTCGGAGCGCGGCAGGAGCATGCGCGACTTGATCTCGGCGAGCGTCGCCGCCATCACCAGGTACTCCCCGGCCAGCTCGAGCTGCAGCTCCTGCATCAGCTCGATGTATTGCATGTACTGGCGCGTGATTTCGGCGAGCGGAATGTCGAGGATGTTGAGGTTCTGCCGGCGGATCAGGTACAGCAACAGGTCTAATGGCCCCTCGAACGCCTCAAGAAAAACCTCGAGCGCCTGCGGCGGAATGTACAGGTCGCGCGGCATCGCGGTGACCGGCTCGCCGTGCACCACGGCAAACGGCATTTCCGCCTGCTCGGGCGACTGCGGCGCCGCTGGCTCCTCGCCCGGCGGGTTGGACACGACGACTTTGAGGTCCGGTTTCATGGGCTCGCTCAGTCCGCCCGCAGGTTCATGGCACGGCGTACATCGTCGAGTGTAGCGCGTGCGGCCTCGCGTGCCTTCTCCGCGCCTTCCGCGACGATATTGCGCACCAGTTCGGGGTTCTCCTCGTATTCCTGGGCGCGCTTGCGCATTGCCGTGATCTCCTCGACCACCTTGTCCACGACCGGCTTTTTGCACTCGAGACAGCCGATCCCGGCCGTGCGGCATCCCTTGCTCGCCCACTCACGCGTGGTCTCGTCGGAGTAGATCTTGTGCAGGTCCCACACGGGGCACTTGTCGGGATCGCCCGGATCGGAGCGGCGCACCCGCGCCGGGTCGGTCTGCATCACGCGCAGCTTCTGCGCGACCGCATCCGGATCCTCGCGCATCCCGATGGTGTTGCCGTAGGATTTCGACATCTTGCGGCCGTCGAGTCCCGGAACTTTCGGCGTCGCCGTGAGCAGCACCTGCGGCTCCGCGAGGATCGTCACGCCGGATCCCTCGAGATAGCCGAGCAGGCGCTCGCGATCCGCCACCGTGATGCGTGTGTTGCTGTGCACCAGCGCCCGCGCGCGCTCGAGCGCGGCGGCGTCACCCGCTTCCTGGAACTTGCGGCGCAGCTGCCGGTAGCTCGTGGTATTGCGCCCGCCGAGGCTCTTGACGGCCTTCTCGGCCTTGGCCTCGAAATCCGGCTCACGGCCATAGATGTGGTTGAAACGCCGTGCAATCTCGCGCGTGATCTCGACGTGCGCCACCTGGTCCTCGCCTACCGGCACGAATGCCGGACGATAGATGAGGATGTCGGCGCTCTGCAGCAGCGGGTAGCCGAGAAACCCGTAGGTCGCGAGGTCCTTCTCCTTCAGCTCGGCCTGCTGGTCCTTGTAGGTCGGTACGCGCTCGAGCCAGCCGACGGGCGTGATCATCGACAGCAACAGGTGCAGCTCCGCATGTTCGGGCACGCTCGACTGGACGAACAGCGTTGCGACGCCCGGGTTGAGCCCGGCAGCGAGCCAGTCGATCACCATCTCCCGGATGTTCGCCTGCAGCGCCGCCGTGTCGTCATACGCCGTGGTGAGCGCGTGCCAGTCCGCGACGAAGAAGAAGCACTCGTACTGGTACTGCAGCTCGACCCAGTTCTTGAGCGCGCCGTGATAGTTGCCGAGATGGAGCTGGCCCGTCGGCCGCATCCCGGAGAGCACGCGCTTGGCCTGCGGGTTCGCACTCACCGGTTCGCCCTCTGCGGGGCGCAGCCCGGCGCGCCGCCATCCATTCGTGAGTGCATCGGGTCCAGGGCCGCCGCAAGCGTTTCCGCAACCGGGGAATTATAGCGTAGGCGCCCCGAGCCCGAAGGCGCTCAGATCGCCCTTGCCGCGACGGACGATGAGCGGCGGATCGCTCGCGAGATCGACCACCGTCGTCGGCTGGAAACCGCAGCTGCCGCCGTCGAGGACCGCGTCGATGTCGTGCTCGAGGCGCTCGCGGATCTCGCGGCCGTCATTCAGCGGAACGTCGTCGCCGGGCAGGATCAACGTCGAGCTCATCAACGGCTCGCCGAGCTCCTCGAGCAGCATCTGCACGACCGGATGATCCGGCACGCGGATGCCGATGGTGCCGCGCCGCTCGTGCTGCAGGCGCCGCGGAGTCTCCCGGGTCGCCGGTAGCAGGAAGGTGTACGGTCCGGGCGTCGCCGCCTTGAGCAGCCGGAACTGCCGGTTCTCGACGCGCGCGTACCGGGCGATTTCCGTCAGATCGCGGCAGACGAGCGTGAAGTGGTGGTTGCGGTCGGCCTGGCGAATGCGCCGTACGCGCTCGAGCGCTCCCTTGTCGCCGATATGACAACCGAGCGCATAACAGGAGTCCGTGGGGTACGCGATCAGGCCGCCGGCCCGGACGATCTCCACCGCCCGACGGATCAGCCGGCGCTGGGGATTGACTGCGTGGATTTCGAAATACTGGCTCACGAGCTCGCATCCGGCGGCGGGGCGGCGCCGCGTGTTCGGTTATCATACCGGCTTCACCCGTGCTCCCGATTCGCCACGTTTCGCATGCAGGCCCTGCTCGACTTCGCCCCGCTCGCCGCTTTCCTGATTGCGTACTACGCGGCCGGTTTCTACGCCGCGACGGCCGTACTGATGGCAGGCATGGCGCTGCTCCTCGCGGTGGATTACCTGCGCACGCGGCGCATCTCGCCCATGCGCGGCGCAAGCGCGGCGCTGGTCTTTGCGCTCGGCAGCGCCACGCTTCTGCTGCATGACCAGCGCTTCATCCAGTGGAAACCAACGGTGTTTTTCTGGGCCCTCTCGCTCGCATTCCTCGCGAGCACGTGGATCGGCGCACGCCCGCTCGCCCAGCGACTGTTCGAGGCTGCGCTCGGACCGATTGGCCGCCTCCGGCGGTCCGACTGGCAACGACTGAATTTTTCGTGGGTGGTGTTCTATGCGCTGCTTGGCGCCATCAATCTGTACGTCGCCTGGCATGCGAGCGAACGTGCATGGGTAAACTTCAAGGTATTCGGCCTCACCGGCGCGACGCTCGTCTTCGCGATCGCTCAGGCCGCATGGCTGGCACGGCGCAGCGAGCCGACGGAGGAGTCCGCGCGCCCTGCAGGCCCGGCAGCGGTTCAGCCCGATGCATCGACCATTCGCGTAGCGCTGGCGAGCGCCTTCGCGCCCGCCGACGTCGAGGTTCAGGACGACAGCGTGGCCCACGCCGGACACGTGGGCGCCCGTGAAGGCGGGCACTTTCGGGTCACCATCACGTCCAACCGCTTCGCGGGCCTTGCCACGCGCGAACGCCATCGACTCGTTTATGCTGCGCTCGGCGCCTGGATGGGCCGAGGCATCCATGCGCTGTCGATCGAGGCGCGTTCGCCTGCCGAAAACACATGAATTGAAGCCTGTAACCTACTGAGATTACACATGAAAATGACGCGAATGATGATGCTTTCCGGAATGCTCGTGCTGGCGGCCTGCAAACCCGCCGGCCCGGGTGGGGCCACGGCGGCGAATGCGCCGGCGGCCACTGCTGCAACGACTCCCGCGGCGGTGGCCACCGTCAACGGCGCAGCGATCAGCAAGGACGTGTTCGAGTTCTACGTGAAGGGTACGGTAGGCAAGGCGCCGAGCGAGCTCACGGCGGAGCAGCGCGAGCAGTTGCTCGATAACCTGGTGCGAGCGCAGCTGGTGGCGCAGCAGGCCGCGAGTGACGGACTCGACAAGGAGGGCGATACGCGCTCGATGCTGGAACTGGCGCGGCTGAACCTGCTGCAGCAGGCGGCTTCCCAGCATTTCCTCAAGGACAAGACGCCGACCGACCAGGAACTGCACGCCGAGTACGACGCGCAGGTCGCCCAGATGCCGAAGACCCAGTATCACGCCCGTCATGTTCTCGTCACGACCGAGGATGCGGCGAAGAAAATCATCGAGCAACTGAAGAAGGGTGCGAAATTCGCCGACATCGCCAAGCGGGATTCGATCGATCCGTCGAAGCAGAATGGCGGTGACCTCGGCTGGTTCGCGGCGGACAACATGGTCAAACCATTTTCCGACGCGGTGGCCACGCTGAAGAAGGGCGAATACACGCAGCAACCGGTGCGGACTCAGTACGGCTGGCACGTGATCAGGCTGGAAGACACGCGCGATGTGCCGCCGCCGGCTTTCGATACGGTCAAGGACCGGGTCGCCCAGCTGATCAAGCAGAAGAAGTTCAAGACGTACGTCGACGAGCTGATGAAGACCGCGAAGATCGAGAAGACGCTCTGAGCGGTCGCCGGGGGGCCGGGCGCTTCAGTGCCCGGGCTCGCGGAGCAGCTTGAGCAGCGCCCGCTCATCGAGTACGGGTACGTCGAGCGCGGCGGCCTTCTTCAGTTTCGAGCCCGGATCCGACCCCGCAAACAGTGCGGTCGTCGACTTCGACACGCTCTGCGACACCTGCGCGCCGCGCGCGCGCAGCCGCTCCTCGGCGCCGGCACGCGTCATCGATTCGAGCGTGCCGGTAATGACGTAGGTACGACCGGCCAACGGCTGCGCGGCGCGCGGCAGCGCCTGCAGATCCGGCCAGTGCACGCCGCGTTTACGCAGCTGCTCGACGATGCGGCGGTTGGCGGGCTGAGAGAAGAACTCGACGATGCGTCCCGCGACGATCGGGCCGACGTCCGGGACTTCCTGCATGGCTTCGAGGTCCGCGGCGGCGATGCGTTCGAGCGAGCCGAAATGCCGCGCCAGTGCGGTCGCGGTCGCCTCCCCAACTTCACGGATGCCGAGCGCGAATAGCAGGCGCGGCAATGTCGTCTCGCGGCTGGCGGCAATTGCCTCAACGAGATTCTGGGCGGACTTCTCGCCCATGCGCTCGAGGTCCTGCAGGTCCGCCACCGTCAGCGTATACAGGTCGGCTGGCGACTTGACCCGCTCCTGCTCGACCAGCTGAGCGACGCTGCGGTCGCCGAGCCCCTCGATGTCCATCGCGCGTCGTCCCGCGAAGTGCCGCAGTGCCTCGACACGCTGCGCCCGGCACTGAAAGCCGCCGCTGCAGCGCGCGACCGCGCCGTCTTCATCGCGCACTACGGGCGAATCGCAGATCGGGCAGCGCCGCGGCAGCGCGATCTCGCGCGCATGCTTCGGGCGCCGCTCGAGCACCACGCGCGCCACTTCCGGGATCACGTCGCCGGCACGCCGCACGACCACCGTGTCCCCGATGCGCACGCCCTTGCGGGCGATCTCGTCCATGTTGTGCAGCGTTGCGTTGCTCACGGTGACGCCCCCAACGAACACCGGTTCGAGCCGCGCCACCGGCGTGACCGCGCCAGTCCGGCCCACCTGGAATTCCACGTCGCGCAACACGGTGAGCACCTCGTCCGCCGGAAACTTGTGAGCAATGGCCCAGCGCGGCTCCCGCGAAACGAAACCGAGGCGCTCCTGTTCCTCCAGGCTGTCGACCTTGTAGACGACGCCGTCGATCTGGTACGGGAGCTTCGCCCGCCGCTCGCCGATCCGCGCGTAGTAGCTGAGGCAGCCGCCGACGCCCTGTACCACCGCGGTCTCCGGACAGGTGCGCAGTCCGAGCTCGCGCAGCATCGCGAGAACCTCGCTGTGGCGCCGCGGCAGCTTCCCGCGTTCCACCATGCCGACCGCATAGACGAACAGGTCGAGCGGGCGCCGCGCCGTGATGCGCGGATCGAGCTGCCGCAGGCTTCCCGCCGCGGCGTTACGCGGGTTGACGAAGATCTTCTCGCCCCGGGCTCCAGCAGCGGCGTTCATGCGCTCGAATTTTGCAATCGGCAAGAAGACCTCGCCGCGCACCTCGAGCACGTCGGCCACCCGGCCCCGCAGACGCAGCGGGAGCGAGCGGATCGTGCGCACGTTCTCCGTCACGTCCTCGCCCGTCGTGCCGTCGCCACGCGTGGCGGCCTGGGCGTAGCGGCCGCCGCGATACACGATCGAGACCGCGAGGCCATCCACCTTGGGTTCGGCGTTGTAGGCCACCGGTTCCTCGCTCTGCAGACGCTCGCGGACGCGCCGATCGAAGTCCTCGACGTCCTCCTGGCTGAAAGCGTTGCCGAGCGACAGCATGGGAATTCGGTGCCGCACCGCGGCGAACTCCGCCGCGGGCGCAGCCCCCACGCGCTGCGTCGGGGACTCGGGCGTGACAAGTTCCGGGTGCGCGGTTTCGAGCGCGCGCAGCTCCTGGACCAGCCGGTCGTACTCGGCGTCGGGGATCGAGGGGTCGTCGAGCACATGATAGCGATAGTCGTGGCGCTCGATCTCTTGGCGCAGCCGCTCAACGCGCTTGCGCGGAGCGCTCATCCGGCAACGGGCTCGTCAGGCGCCATCGCCGCGGGCTGCACCACCGGCACGAGCGCGGCCCGCAGCGCCTCGATGTGCGCCGCGGTGAAAGGTTCGCCCTGTTCGCTTTGCAGCTCGCCGTCCAGGCGCGCCGCGAGTTCGCGCCCGGTCGCGAGCAGATCGTCCAGTAGCTCGACGCCGGGCACGGGGCCTGGCAGGACGCCGAACAGGTTCACCCCGACGTAGCGCTCGGCATCCATCGACCCGAGCTCGAAGGTGCCGGGTTTCGTCAGGCTCGCCGCGCTGAAGATGACGCGCCCGTCCGCGGCAGCGCGATGGAAGATCTCGAGCGGGCCGTACACGAAACCCTCGGCCGCCAGCGCCTCGCGCAGCGCCTGGCCGCCGAAGCGC
>JBAVOB010000069.1:0-2380 GCA_049691655.1 Steroidobacteraceae bacterium | reverse complement strand
TGGAGCTTCGAGCAGTTCCGCACCTTCCTCGACGAGCCGCTCTACTGGCATACCTTCGTGCGCACCGCCGTGCTGTCCATCATCGCGACGATCACCACGCTCGTGGTCGCCTTTCCCGCGGCCTGGTACATCGCGAAAATCGCGCGCGGCCGGATCAAGTCGGTGCTGTTCATTTTGTGCCTGATCCCCTTCTGGGTGAGCGAGGCGGTACGCACGCTCGGGTGGATGATTCTCTTGCGCGAGTCGGGCGTGCTGCCGCAGCTCCTTGCCAGGCTCGGCCTGACGGCGCAGCCGGTCGAGCTGCTGTATCACGATGCGACCATTCTGACCGGCCTCGTCTATACCTCGCTCTTATTCATGGTCGTGCCGCTGACGAGCGCCTTCGAGAGCCTCGATGATTCGCTCATCGAGGCGGCCTACGATCTCGGCGGCAACGGCTGGTCCATCCTGCGGCAGATTATCGTGCCGCACGCGGCGCCGGCGATCGCGGCCGGTTGCATCGTCGTCTTCATGCTCGCACTCGGTAACTACCTCACCCCTACCCTGCTCGGTGGCAAGAATTCGCTCTGGTTCACCGAGCAGATCTACAACGAGTTCATCAGCCGCTTCAACTGGGAACAGGGCGCGGCGTTCGGCTTCCTGCTCCTCATCCTGTCCACGGCGCTCGTGTGGCTCGGACTCACGCTCACCGGCCAGCGCTTTGGCGAAGTGATGCGACGTACATGATTCCCTCGCTCCCGAGAACAGCGCTTTCGCGCTACGCCACCACTGCTTACGTGACGGCGTTTTTCATCTTCCTGTTCGTGCCACTGGTGGTCGTCGCGGTGTTCGCCTTCAACGATGCCAATTACCCGGCGCCGCCCTGGCGGGGAGCCACGCTCGACTGGTTTCTTGGCGGCGGCGCAAGCGGCCGTACGGGGTTGTTCGCCGACAGCGAACTGCTGCAGAGCGTGGGGACGAGCGTCATCGTCGCGACCTGGGTGACCGTGTTATCGCTCGTAGTCGGCACGGCAAACGCGTTCCTCCTCGAGCGCATGGCATTTCGCGGCAAGGCAGCGCTGTCGCTCCTGATGCTCGCGCCGCTCGTAATCCCGGGCGTCATTCTCGGCATCTCGATCCTCGCCTTCGCGAGCCGCCTCGCGCAGTTCGCGGACGACTTCTGGGGCCTCGAACTCGACTTCCTGCGCCCCGGCCTGCCGCTCGTCGTGGCCGGCCAGTTCTCCTACGTGGTATCGATCGCGACGCTGACCATCGCCGCACGCCTGAAGCGCTTCGACATCACGCTCGAGGAGGCTGCTTTTAACCTCGGCGCTTCGCGCGCGGCGGTCCTCCGGACCGTGACGCTCCCGTACCTGAAGCCCGCGCTCATCGGTGCCGCCGCGATCTCGTTCCTGATGTCCTTCGAGAACTTCAATACGACACTGATGCTCGTCGGGTCCGACTCCCCGCTCACGATCCTGATGTA
Organism: Steroidobacteraceae bacterium; assembly: GCA_049691655.1. Classification (GTDB taxonomy): domain Bacteria; phylum Pseudomonadota; class Gammaproteobacteria; order Steroidobacterales; family Steroidobacteraceae; genus JBAVOB01. Next base: position 915 of record JBAVOB010000069.1, on the reverse strand, counting down.
TGGCCGGATGCGCGAGGGCGCGAGCCCCGTCCTGAACGCCGTGAGCCTGTTCCTGATGCTCGCATCGGCGCTGATCGCAATTTTGCTGGTGCGGCGATCGTCGAACGGCGCCGCAGACCATTGAGTCGCGGCCGCAGGCGCCGCGACCTGTCGCATCGCTAGGGAGCGCTCAGGACATCGAGCAGCGGTGGCGCCGCCTGCGGATTGGCTTTGCGATAGTCCTCGCCCAGCAGCGCCGCGATCGTCGCAGCGATCTGCGACTGTGTCACCGCCGGAGCGTCATGCCGCTCGCCACGCGCCGGGATGTCGGGCCCGATGACCGCGATCCAGATGTTCTCCGAGCCTTGCTGGTTGACGCCGTGCTCCCTCCAGTCCACCGGCCCGTGACCGCGGCCGTGGTCGGTGGTGATGATGAAGGTGGTCCGATTGCGGTATTCAGGGAGCGACTGCATGCGCTTCCACAGCGACTCCACGTACGAATCGAAGCTGTGCGCGGTCTCGAGCACCAGGTCGTAACGCCCGCTATGCGCCCAATTGTCGGTATCCCCGTAGCCGACGAACATGACCTTCGGCCGCTGATGCTGCAGGTAATCGAGCACGGTCACGTTGAGGAATGAATCGAAGGGATCCGTGCCCTCGAGCCGGGTGGTCGTCCGATATAACTGCCGCAGCAGCCGCCCGCGCGGGCTGGGATCGGTGGGGTCCACGAGCGTTGCGCCCGCACGGACCGGCAGGTGGCTGCGCGTGTCATTGAAGATGTCGTGAAACGTTTCCCAGGTGGCAAACACCGCGACTTTCCCTCCATACCCCGGTCGGCCGGCCAGCCACTCGAACACGCTGCGATTCGGATTCGGCCCGAAGCCATTGCTGTCGAGGCGCGGGTCCGCCGCCCCGGTCGTCATCTCGTTGTAACCC
>JBAVOB010000068.1:0-14151 GCA_049691655.1 Steroidobacteraceae bacterium | reverse complement strand
ATCAATATAAGCGCAACCAAACCGGAGGATGACGAGTGAACTGGCGCCGCACTGTTGCGGTGATTGTCGTCGCTTTGCAAGTCGTCGGTACCGCGTGTTCTTGGCTGTGGCAGCACGTCGACAGTTCGATCGGCGTGCCGATGTGGGGTACGGGGCTTGTGTTGTTAGCACCGGGAAACTTTATCGGCTATTGGATCGTCGAGTCGCTGCTCTGGCGCAGAGGCTTGTCGCTCCAATGGCTGGACGTTGTGGCCACCTTTGTCGCGCTGGTGATCAATGCCATCGTTTGGTACGCGGTGATCCGGCTGGTTAGCTGGGTAGTGGCGCGGCGACGAAAGCCGGCGTCGCAATGACGACGATTGGGGTGTCCGGCTACGGAATATCCCCCACTCGTCTTTACACATACGTCGGCAATGATCCGCTGGATAAGACGGACCCTACCGGGAACGACGCATATGTCGAGAGGGACAAAGATAAGATTGTCATAACCATACCCGTAAAATATGCCGGCGTCGCCGATTCAAAAACTGCCGAGCAGAAATTTGCGAAGGCTGTCGAATCAAAGCTATCCGGCAAAATCGGGAAGTACGACGTGACAACCAAAGTTACTGCCGCCAAAGATGGTGACGCTCATGCAAACACCGTGTCCTTCGACAAGAAGGGTTCTGATACGCCATCCGAAGTAGTAGGTGGTAAGGAAATGTCTCTGAATACAGAGAGTAAAGGAATCAAATGGAATGAAAGGCAGCATGAGGCGGGCCATCTTGCAGGTATGAAAGATCACTATTCCGACAACGGCAAGTCAGGATCAGAGCGTGCTACGACTCCCGAGGCTGGCTGGCGTGGCAATATCATGGGCGAGTTGCCAGGTAGCTTTGGTCAAAGGAATATTGATGAGGTGCTTGAGTCGCCCAATAACGTAGTTACCAACAAATAGTTATGAACACGGAAATGACAGCCAAAGGGATCGTGCGGCAGTCCTCCCGCGGTGCGAGCGCGAGTGACTGCGTTTTGCTTGGAAACGCAATATGGAAGGTCATAGTCCTTATGCTGGTATCCTGGTGCTCTGTTAGCGTCGCGCATAGTGCAGACCAGAATGGCGCGTCAAACCTTGTTGTGAAAAATGTCTGCCTGTCCAGGTTGCCGGGGTACAAATATTCCGTGAGTAATGTTGTCGATTTTCAGTTGGTGCGGGCCTACAAAAAAGGCAGGAAGGCATTTACCGTTTACGTCGGGAACAATCCAGATCTAAAGGGACCAAATAATCGATATTCAGCTCGAAGTTTCATTGACGCCTTGAAAACACAATATGTGCGACTGGATCCACCGCAGCAAGGTCAAATACTCGGGGTTCCGACATCTATGTATCAAAAATATTTTCACGTGATGGTTAGCCCAAGCAATAGTGACTACACGCGAATCGTAGAGAGTGTTAGGTTTTGCGCTTCGAGTGATCCAGGGCCCGCGAAATAGTTTGCAGGGCAAACGTTTACACATATGTAGGAAATGATCCGCTCGACGGAGTTGATCCTACAGGTACGGACTGTACTGGGTCGCGCATACTTAACAGCAGTGGGAATTGCGCATCCACCGGCGGATTTAGCACTGGCTCGGCGGGCGTAGTGCAAGGAGTTAACCTAAGCCGAGCACGGGCATGGGCGACGGCAGGTGGCCTTATCGGTGGCACAGCTGTCGCGGCCGGATCGCTAGTAGCTGATGCCGCAACTGGCGGGATAAATATTCCTGCGACTCCCGGTGAGGTTGCTGCTGGCGCAACGCTTGGAGCGGCGGCAGGTGCCAGCGCCAGCGTGCTTGTCGACAAGATGGCCCGGGAGATTGAGAAAATCGCTGAACGGGTTGCAGGGCCTGATGCGGAGCAGTATTCGTTACGAGCCGTTCGACCGGGACTCTATCCTAACGTCCGTGGTGGTACCACGCAGCTAAACGCCGGCGACGTCTGGAAATATGGGCAATCTATATTTGGTTCAGGTCGAAGCGGGTACTCGCAACAATACCTAACTGGACTGGGTGTCCGCTACGTAACGGAATTCAAGGGTTCGCAAATGCAGGCGTTGATGCAAGAGAAACTCAAATTATACAGCTATGCCTTAGAGCACGGTGCCCTGCCCCCAGGCAACTCAATTTTTCGATAGGAACCACAGCGTGAACGTCGGATTGGCCCTAGAGATCGATTCGTCCATTGACGCCATGGCCAGCGTTGTAACTGAGCTAGACGACACTCTTAAGGAGTTTTTTCGCGAAAAGATATATGGGGATGACGTCCAAAATCTTGCCATCGGCGTAATCCTGACTAGCCCGGAAATTGCTCACATGCACACTGTACGCGATCTGAAGTATCGGAAGCGTGTGAGTTATAAGACGCCAAAGATGGAGTTTGCCAATGTCGTGGAGTACGACGTGAAGCCCAACTTTGAAATCTTTGGTCAGCTTAGCGCTCCTCAGGCGCGCAAGTATCTTGCCGAACTGTTGGTTGACTCAACCGACGTCATGAGGAAACATCAATCAAAATTTCCGAATTTTGACGTCGCTACATTCACGAAAGACTTGAGAGCGTGCTTGCAGGTTTGAAGATTTCGGGCTGTCCCGCACAATCGGGTGCATTGAAGTGGATGTTTATTGTCTTGGCGTACCTAGGACGTGCTGCGGTGAATTGCGATGAGTCGTTTCGCGGGCTACTGCGCCAGCAGATATATCTTGTCGCAATTGCAACTGCTATGGCGATCACACTTATTTCTTGGCTTAAGCCAACGTTAATCAAGGGCACTGCCCACGAATAAATTCAAACATTCCCATAAATGACTCTAAATGGGAGTGTTACACTCCCAAGTATGGCCAAGGCTCCGAGAAAACCCGCAGCGCTCAAATCGGCGCCAACGCTCGTAAATGGGAAGGTTAGATCCGTACGGCCGCGTAGGAAGCCGGCAGAGCGGCGATCTCGCGTAGCCCCTGCCCAACGTATCCCCCCTCCCCGGCTCACCAACGCCGCGCGCCGCCGGCGCGAGTATCTCACCCCCGATGAGATCGAGAAGGTCCTGCAGGTGGCCGGCAAGCTCGGCCGCCATGGACCGCGCGATCGCACCCTCCTCCTCATCGCCTACCGTCATGGGCTGCGCGTCAGCGAGCTCGTCGCACTGCGCTGGGACCAGGTGGATTTGAAGGCCGGCCTCTTGCACGTGGCTCGGGTGAAGAACGGGCTACCGTCGACGCACCCGATCCGCGGCCCCGAGATCCGCGCGCTGCGCGAACTCAAACGCGAGTACCCGAGCTCGCCGTATTTGTTTGTCTCGGAGCTCGGCGGACCGTTGACGCCGGCGACGGTGCGCAAGGTAGTAGCGCGCGCCGGCGAGCAGGCGAAACTCCCCTTCCCTATCCACCCGCACATGCTGCGTCACTCGACCGGCTACAAACTCGCCAACGACGGCCAGGACACGCGCGCCATCCAGCACTACCTTGGGCACCGAAACATTACGCACACGGTGCGCTATACGGAATTGAGCCCGGAGCGGTTCAAGGGGTTTTGGAAGGATTGAGAGCGAACAAATTCACTCTTCGATATACAGTTCTATCAATGCCACTTCAATTTCAACCCAAGCCTCGCTCGATCGTCGTATGTGATTTCTCTGGCTTCATAGAACCGGAGATCATCAAGCGGCGGCCAGTCGTTATATTGGCGGTTCACAAGCGAAACTCGAAGTTGGTCACGGTCGTGCCACTCAGCACAACGGCGCCCGATCAGATCGAGGCGCACCATTACCGCTTGAGGCAGAACCCTATTCCTGGAGAGCAAGCCACGGAGGTCTGGGCAAAGTGCGACATGCTGGCGGTTGTGTCGATCGAGCGCCTCGATCTCGTCCGCACCGCGCGCGGCCCGGACGGAAAGCGCCAATATCTGAGGTTGCAAATTGGACAGGATCAGTTTGATGCAATTCGCCGTGGCGTGGCTTCGGCGCTGGGACTGATTTCTCTATTTGTTCCACCGGCACCGTGACCTATTTTGCGGGAGCGAGCACACTGCGGTTAACCAAGGTTGACTTTCCCTGCCCTACTTCTAAGATGAAGGCGTTCCCGAAAGGGGCATTCGAGACTCGGGGTTACAGCCGAGCTGGACCTGGCAGACGATGACAAGCTGCCAGGCCCACAGAATCAGGGGCACCGTGAGGTGCCCCTTGTCATTTCTGGCACCCGAATCAGGACGTTTCCCCTCCCCTGACGCGTCCACGGCTGATTGACATAATCATCGGTCGTTGCTATTTTCATGAAATGTTGTTTTGCATTCTGCAGGAACGGCGTTTTTCATGAAAACAATTGTCATCACTTCCCAGAAAGGCGGCAGCGGCAAGACCACCTTGGCAGCGCACCTCGCGGTCGAGGCTGAGCGGGTCGGCGATACTCCCACTTGGGTGATTGACACGGATAAGCAAGGCACGCTTAGTCTTTGGCATGACCGCCGCGAAAGTGAAACACCCCAACGTGCTGACGTACCCTTCGGACGCCTGGCCGACGGGCTCAAGATGCTGCGGGATCAGGGCGCGGCGTACTGCTTTATCGATACGCCGCCCACGATTTCAGAGCAAAGCGTCGCCGTACTCGGGCTGGCCGATCTGGTGCTGATTCCGGTGAGGCCCTCCCCGGCCGATCTTTGGGCGGTTTCAGAAACGGTCACGCTCGTAAAGGAAGCCGGGAAACCCTTCCTATTCGTCATCACGCAGGCGAAGGCCCAGGCCAGCATTACGGCGCAGACCATTGCCGCGCTCTCAGAGCACGGACGTGTCGCACAGACGTTCATTGCCGATCGCGTCCCCTACGCCGTCGCAATGACCGGCGGACGAACGGCGCCGGAGCTGAGCGCCAAGACCGCGGCGGCCGATGAAGTCTCGGCTCTGTGGCGCGACGTGAAATCACTTTTTCAGGAAAACATGAAAACCATGAAGCCTCTCAGGAGTGTTGCCAATGGCTAAGGCTGTCGCGCTTACCGCCGCCGATCTCGCCCCAACGAAGCCGCGCTTGCAGAGCATCATGCGCCAGCGTGGGGTCGTCCCTTCGGCGGAACTCGTACCGCTGCAATTTCGAATGACGCCGGAGTTCGTCCGGGCGTTCAAGCAGGCGGCGCTCGATCGAGATTTAAAGCTCAATGAATTATTGAATGAAATCTTTAATGAATTCATGAAAAAAGCCTAGACCGGGAGCAGCAGGGGAGTGACGAACAAGAAAATGCCACGTCCAGTCGGCGAGGTCATCCAACAATTGCGCGGGCGAGGCGGGGTACCGCGGACTCTCACCGACGCGCAGCGCAAATTGGTTGAGAGAGCGGCGCTGATTATGGGCGCGCCGGCCGACGCCAAGGATGCTGCCTACGTGGCGCGTGAGTTGGTGCAAGCCAGCCTGCCGCACAGCAACCCAGGGGACGTGCCCCTATGGACCCGCCGGAACGGCGACGTGACCCTGGCGATTCAGCCGGGCATGAACATCAGGACCGGCAAGAGCTACGGCTATCCGTACGGAACGATTCCACGCTTGCTGCTGTTCTGGATCACCACCGAGGCGGTCAGGGTCCGAAGTCCGCGCCTGGAGCTGGGCCATTCCCTGAATGGCTTTATGGCCGAGCTTGGGCTGAACCCGGACACCGGCGGAGGGAAGAGGGGGGATGCCAAACGACTACGCGATCAGATGGAAAGGCTGTTCCGGTCTCGGTTCAGTCTAGAGCGCTACGAGGCTCACCAGGATCAGGTCAGTAACGGCTGGATTGACATGCAGGTCGCCCCGAAAGGGCAAATGTGGTGGAGCGAGAAGCAGCCTGACCAGGGGGCGCTCTGGGGTAGCTGGATCGAGCTGAGCGAGGATTTCTATCGGGCCATCACGGCTGCCCCGGTACCGGTGGATATGAGGGCACTGCGGGCGCTGAAACGGTCCCCTCTGGCGCTGGATCTGTACGCCTGGCTGACCTACGAAGCGTTCCGCGCCCAGCACAGTCGCCGGCCGCGGTTTGAAACCTGGGGGCAGCTGCACGGCCATATGGGGGGCGAGTACGCTGATCTCGACAACTTCCGGAAGAAAGTGAAGGGGGCGTTGAAGAAAATTCGGACCGTCTATCCAGGTCTCAAACTGGGCAAGAGGCAGGGGGGCATCGAGGTCCTGACTGAGAGCCGACCGGCAATGCAGTCGCGAGGGCTCACCGCCGATTCGGACTGACTGAATAAGCCTGTGGATGGAGCAAGTTATCCACGGTGAAACGGTACCCCCACGGTACGGTGAAACGGTACCCCCTGGACGGTGAAACGGTACCGTTTGAACGGTGAAACGGTACCCCCTCCCTATATCTATAGTTATAACAAGACCTCTAGTTAGGGCGGCTGCGCCTGTGGACGGCCGCTGCGCGGACCGCCCACGAGGCTCCGCGCCCCAATCAAGCCAGGATGATTTGCAGGTGAGAGTCGAAGATCAGACCCGGAGCCAAACGGTCGGAGAGGCCCGTCAGGCGGCGATCCACTCCGCGGGCTGAGTTCTCTTCCGGAAGAAGACCCAAGCCGCGCCTATGGAGTCCTATGCGGCGGTGCAGCGCCACCGATGGGTAGGCCGAAGAGTTCTCGATCCTGAGGCCGGGTGAGGGCGGCGTCGAGCCAGGCGTCGACGTTAGCCTGGTCGAGTTCGCCGCGGCTGATGCGCGCCAAGACGGTAGCACCCAGGAGGATCTTGCGCCGCGTGTCATCCTGACGCGCGCGCCGGGAGGCGAGGGATTTCTTGCGCGCATCGATGCGGGCTTGTCGGGTCTTGAGCTGCTTCAACTTCGTTTCGAGGCTGCTGATTCGCTCGTCGAGTTTGGGCATGGTCTAGTCCCTCGAAAGTCGTGCTGGCGCTGAGGTGAGGGCGGCCGGTCGGCACCGAGAGCGGTAGCGCTGATCTCACCCCACGCCAAACCCTCTCGATCCGTCGACCGCCATCACACGCCAGAGCGTTCTAGTGTAGCGTTCTCGAACGGTTGAGCGTAGCCTATCTGACCCAAGGGAGGAGCGCAGCGACGGAATAAGGGCGCACTTACGAAAAGTTCTCCGCCCCAAGTGGGCTACGGACTTTTCTCCAGGCGCCACGGGGCTCCGCCCCTGGACCCCGCTGGAGAAGAGCCTCGTGTCCGGTTCTCCGTCGCGGTGTGCGACGGATTCCCAGACGCGAGGTGGGCGCCGCACGCGTGGTGCGGTGCCCGGCGGAGGGCGCCAGCGATCACCCGTGTGGTGATGGCTGGCGCGGAGCGGGCCGGCCTCGGTGCCGGCCCGGAGAGCGAGCATGAGGCGGTGGAGCGAGGCAGGAGGCGGAAGAGGCATGGCGATCTATCACCTGTCGGTCAAACCCGTGAGCCGGGGCGGCGGACGCTCGGCGACCGCGGCCTCCGCCTACCGCGCCGCCGAGCTCGTGCACGATCACACCACTGGCGAGACGTTCGACTACTCGCGCAAGCGCGGGGTCGAGCACGCCGAGATCGTGCTGCCGACCGAGGCGGCGAAAGCCGATATCAACTGGGCGCGGGATCGGCAGCAGCTGTGGAATGCGGCGGAAGAGGCGGAGAACCGATCGAATTCCCGGGTGGCGCGGGAGTATGAGATCGCGCTGCCCCATGAGCTCACGAAAGCACAGCGGCTGGAGTTGGTACGGGGGTTTGCCAGCGAGATTGCGAACCGGCACGGGGTGGCGGTGGACTTTGCCATCCATGCGCCGCACCGATCCGGGGATGAGCGGAACTGGCATGCGCATTTGCTGGCGACGACGCGGGTCATCGAGGCCCAAGGGTTGGGCGAGAAGGCGAGCATTGAATGGTCGGACACCAACCGGCGCCAGGCGGAGCTCGAGCCCGCGCGGAAAGAAATCGAGGCGATCCGCGAGCGCTGGGCGGCGCTGACCAACGAGAAATTGTTAGAGCACGGGCATGAGATCCGGATCGATCATCGGAGCCTGGACGCCCAGGGCATCGAGCGCGAGCCGACCAGTCACCTGGGTCCAGCGGTCTCGGGCATGGAGCGGCGGGGGATCGAGACCGAGGTCGGTCAGCGCATTGAGCGAGAGCGGGCACTGGATGCGCAGCGGCGCATCGAACTCGCGGCCGAGATGGGCCGGTTAGAGCGCGAACACAGCCAGGTGCAGCTGTCGATCTTGGATTTATCCGGGGATCTGCAGGCGGCCAAGCAGGCGCGGCAGCATGGGCTGGCCAAGGGGTCACCGACGCGAGAGCTGATAGCGGGCATGAGTGTGGCCCAGAAGCTTGAGGTGCTCTCGAACCAGGTGGCGCAGCGGCTGGAGAAAGAGGCGGCACTGGAGCGCACGGCGCGGTTCGAGGAAGCGGCCGAGACCGAGCGCCAGCGAGTGTTGGAGAAGGCGCCGCCGGCGCTGGAGCGCGAGCGCACACTGGAACGCTCGGCGGGGCACGCCCTGGGCGATGAAGACCCAGAGGCGCGTCAGAAAGCCAAAGCGCGCGACTATGGTATGGAGCGGTAGGCGGATCAGGATAGCGCGATAACTCGGGGGCGGTATGAGCGAGCAGGGCGATCGGGATTTGGAGCAGGCGGCGGAGATTGTCGGGACGCTCAAACAGTTTGTGAAAGTGCTCGAAGATCGCACCGCTGAAATGATCAACGCACAGAAGCTCGATCATGCGCAGGCGCGCGAGGAGGGCGTGAAACTGCGCCGGCACATGGGCGAGACGGCCAAGTCAGCTCTGGAGATACAGAAAGCGATCCAACACTATCTGGAGCAGGAGCTGCGGCCAGGTCTAGACCGGCACCTGCAGGCCGCCGCAACGCAAGCGGGAAAAGATCAGGCGGCGGCGTTTGGCCACGACGTGGCGGCACAGATTATCGAGGGTACGACACCCGCACTGACCGCGGCGGCCGCGACAGCGCAGGTGGCGGCGAACGCACTGGAAAGCCAAGCGCAGCGCCTGACGTGGAAGGGCATGCTGATCAGTTCGGGTGCGGGCGTGACCTGTGGCCTCGCGCTCGTTGCTGTGCTGTTCATGGTGATGTCGTGGTACGTCCCTTCAAAAGCCGAAATGGAATCCCTGCGCGCCGAGCGCGCGCAATTACAAAGCACGATTGATGTGCTCGCCCGGCGGGGCGGGCGAATGAAGATCAAGGCATGCAACGAACGACTGTGCGTGCTGATCGATGAGGCGGCCGGGCGTTTTGGGAATGAGAAAAAGGACGAGATTTATCGAATACCGAAGGGGTATTGAGCGAATGAGTCAACCGCTGAGTTCGGCGTACATTGAGCCGCAGCGAATTGCGAGAGTGGGCGTGCGTCGAATTCGCGCATACGGGGTGGCGCCGTTGCAGTCTCACTCGACCAGATTTACATTCTGGACAACGACTGGCCAGTTGCAGAAGTCGCCGCTGGCTCTCAGACCTAGTGAGAGGCGCCAGTGGTTTTAAGGTTCGTCCGATTGTTGGTCTTGTCGTGCGTGTAGAGCGTGGTGATGCCATTATTGACGGCGCCGGAATGAACAACCTTCACCAAGCGCCCTTTGGCGTCGTATTTGTAAGTAATGGTTTCGGCTGCGCGAAGTGGTCCGGCCAGGGCTAACCAGCAGGCCGCGACTACAATCGTGATGATGGCAACGCGCATGTTCTTCCTCCAAGAGGCCAATGCCGCCGACGATAGCCGCGATCCCACGCGGTGGCAAGCCTCGATTCGCCGCGATTGACAATGGATTTCAATTCAGAGGCCAAGCATGAATCCGAAGAAATCACATCGCTGGACCTTTGAAAGAGCAATTCGAAGCGCAGTGGGGATCGTGGGGCTCCTCGCTTCGCTGTACACCCCCTTCGCCGTAGCGCAGACCGCCACCGACCTACCGCAAGTCATTTCGCCTCTGCAGGCGGCAAAAGATCACAACGGGGTCAACGTGCTCAATGGCAAGAATCGCGTCGGTCTGCCGCGAATCTCGGTGCCCGGCGCGCCGCGACTGACCTTCGAGAGAATTCAAGACGTCACGTTGTACATCAATGCCAAGGTCACGTCGGCCGGCGGCTTGCTCTCGCTGACGGAAAATGATTCTGCGCACATCGGTGGCGACCGGTCAGTTTCATTCAGATGCGCCGATGGGGACTGCGTGAGTGTCGGGGGGGATGGATCCTCATTGGTGCCGCTCGGGAATTCTCGCATTGTGGTGATGGGCGGGTCAGGGGAAAAATACCTTTTTAATGTTCTCCAGGTCAAAACGACCGGTACGTACCCCACTGCACGCTACTACGCGTCCCAAGTGCAATACCCCGACGGCGAGGTGATTTCGTACACCTATGATTCCGCTGCGGTGGCGGGCAATCCAGCCACTTTCCGGCGCCCGAATACGGTATCAAGCAATGTTGGCTACTACCTGAGCATCACTTACCAAAGCAACGATGTCTCGACGGGTAGCCTCTGGTCGAGCCCGGCTCAGGTGACACTCTACAATGCCTCAAGCCCGTCGACCCCTCTTGCCCGGCTGACGTACGGCACCAACACGATTACCGATATTGGCGGGCGCGTATTTCAGGGAAACATTTCCAATAACATGGCGGCGCCCATCGAGGTAGTGCCCGCACAATTCACTCTGCCCGGAGAATCCACGCCGACGCTGACGCAGAACAGCAATGCAATCAACAGAATTGGCTCGGTGGTCAGGGACGGAGTGACATGGAATTATTCCTACGCCAATCCAGTCTATTGGCTGGCTTCCAACGAGTACACCTACACCAGCCTGACGGTCACCGGGCCTGATGCCTACAGCGCGACCTACACTTTCGATCCGTACTACGGATTGAATTCGTACCCGTCTAATCGCCTGAGATCCGTGGTCGATGCGCTGGGCAGGGCCACACAATATGGATATCAAGATTGGAAGCTGACTCAGATCACAGCACCGGAAGGCAACAACGTACAGATCACGTACGATGATTTTGGCAACATTACCCAGAAGACCACGGTGCCGAAGGCGGGCAGTGGTCTGGCCAATCTGACCGAAACGGCTTCTTTCAACACGGTTAACTGCGTCGCGCCTGTAGTGCCTACGTGCTATAGACCCGTCTGGCTCCGCGACGCCTTGGGGCGGCAGACTGACTACCTTTATGACACCAATGGACAGGTCACGGAAGTCACGGCTCCGGCCGACGCCAGTGGGGTCAGACGCAAGATCTACACTACTTACGATACCGCTGCGGCGCCCTATCGCAAGCGTGTGGTTCGCGTGTGCGGCCTCACAACTACTTGCGGCACCACGCAGGAAGCGCGCACCGAATACGACTACTGGGGCAGCACGTTCCTGCCCCTCGCCGTCCGACAGGTCGATGCAGCCACAGGGACAACGCTGCAGACCCAGTACACTTATGACTTGGCTGGGCGAGTGCTCGTTGCGGATGGGCCGCTGGCGGGCACGGACGACGCCAGCTACAACCGCTACGACGTTTACGGGCGCAAGACGTGGGAGATCGGCCCCCTGGGCGCCAATAGTTACCGCGTCGCTAAGCGGTACACGTATCGAGACAGCGATGATCGCGTCATCGCGACGGAGAGCGGCTATGTCACGGATCCCAACGCGACGACACTGAACACCGTCACGCGAGTCGACACATCGTATGACACCCGCCGGAACCCGGTGCGCGATGTATTGTCGGCGACTGGTGTGACGTACCAGGTTGCCGACAAGTCGTATAACGGCCGCGGTGCTGTTGTGTGTCAGACGACGAGAATGAATTCTGCCAGTTTTAGTGCACTGCCCACCGATGCTTGCACGCTGACGTTGACTCCGCCGACCTGCACCGATGCCACAGCAGAGAACAGCAGCGGCGATGATCGCATCACGCGCAATGTGTATGACAATGCCGGCCAGCTCACGACAGTGCAGCGCGCCTACGGCACGTGTTTGCAGGAAGACTACGCGACCTACACCTACAGCAACAACGGCAAGCAGAAGACTGTGACGGACGCCAGGGGGTATCTGTCGTCAATGACCTATGATGGGTTTGACCGGCTCAAGCAATTGAACTTCCCGTCCCCGACAGTAACAGGTGTGGCTTCCAGCACCGACTATGAAACCTATGGTTACAACGCGGTGGGTAATCGCACTTCGTTCAGAAAGCGCGACGGGTCGGTCCTCACTTATCAATTCGACAACCTCAATCGGATGATTGTCAAGACCGTGCCTGAGCGGACGGGACTCGCCGCAACGAACACCCGCGACGTGTACTACGGCTACGATATCCGTGGCCCGCAGACCTCTGTCCGTTTCGACGGCGCTTCGGGTGAAGGCATCAGCAATACCTACGATGGGTACATCCGTCTCGCTTCGAGTACGCTCGCGATGGATGGCGCGTCGAGAGCGCTTGGCTATCAGTATGACGCACACAGTAACCGCGCTCGACTCACGTTCCCGGATGGCAACTATGCGACGTATGAATTCGACGCCGCGGACAGGCCAGCATACATCCGTCGGTCGGGATCGAGTCAGATTGCGCACTACAGCTATGCGCCGACGGGGTGGCGCAGCAACTTCGATGGCGGTCTGAATACGAGTTACGGGTACGACGCCATAGGCCGGGTATCTACGTTGACGAACAATATGCCGGCGAGCGCTTACAACAATCAATGGACGTTCGGGTATAACTCGGCTTCGCAGATCACCCAGACCACACGTTCGAATGACGCGTTTGCGTGGACCGATGCCGCGAACGCTGATCGCAACTATGTGCCGAACGGCCTAAATCAGTACACCGCCGTGGGGGCGGCATCCTACTGCTACGACGCCAACGGTAATCTTACGGCCGACGGAACCAACGTCTATCTTTATGACGTCGAGAACCGACTCGTGGAAAAGCGCTCTCAGACCTCGACGGCGTGCCCAACTTCTACCTCCGGTTATGGGGGAACGCTGCAAGCGCGTCTTCGCTACGATCCAGCCGGTCGCCTCTACGAGCTCGTCGATGGCGCTGGCGTAACCGCAAGATATCTGTACGACGGCGACGCCTTAGTGGCCGAGTATGACGGCGCCGGTACCTTGTTGCGTCGCTACGTGCATGGCGCGGATGCCGTGGCAGATGATCCCATCGCCTGGTACGAGGGTGCGGCGTTCGGATCAAGCAATGAGCGATTCATGCGACCGGACTGGGAAGGCAGCATCTCCATCGTGTCGGACTCCGTGGGATCGACTGCACTGGCAGTGAATCGCTATGACGAATACGGCAACCCGCAATCAACCAACGCCGGGCGGTTCCAGTACACCGGCCAGGCATGGCTGCCCGCGCTCGGCATGTACTACTACAAGGCGCGCATCTACTCGCCCATGCTGGGGCGGTTCCTGCAGACGGATCCGATTGGGACCAAGGATGACCTGAATCTGTACACATATGTCGGCAATGATCCGTTGGATAGAACGGATCCGAGCGGACTAAAGTGCCAAGGAACTGGTGAGGATGCATCTTGTACCTTTGACGAGTTTAAGGACAAGAAGGGGAATGTCATTACCCGTGAGCAAGCTACGTCTGGAGGAAACAGGCTCACAAAAGCCCTAAAGATGGATCCAGCAAGCAGAGTTGCACGCCAAGAGGCCGCCATGACGGCGAAGTACAAGGGCGCTCTCGCAATGCAGGAGCGCGGAGGCAGCGTTACTATCAGTGGAAACAAGAGCCTTGGTGTCGCAGATCAGACAGTGTCGGGAGGAGGAATTGTATCTGCGATGCAATCGACGCCACTGGTTTCAACGGGCAAGAGTGGCCCGTCAAGCAGCGTCCTCGCTGGTACGGTTAAGGTTGGGGCGACAGGGCAAGTTCTTCGAATTGAGTTCTACAATAACGGCGCCGGGGCGAGTGACTTCGGCCAACTCTTTGGCCATGAGGAGCTTCATTCCGCGTATCAGCGGCCTAGCGCTACAGACGCAGGCTGGGATAACCCCAATTTCGGGGAGCAGCACCAAGTACCGTTCAACAACGCGTCCGACCAGATCAACAAGTAGTCACATGCACAAACTAATATTCGCGTTGGGCGTGATTTGCGCGTTACTTGTTGCGAGTTGCGCAACGGACCGAGCGCCTCCGGACTCGAGCATCTCGTTGTCCAAATCAAAATGCTTGGGATCATGCCCAGCATATTCGATGGAGTTGTACATCGACGGAACGT
>JBAVOB010000067.1:0-10072 GCA_049691655.1 Steroidobacteraceae bacterium | reverse complement strand
AGATAAGGCCGCCGCGGCAGGCACGGCAATCGGCGCGGCGGCGGTCGGCAGAATCGGCACCACGGCTGGCGCTTCCGGGAGCGGCTTCTTCTCCCCGGCGCTCGCCGGGTCCGCGACCGCAGGTGCCGCTGGAATGGTGTAGGAGAGCTGCTTGTTCTCGGGCAGTTCCGCTTCATCGTCGCGCACACGCTTGATCGTGTATTCGGGTGTCTGCATGTGCGGATTCGGCACGATCATGAGATCGATGCGGCTCTTGTCCTCGAGCGTGCGCAGCCAGTCGCGCTTCTCGTTGATGAGGTAGGTCGCCACCTCGACCGGCACCTGCGCGACGACGCGCGTCGTGCGGTCCTTGCGCGCTTCCTCGCCGATCAACCTGAGGATCGCGAGCGCCATCGACTCCACGCTGCGGATGCTGCCGATGCCCGTGCAGCGGGGACACACGACGTGGCTCGACTCCCCGAGCGAGGGGCGCAGGCGCTGGCGCGACATCTCGAGCAGGCCGAAGCGCGAAAGGCGCCCGATCTGGATGCGGGCGCGGTCCATCTTCACGGCCTCGCGCAGGCGGTCCTCGACGTCTCGCTGGTTCTTCGGCGACTCCATGTCGATGAAGTCGATGACGATCAGTCCGCCGATGTCGCGGATGCGCAGCTGGCGCGCGATCTCGTCCGCGGCTTCGAGGTTGGTGTTGGTCGCCGTCGTCTCGATGTCGCCGCCGCGCGTGGCACGCGCCGAGTTGATGTCGATCGAGACGAGCGCTTCGGTGTAATCCACCACGATGCTGCCACCCGAGGGCAGCTGCACCTTGTGCGCGTACGCCGATTCGATCTGGCTTTCGATCTGGAAGCGCGTGAATAGCGCGCCGTCATCGTCGTAGAACTTGAGCTTGCGCTGCGCATCGGGCGGCATGAACCGCTGCATGTACTCCGTCGCCTTCTCGAAGGCCGGCGGATCGTCCACCAGGATCTCGCCGATGTCGTCGGAGAGATAATCGCGCATGGCGCGCGTCACTGCGTCGCTCTCGCGGTAGACGAGGAATGGCGCGGGGCGGTTTTCAAAGCCCGCCGCGATCTGGTCCCATTGCTGTTTCAGGTTATCGAGGTCCCACTGCAGCTCCTGCACCGAGCGCCCGACGCCGGCGGTGCGCACGATGGCCCCCATGCCTTCGGGGATCACGAGCTGGTTCATGATCTCGCGCATCTGGTCGCGCTCCTCGCCCTCGATGCGGCGCGACACCCCGCCGGCGCGTGGATTGTTCGGCATCAGTACGAGGAACCGCCCGGCTAGGCTGATGAAGGTGGTGAGCGCCGCACCTTTGGTGCCGCGCTCTTCCTTTTCGACCTGCACCATGAGCTCCTGGCCCTCGTTGAGGAGCTCGCGGATGTTCATGCGGCCGCCCTGCGGCTGCTGCCGGAAGAACTCCTTCGCGACTTCCTTTAGCGGCAGGAAGCCGTGGCGCTCGGCGCCGTAATCGACGAAACAGGCTTCCAGCGACGGTTCGACGCGGGAAATGCGGCCTTTGTAGATGTTGGCTTTCTTCTGCTCTTTCGACAGGATCTCGATGCTGAGATCGTAGAGCTTCTGTCCATCAACCAACGCGACGCGCAACTCTTCCTGCTGAGTTGCATTGACGAGCATTCTCTTCATGGGCCCCTGCTATGCACTGAGGGGCCAACCCGGCGTCGGTCCGTGCGCGGCGCGGCGTGTGCCCGTAGGTCCGCAGTACGCGGAGGCGGGCGCGCCGGGAAGCGCGACGGCAGCAGTCCAGAAGATCGAAAGACCGCGCGCGACTTGTGTGCCGCACAGCGCCCGGAACCTTGTGGCTACTCAAACCGACGGCGCGCGCGTGAGGAGTCTCTGTTGCGACTCGGCTACTCGACGCGGCAACCAAAGGGTCGGCCGATACGATGGCCTCGTCACCGAGGACCAACTAACATGCGGCGTCCCGATCCCGCCCTTGGCGGTTGGAATCTGAAGACTCCGCGGCTCGCACCGCCTGGCGCAGACTCGGAGCGCTTCGATGTGAAGCAAGCTACTGGCGGGCACCGGACGGCGACCGCGCATTGTATCCGCCGACCTCTGTAAAAACAATATCTTACGACGAGCCCGCTGTGTCCACTGAAGAAGCACCGGAATCCCGTACCAAAGCGCGCCAGGTTCCCGTCACGGAGGCGGGGGCCGGCCAGCGTCTCGATGCGTGGCTGCAGCGGCAATTGCGGGACATCCCGCGCAGCCGCGTGTACCGCCTGATACGCAGGGGCGAAGTACGCGTGAACTCGAAAAGGGCGCAGCCCGAGCAGCGGCTCGACGCGGCGGACGTCGTGCGTATCCCGCCGGTGCGACTCGAGGTGGTGCCGGCACCGCGGCACGTGCCGGCATCGCTCGTGACGACGCTCGGCGCTCACATCATCCATGAAGACGACGCGCTCATCGTGATCGACAAGCCTGCAGGCGTCGCGGTGCACGGCGGGAGTGGGGTGAGTTTCGGCGTGATCGAGGCGCTACGAGCCGCGCGTCCAGGCGAGACGCTCGAGCTCGTGCATCGTCTCGACCGCGACACGAGCGGCTGCCTGCTCGTCGCGCGCAAGGCCTCGGCCCTGCGCGCGCTGCATGCGCTGCTGCGCGGGGAGGGTGCGGCGGCGTTCGAGAAACGCTACCTCGCGCTGGTACGCGGCAAGTGGGACCTGGGAAAGACGCGCGTCGATGTGCCCCTGCGCACCGACCTGCGAGTGAGCGGGGAGCGCACCGTCCGGGCACACGCCTCTGGCAAGACTGCAGTGAGCGAGTTCCGGCCGGTGCAGTTCTTCGGCAAGCTGGCATCGCTCGTCGAGGTCACGATCTTCACCGGGCGGACGCACCAGATCCGCGTGCATGCCGCCTATGCCAGTCATCCGGTGGCCGGCGACGAGAAATACGGCGACGAGGCGTTCAACGCCAGCCTGCGCGAGCTCGGGCTGCGGCGCATGTTCCTGCATGCGCACAGCGTGAGTTTCACCTGGCCGGATTCAGGCCGGACGCAGAGCTTCAACGCCCCGCTCCCGCCGGACCTGGCGGCGATTCTCGAGCGACTGGAGCCGCAGTCAAAACGGCCGCGCGTGGGCGGCCGTGGTCAGGGCAGACGGTAACCCACCCGGCGCAAGGCACCTGCGAGCCAGATGAGCGGCAGTCCCACGAGCGCCGTGGGGTCCTCGGTGCTCAGGCGCGCGAACAGGGTGACGCCGAGCCTCTCCGCCCGAAAGCTGCCCGCGCAGTCGAAGGGTTGCTCGCGATCGACGTAGCGGGCGATCTCATCGGACTCGAGCTCCCGAAAGACTACCGTTGTCGCATCGAGGTGCTCGAGCGCGGTATCCCGCCGGAGGAGCGCCACCGCCGTATGAAAAATCGCCTGCCGGCCGCTCAGCTGTGCGAGCTGAGCGCGGCAGCGCTGCGCATTCCCGGGCTTCTCGAGCACCTGGTCGTCGATTGCGGCCACCTGATCACTGCCGATGATGCAGGCGCCGGGGTGCTCGCGCGCTATGGCACGCGCCTTTGCCAACGCGAGGCGGCGCGCCCGGTCGGCGGGCGTTTCGCCTGTCCTCGCGACCTCTTCCACGCCCGGGGCGCGCACCGTGAACTCGAGCCCAAGGCGCTGCAGCAGCTCGCGGCGATACGGGGACGTGGATGCCAGGATGAGCGGCGGGGCGGCAGCGGGGGCGGCGGAATTCACGCGAAGATTGAACCACTAAAACAACGGGTTAGAGGCGGGCTGCTTTGACTTGCAACGACCCGATACCTATTATACGCGGCCCATGTCCGAGGGCTGGTCACGGCAGCACGAGGTCGAGCGGCTCGCGGACGGCCGGCAGAGCTTTGACGTGTCGATTCCGCTGCGGCATTTTCCGCGGCTGGCCGGGCAGCTCGCGGAGAATTCCGGCGACGCGCACGTCATCGCGAGTTTTTCTCGCGAGCTGGGGCTCGCGGTCGCGGATGTCAGCGTCGACGCGGCCCTGACGCTGACTTGTCAGCGCTGTCTCGCCGCGATGCGCTGGCCGGTGACGCGACGCTCGCACGTGGTTCTGGTGCCCGACCTTGCAGCGGCAGATCGCGTTGCGCCGGGCGTCGATCCGGTAATGGTAGAGCACGGGCGCACGAGCATCCGCGATCTCGCCGAGGAAGAACTGCTACTCGCGTTGCCGCTGGTGGCGATGCACGCGGAAGCGGCGCAATGTGGCGGCGTGGCGGTGGATGCGGCGCCGGACGTCGAGCCCGAGAAAACGCACAAACCGTTTGCACAGCTGGGCGAGCTGTTGAAACGCAACCGATAGCAACGCCCGCCAGGAGTACAGATCCATGCCCGTCCAGAAAAGTCGCAAGACCCCGTCGAGGCGCGGCATGCACCGCTCGCATGACCGGCTGTCGAAACCCGCCCTGTCGATCGATCCCCAGTCGGGCGAGACACACCTGCGTCACCGCATCACGCCGGATGGCTTCTATCGCGGCCGCCGCGTCATCGAGAAGCCCGCCGACACCGAGTCGAAGGACTGATCGGCGCCCGCCCGGCTGACCGGGCGCGAACCTGCTGGTCGAGCCCGATCCCGTGCTGACAATCGCCGTGGATGCGATGAGCGGGGACGTGGGCCCGCACGCCTGCGTCGCGGGAGCGCTGGCTGCCCTGGGCGAGGATCCTGAACTGCGCCTGCTGCTCGTCGGCCGCCCCGACGTGATGCAGCGGGAACTCGGCGCGAGTAGCGACCAGGCACGCCTTGCGGTGATCCCGGCGAGCGAAGTCGTCTCGATGGAGGAGAGCGCGCGCGGCGCCATTCGGCGCAAAAAGGATTCGTCGATGCGCCGTGCGGTCGATCTCGTGAAGGCGGGCAGCGCGGCCGCCTGCGTCAGCTCCGGCAACACCGGCGCGCTCACGGCGACGGCGCACTTCGTATTGAAGACGCTTCCCGGCGTGGAGCGTGCGCCGATCATGTCAGCCGTCCCCTCCGCGGGCGGCCACACCCACATGCTGGACCTCGGCGCCAACACCAAGGCCACCGCGGAGCAACTGCTGCAATTTGCGCTCATGGGGTCGATCGTCGCGCGCGATGTCTACTCGCTGCCGAAGCCGCGGGTCGGGCTGCTGAACATCGGCGCCGAGGACATGAAAGGTCACGAGATCGTGCAGGCCGCCCACGAGCTCATTCGGGCGAGCGGCCTCGAATACGTGGGTTTCGTCGAAGGCAACGACATCTTTTCCGACCGCGTCGACGTCGTCGTGACCGACGGCTTCACCGGGAATGTTGCTTTGAAGACGATGGAAGGGGTCGCGGGACTGATCGGCTCGCGCCTGCGCGCGGAATTCACGCGCAACCTGCCGAGCCGGCTCGCGGGGCTCGTGGCGCGGCCCGTGCTGAACCGGGTGTCGGCGGGCCTCGACCCGCGGCGCTTCAACGGCGCCTGCATGGTCGGGCTGATGGGCATCGTGGTAAAAAGCCACGGCAGCGCCGACTCGACGGCCTTCGCCCGGGCGATCGCGATTGCCGCAGCTGCCGCGCGCAACGGGCTCACCGAGCACGTCGCCCGCGCGCTCGCGGTCGTCCGCCCGGCGCAATAGAAGGAACGAGAATGTATTCGCGAATCGCCGGCACTGGCAGTCACCTGCCCGAGAAAATCCTCTCCAATTTCGATCTGGAGAAGATGTTCGAAACCTCGGACGAGTGGATTCGCGAGCGCACCGGCATCTCGCGCCGCCGCATCGCGGCGCCGGAGGAGACGACCGTCAGCCTCGCCGAGCCTGCGGCACGGCGCGCGCTCGCGGCAGCCGACGTCACGCCGCAGGATGTCGACCTGATCGTCTTCGGCACGACGACTCCCGATCTCGTGTTTCCGAACTGCGCGGTGCTATTGCAGCAGCGCCTCGGCATCCGCGGTTGTCCCGCGATCGGCCTCGAAGCGGCCTGCACGGGGTTCATCTATGCGCTGTCGATCGCCGACAAGTTCGTGCGCCTGGGAGAATCAAAGTGCGCGCTGGTAGTCGGCGCCGAAACCCTCTCGCGCATCACGGACTGGAAGGACCGCGGCACCGCGATTCTCTTCGGCGACGGCGCGGGAGCAGTGGTACTGCGACCGGCCAGCAAGCCGGGAATTCTCTCGACGCACCTGCACGCCGACAGCGCCTACAAGGAACTGCTCTATTGCAGCGGCGGCGTGTCGACTGGCGTCAGTACGACACCCGGTATGCCATTCACGATCCAGATGAAGGGCAACGAAGTCTTCAAGGTTGCCGTCAACACGCTCGGCCGCATCGTCGACGAGACGCTCGCCGCCAACCATCTCGAGAAGTCCGCGATCGACTGGCTCGTGCCGCACCAGGCGAATCTGCGCATCATCCAGGCCACCGCGCGCAAGCTCGAACTCCCGATGGAGCGCGTCATCGTCACCGTCCAGGATCACGGCAACACCTCGGCGGCGTCGGTCCCTCTCGCGCTCGATCAGGGTGTGCGGGACGGGCGCATCAAGCGCGGCGAACTGCTGCTGCTCGAGGCCTTCGGCGGTGGCCTCACCTGGGGATCGGCGCTGATCCGCTATTGAAAAGCCGGGCACCGGCGCGGCGGTGCGCAGTCATCACTCGCGGGCGCCAGAAAAGAAAACGCCGCGCACGAGGCGCGGCGTTCATAACGAAGTTGGAGCTTCGAGCTCTTACTTCGCGACCGAGCGCTTGAACATGCGATCGATCTTCTCGTTGGTCGCGTCGCAGCACGACTGGCTAGCCTGCGAGGCTGCGAGCGCCTGGTTGGCCGTGCTCTGCGCACCGCTCGCGGTCTGCGAGGCTGCACTGGCAGCCGACGAGGCCTGATCGGCGGCGCTGCGGGCCGCAGCGAGGTCTGACTGGAGTTTGCTGACCTGCGACTTCAGGCTGTCGACGTCTCCCTGGAGTGGCTTGATGTCCGTGCAGGCTGCCAGCGCAGCTACGACTGCCACGGCAGCCACCTTCATAACAATCGCGCTCTTCATGATCCATTTCCCCTTAGGATTTTGACGGGTTGTACCGCAAGTGCCTACGCACGAACTGCGTACACTGCTCTCGCAGCCGCGCAACTGCAACAAATTTGCGGCGCGATTGCAACCACGGAGTTGGTAGTTGTCTGCGCCCGGCGACAGTTTGGCGGGCCTCCCCTGCCTGGCCGGGGCGCGGTAACGCTGCTTCAGCGCAACATTTCGCGCGCCGCATTGAGCCCGGGCAGGCCGGTGACGCCGCCGCCGGGGTGGGCACCGGCCCCGCAGAGGAACAGGCCTTTCACCGGGGTCCGGTAGTCCCCGTAGCCGAGCACCGGCCGCGCTGCCCACAGCTGGTCGAGCCCCATGGCGCCGTGGGAGATGTCCCCGTTCGTCAGACCGAGGCGCTCTTCGAGATCGAGAGGTGAGAGCGCGGAGTGGGCGATGACGCTCGCGCGGAAGTTCGGAGCGTAGCGCGTGACCGTGTTGATGATCAGCTGGACCGCCTTGTCGCGCTCTTCCTGCCACGATCGTGCATCGGGCAGGATCGGCGCGAAATGCTGGCAAAACAGGCTTGCAACGTGTGCCCCGGCGGGCGCGAGTGTGTCGTCCAGCGTGCTCGGGATCAGCATCTCCACGATTGGCGCCTTCGACCAGCCCGACAGGCGAGCGTCGGCATGGGCCCGATCCATGTAGGCGAGCGATGGCGCGAGGATGATGCCGGCGCTGTGGTGTGGGCCGGGTTCGGGCCGCGCCAGGAAACGCGGCAATTCGCTGAGCGCAACGTTCATCCGGAACACGGCCGACCCAAGGCGGTAACGGACGATGCGTTCGCGGAACGCCTCGGGCAGCGCCGCGGCCTCCACGAGGTCCAGGAACAGCACTTTCGGCGTGACGTTGGCGGCAATTCGTGGCGCGGATACCACGCGCCCGTCGGCAAGTTCGACGCCTACCGCGCGGCAGCCTGTGCCGCGCGGTGCGCGCTCGGTGAGGACGCGTGCAATCGGCGAGTCCACTTCGATCGTCACGCCAAGCCGTGCCGCCTCCAGCGCCATGCAGCGGGTGATTGAGCCCATACCACCGATGGCGTGGCCCCAGGTGCCGCTCCTGCCGTTCACCTCACCGAACGCATGGTGCAGCAGCAGATAACCGCTGCCGGGCGAGTAGGGGCTGCCGTATGCGCCGACCACGGCATCGAAGCCCATCACGGCCTTGATCGGATCGCTGTCGAACAGGGCATCGAGCAGGTCCCCGGCGCTGCGCGTGAACAGCTCGTGGATCTCGCGCTGGGTCTCCGCGCCGAGCCCGCGGAACTCGCGGCCGAAGCTGAGCGCGCTCCAGAGGTCACGGGCGCGGCGCAGGTCTGTCGGCGGCGTGCGGGTCAGGAGTGAGCGGAGCAGGGCGACCGCGCGGTCGAGCATGGCGTAATAAGCGGGCAGGCGGTCGGCGTCGCGGCGTGAGAAGCATGCGACAGCCGCCCGGGTCTCGGCCAGACCGGGTCCGGTCGCGAGCGCGTCGCCATCGGGCAGCGGCAGGAAATTCTGCATGGGCCGCTCGACGATCGTCAGGCCGTGCTCGTGCAGACGCAGGTCGCGGATCACCTGCGGGTTCAACAGGCTCACGGTGTAGCTCGCCGTCGAGTTACGGAATCCCGGGTGGAACTCCTCGGTGACAGCTGCGCCACCCACGATGCTGCGGCGCTCGAACACCGCGACCTTCAGGCCAGCGCGTGCGAGGTAGCACGCGCAGGTGAGGCCGTTGTGACCGGCCCCGATGACCAGGGCATCGAAGCGGCTTGCAGTTTGGCTTTGTCTGGATATAATCACAGTTACTGTACGAATAAACAGGTTCGACCCAGTCTTACACGAAGGGATCCGCCATGTCCGACCTGACGCCGCGCCAGACTGTCGTCCTGCGCCTCATCCAGCGTGTCATCGCCGAAACCGGCATGCCTCCCACGCGTGCCGAAATCGCCGAGGAACTCGGTTTCCGCTCCCCCAACGCCGCAGAAGAACACCTGCGCGCACTCGCACGCAAGGGCGTCATTGCGCTCATGCCCGGCACCTCGCGCGGCATCCAGCTCAAGGACACCCTGCGCGAGCAGCTCGGCCTGCCCCTCATCGGCCGGGTCGCCGCCGGCAAGCCCATTCTTGCCGAAGAGAACATCGAAGCGCGCCTGCAGATCGATCCCGCCATTTTCCAGCCGAAGCCGCACTACCTGCTGAAGGTCGTCGGCATGTCGATGAAGGACGCCGGCATCCTCGATGGCGACCTCGTGGCCGTGCATCGTACGCCCGAGGTGCGCAACCGCCAGATCATCGTCGCGCGGCTCGAGAACGAGGTGACGGTCAAGCGCTACAAGCAGGACGGATCGGTCGTGTGGCTGCTGCCGGAGAATCCGGATTTCGAACCGATCAGGGTCGATCTCAAGCAGGAATCCGTGCTCATCGAAGGCATCGTCGTCGGCGTGCTCCGCCGCGGCAAGGCGCAGACCGGGCTCGCGTAAGAGCCTGCGGGAGGTTTCCGATGACAACGATCGAACGGCGCCTGCCTGCAGGCGTCCCGGGCAGGCTCGTCCCTGAAAAGTGCAGCCTGCGGTGAGGCACAGCAGCCCCGGCGTTGTGCGCTATCGCCATCAGACCCTTTGCCACGGCCATGTCCGCCCTGGATCCCCAACGTTCCCTGCACGATCTGTTGCAGCATCCCGCCATCTGGCGCGGGCGCAGCGCGGCGCGCATGGGCGTTGTCGCCACCGGTTTTACGGCGCTCGATGAGAGCCTGCCGGGCGGAGGCTGGCCGGATTCGGGTCTCGTCGAGATCCTCACGGCGAGACGCGGACTCGGCGAGCTGCGCCTGCTCGTCCCCGCGCTCGCGCGACTCACGCATGCCGTACCGGCGCGCTGGTCGGCATTCGTTGCGCCGCCATTCGAGCCGTTCCCGCCGGCATTCATCGCGCACGGTATCGCGCTCGAGCGCGTGCTCGTCGTGCGCACCGCGATGCCGCTGTGGGCCGTGGAGATCGCGCTGCGCTCGGGATCCTGCGCGGCAGTGCTCGCGTGGGTGGGGCGCGCGCAGCCGCGCCATATCCGGCGCCTGCAGCTGGCCGCGGAAC
>JBAVOB010000066.1:0-14129 GCA_049691655.1 Steroidobacteraceae bacterium | reverse complement strand
CGCCCAGCCCGGCGCGCTGGCTGACGTGCAGCATCGGTTTACACACTTCGACCTCTCGATCACCCCGCTCCTGGTCGAGTGCGAAGGACTCGCCGCGGTGATGGAGGGGACCGAGACGCTCTGGTATAACGCGCGCAGGCCGGCCGCCATCGGGCTGCCGGCGCCGATCAGCGAGTTGCTGGAGCAGCTGGCCGGGCCCTCGCTCCTCGACCCGCCCCGCCGGGCAGCACGCATGCACGCCCGCCGCACGGAGAGACCATGACCCGCACCGTTCAATGCGTCCTGCTCAAGCGCGAGGCGCCGGGGCTCGATCGCCAGCCGTATCCCGGTGAGCTCGGCAGGCGTATCTTTGACCAGGTCTCGAAGGAAGCATGGCAGAAATGGGTGCATCACCAGACGATGCTCATCAACGAGTACCGGCTGACGCCGATGCAACCCAAGGCGCGCAAGTTTCTCGAAGGCGAGATGGAAAAATTCTTATTCGGTGGCGGCGCGGCGACCCCCGAGGGCTACGTACCGCCCGCCGCCGGTTAGCCTGAACTACAGGAGCAGCAATGAACAAGAACGACGTTCGCGGACGATTCATCTGGCACGGGCTCATGACGCACGATACCGGGGCCGCCGCTAACTACTACGCCAAGGTCGCGGGCTGGACCTCCAAGCCATGGGAGCAGGATCCTAACTATCTGTTTCTGATGAGCTCGCGGGGACCGGTCGGCGGCATCATGAAGTTGCCGCCCGAGGTGCCGGCGGGAACGCGTCCCCACTGGATGATCTACATCGGCTCGCCCAATGTGGACGAGACCGTCGCGGCGGCCCAGCGGCTTGGCGCCCGGTTGAACAAGCCGGCAACCGACATCACGGGTGTCGGGCGCTATGCGGTGCTCACCGATCCACAGGGTGCCGCGTTCGTCGTCACGACGCCGGCTGGCGAAGCCGAGGTCAACGACAGCATGACACCGATCGGGAATTTCTCGTGGCACGAGCTCGCGACGACGGACTACCAGGCGGCCTTCAATTTCTACCGGCAGCTTTTCGGCTGGGAGGAATTGCAACGCATGAACATGGGGCCGAACGGCATCTACCTGATCTTCGGCTGGGGCGGGAAGCAGCGCGGGGGCATCTACAACAAGATGACCAACATGCCCGGACCGCCGCACTGGTTGCCCTACGCCCATGTGGCGAGCGCAGATGCCGCGGCGGAACGCGCCCGGGCGGCCGGTGGCCGTGTTGTGCACGGCCCGACGGACGTGGCGGGTGGCGATCGCATCGCGCAGATTCTCGATCCGCATGGCGCGGCATTCGCGGTGCATTCGACGAAGATTGTCGCCCAGGCCATGCCTGCGGCGTCGGCCAAGCCCGCCGCAATGCCGGCCGCGAAGCAGGTGCAACCGGTGAAGAAGACCGTCGCGAAGAAGGCTGCGGCGAAGAAGCGACCGGCGCGGGCGAAGCCCGCGAGGCGCATCGCTGCGAACAAGGCGCCACGGAAAGCGGCGCGTCGCGTCGTCAAACGCAAGCGAGTAGTGCGGCGCAAGCGATCGGTCAGGCGCGCGCGGCGCAGGAAATAGCGCTCCGCTTCGCAGCCGGTTCCACAGCCCGGCATCGCTTGACGGTCGTGCGGGTGCCCGGTCTAATACCGGGCCCTCACGCGGCCGGCTGTCTCCAGTTGGCCAGGTAGCTCAGTTGGTAGAGCAGCGGACTGAAAATCCGCGTGTCGGTGGTTCAATTCCACCCCTGGCCACCACCTTTCAACCCCATCAAAGAAAACGCGTCCGAAACCGCCGTGGCCACTTGTACGCATCGATATGCTCGACCGGACGGCGCGCCGCGCACTCGAGATGATTCGGGTAGCTGATCTGAACACGCCTTTCGGCGAGCGTGACCGCACGCCTCCGGCCCGAAGCGGAACTTGCTCCAAGTAAACTCCTAGCCCGAAACCCGCCGCTCGGGTGAGCGCTTGGAACCTGCTCTGCATCCGGGTTATATGGTTCGCATAAACCGTAACTACAGGTGCCTCGGAAGCCCACCCCTCCCACGGAGCACACATGTTCTTCACCAAGAATCCCGGTAGGTCCGCAGGCTTGCTGTATCTGATCGCATCGATACCAGGCGTTTTCGCCCTCATCTATGTTCCTAACAAGGTTATCGTGCACGGAAACGCGACGGCGACGATCAATAACATCGCCACCTTTGAAACGCTCTTTCGCCTCGGCATAGCAGCCGAATTCATCTCGCAGGCCCTCTTTATCTTCGTGGTCCTGGCTTTGTACGATCTATTTAGGGGAGTCAACCAGCGCCGCGCAATGCTCATGGTGATATTGATTGCGGTCTCGATTCCGATCGCGTTTCTGAATGAACTGAACGCAATTGCCGCCCTCGTTCTCGTGCACGGCGCGGACTTCCTATCCGCTTTCGATAAGCCTCGACGGGATGCTTTGGCAGCGCTTTTCGTCCGACTGCACGGTCACGGATTTGATGTTGCCGCCATATTTTGGGGACTTTGGCTGTTCCCTCTCGGACTGCTGGTGTACCGGTCGGGCTTCCTTCCCCGCATTCTGGGGGTCCTGCTGATCGCTCATGGCTTCACGTATCTGATAAACAGTCTGACGTCCTTCGTCTTGCCACAGTACGAAGACGTCGTTTCCCGGTGGATGCAACCGTTCTCGTTTGGGGAATTGTTGTTCATGTTTTGGATTTTGATTATGGGCGCAAATCCAAAGCCCTCAAGGGATCCCGCCTCGGCTGCGGGGGTGGGCTAGCCGCGCTCGTGGCGTCGAATACATCGTACGACGGCGGGTGCGAACGACCAATACAGAACCGAACGCACGCGACCCGGGAAGGACCTGATTGAAATGGACTCCGCGATAGCGGACGTCTGCGACCGTCGCCTTAGGGTCTAGCCTGTGTGAAAACGCCGTGGCTATTCTCGGGATCTTATAAAATAGCAGCAACGTAGCCTCGCGAGCCTGCTATGAAGCGATACGTCGTAGGCCAGGACCGATCCCAGAGCACGTTATTCCCTGAGAGCCTGGAGGATTACATCGCCGCGGACAACCCGGTGCGGGTAGTCGATGTGTTCGTCGATGAGTTGGATTTGAAGGACCTGGGCTTTCAGGGCGCGGAACCGGAAGCAACGGGCAGGCCTGCCTACCACCCCGGCACGCTGCTCAAGATCTATATCTACGGGTATCTGAACCGCATTCAGTCGAGCCGGCGATTGGAGCGCGAGAGCCAGCGTAACGTCGAGCTGATCTGGCTGACCGGGCGACTCACGCCGGACTTCAAGACCATCGCGGATTTTAGGAAGGACAACGGCCAGGCCATTCGGCGCGTGTGCCGGGAGTTTGTGGTGCTGTGCCGGGAGCTGGGGTTGTTCACCGAAGCACTTGTAGCGATCGATGGCAGCAAGTTCAAGGCGGTCAACGGGCGGGATCGGAACTTCACGGATCACAAGCTCAAGGCGCGGATGCAGCAGCTCGAGGAGAGTATTGCGCGGTATCTGGCGGATCTGGATCGCGCCGATCGGGACCCGAGCAGCGTGACCGAGGCGCGCGTCGAGCATTTGCAGGAGAAGGTCGAGACGGTCAGGGCGCAGATGCAGCGGCTCCGGCACTTAGGCGAGCAGATGGCCCAGGCCCCGGACAAGCAGGTTTCGCTGACCGATCCGGACGCGCGCTCCATGGCCACCAGCGCCCGAGGGTCAGGTGTGGTTGGCTACAATGTGCAGACCGCGGTGGATGCCAAGCACCACCTGGTCGTAACCCATGAGGTGACCAACCAGGGCACCGATCGGTCACAACTGGCCAGCATGGGCAAGCAGGCACAAGCAGCCATCGGCAGCGAGCAGCTCACGGCTCTGGCCGATCGCGGTTACTACAAGGGCGAGGAGATCCTCGAGTGCGAGCAGGCGGGGATCAACGCGCTGGTGCCTAAGTCTTACACGTCGAACAACTTGGCCAAAGGTCAGTTCGACAAGCGCGACTTTCATTACATTCCCGAGAAAGACGAGTACCGTTGCCCGGCTGGGCAGCAGGCCATCTGGCGCTTCAAGACCGTTGAGAACGGCCAGATCATCCACAAGTACTGGTCATCGGCCTGCCCGCGCTGTCCAATCAAGTCACAGTGCACGACGGGTGATTACCGGCGCATTGCGCGCTGGGAGCACGAGGCGGTACTGGAGGCGATGCAGGCCCGGCTGGAGAAGCTGCCCGAGGCAGCGCGCATCCGCCGGCAAACGGCCGAGCATGTGTTCGGTACGCTCAAATCCTGGATGGGGTCTACGCACTTCCTGATGAAGAGGTTACCGAACGTTCGTACCGAGATGAGTCTGCACGTCTTGGCCTACAACTTGAAACGGGTGATGCAGATCTTCGGGGTCATCCCCCTGATGCAGGCGATCAGGGCCTAGAACCTCTTCGTCTTCATTATTTGCTCGGACAAATCCCGACTATCGCCAGAATATCGGGCCGGCGTGTCAGCAAACCGTAATTGGCCGGGGGTTTTCACACAGCCTGGGTCAAGAGCGGCCATTCAAATTGTCTTGGTCACGAACTGCGGGGCACCAGCAATCCCGAGCCCGCCGCAGCGCGACCCGAGTGGCCTGCACGTTTACCGTAACCACGAGCCGATCATCGCGAGCACGGCCGCAAGCATCACGAGCGTCGCGATCCAGCCGAACCAGCGATGACGGCGCGAGAGCGTGTGTTCGCCGAGAATCGCGGGATTGCTGCCGAGCCGCATCATCACCACCATGATCGGCACGGCGACCACCCCATTGACCACTGCACTCCACACCAGCGCCTTGATCGGGTCGAGCGGGGAGAAGTCGACCAGCGTGCCGACTGCGGTCGAGGCGATCAATACGCCGTAGAAACCCTTCGCCTCGATCAGTGTGTGGTCGAGCCCCGAGTGCCACTGGAAGAGATCCGCGACCGCATACGCCGCGGAGCCCGCGAGCACCGGCACGGCGAGCATGCCGGTGCCGATGATGCCGAGCGCGAACAGCTCGAAGGCAAATTCCCCGGCGATCGGCCGCAGGGCTTCCGCCGCCTGCCGCGTCGTCTCGATGTCGGTGATACCGTGGCGATTTAGCGTGATGGCGGTCGCGAGCATCACGCAGAAGGCGATGATGTTCGAGAACACCATGCCGACGAAGGTGTCGAGCTTGATGCGGTACAGGTGCTCGCGGAGGAATATCGCGTGCTGCGAAATATCACGGTCGCCTTGGATGCGCTGGCGTCCTTCCGCTTCCTGGGCAGCCTGCCAGAAGAAGAGGTAGGGGCTGATCGTCGTGCCGAGCACGCCGACGATCATCATCCAGTACGCGCTGCCGCTGCGCAGGTTCGGGATGAGCGTCCCGATCAGCACGCGTTCCCAGTCGACGTGCAAGGCAAAGACGACCCCGACATAGGCGAGCAGCCCGAGCGTGAGCCACTTGAGCACGCGCACCATCGCGTCGAACCCGAGCCACACCGGCAGCGCCGCACACAGCACGCCGAAGAGCAGTGCGTGGCCGTGTTCCGGCCCGCCGACCACGAGCTGCAGCGATTCGCCCATGGCGGCCACATCGGCGGCAATGTTCAGGGTGTTGGCGAGTACGAGCAGAGCCACCAGCGAGACGGCGACCGGCTGTGGCAGGACGCGGCAGAAGTTGGCGGCGAGACCGCGCCCGGTGAGCCAGCCGATGCGCGCGCTGACCATCTGGATCCCGATCATGAGGGGCGTGGTAAACGCGAGCGTCCACAGCATGCCCGCGCCGAACTGCGCTCCGGCCTGGGAGTACGTCGCGAGCCCGCTCGGATCGTCGTCCGCGGCGCCGGTGATCAGGCCGGGGCCGAGACGGTCCGCGAATCTCCTGGCATGGCGAAACGAGAGCATGGGCGGCGCCGCGTTGCGACCGGACGGGTACGGCTCATTCTAGAGCGTCGCAGCCCCTGCGGCCGCACATTCACGGGTCGTGGCAACGGCGCCGCCGACACCCGCTACAATCCCGCCCGTATGTACGAGCGGGTCATCCTCTGGGCGACACCCGTATTTTTTCTGGCCATCGCGATCGAAATCGCGATCGGGTCGATACGCCGCCGCCAGTCGTACCGCGCCGCCGATGCGATCAACAGCATCAATATCGGCGCGTTGTCCACGTACTCGGGTGTGTTCACGCGCCTGGTCAACACTGGCATTTACATTGCTGTTTGGAGTCGGGCGCGCGTCGTGACCCTGCCGGCGGACGCGCTGTGGGTGTGGGCAAGCGGGCTGCTGCTCTACGACTTCCTTTATTACTGGTTTCACCGCATGAGCCACGAAGTGAACGTCCTGTGGGCGGCGCACGTCGTGCATCACCAGAGCGAGGAGTTCAACCTTTCCACCGCACTGCGCCAGACGAGCACGGGCTTCCTGTTCTCGTGGATCTTCTACCTGCCGATGGCGCTGCTAGGGTTTCCGCCGCAGCTGTTCGTGATGGTCGCCCTGATCGATCTGCTCTACCAGTTCTGGATTCACACGGAACAGGTCGGCTCGCTCGGGATATTCGATCGCATCTTCGCCTCGCCCTCGAATCACCGCGTGCACCACGGCGCCAACAGCGAATACGTCGATCGCAACTACGGCGGCCTGCTGATCCTCTGGGATCGCCTCTTCGGTACCTTCCAGCCCGAGCTGGCGGCCGTGCCGGTCGTCTACGGGACGCGTGATCCGCTGCACTCGTGGAATCCCCTGTGGGCCAACCTGCATACCTACTGGACGCTGGCTCTCGACAGCGCGCGCGCTGCAGCCTGGCACGACAAGCTGCTCGTGTGGTTGCGGCCCCCCGGCTGGCGCCCGGATGACGTCGCCGCGGGGTACCCGAAGTCCGCATTTGCGGTGACCACTTTTCGCAAGTTCCACCCCTCGATTCCAGCGGTGGCAACTGGCTACTGCGTGGCGCAGTCGATCGTCATGCTGGGGTTCGGCACGCACTACCTTGCCACGGTACCGAAGTTGTCGTCGGGCGCTACGCTCGGCTATCTTTTCGCGCTGGGCGTGTCGCTGTGGATCATCGGCGGAGTTTCGGAAGGTCGCCGTGGATTCATATGGCTCGAGGCCGGGCGCCTCGCGGCGCTCGGGGGGATCGCGGCATGGTGGCTGACGGGCACGACGGGGCTCTTTGCGTTGTGACGCGCTGCAGCGCGCGCGACTCGGCCGCGACGCTGCAGGTGTTCCATTCCCGAATGTTCAGCTGTCGAGTCGCAAGCGGAGTACGCTGCAGGGCGTCGACTTGCGCGCCTGCTCGCAGGCGTATCCACATACAACACCAAGGGGAGATCTGCCATGTTCATTCGATTCGCATGCTGGGCCGGCGCCGCGCTCGCACTCTGCAGCTTCGCGGCGGCGGCGTCCGCAGACACGCCGAGCGCGCAGCAGGAAGTCTGGCAGCTCGAGCAGCTGCAGTGGAAGATGGCCGCGGCCAAGGACACGAGCTGGATCGACACGATGGTTCACGCGAACCTGCGCTACTGGGACACCGGTGCGCCGATGCCGCGCGACAAGGCCTCTCTCAAGCACTGGAGCCGGTACGATTCCGAGAGTTCAACGGTTCTTGAGCAGGAGCTGTTCCCGATCTCGGCAACGATCACGGGCAACGTCGCCGTCGCTCAATATAACTACATGACTGTCCGCGAGAATTATAAGAAGGAACGGGAAACCGTGACGGGCCATTACACTGACGTTCTGGTCAAGGAAAATGGCCACTGGCTGTTCATCGCCTGGGCGGGCGGGGACGATCCCAAGAAGTAGTTCTGCCTCGGTCCCGCCTGGAAGCGGCCCAGATCATCGTTGCCGTTACGGCGGCGGCGCCGGCCAGGGCCGCCAGCCGCACGGACTCGCTGACGCCGGTTGGGCGGGCGGCGATCGCCGGCGCCGCCCAAACGAACACGGCGCTGTAGACGAGGTCTCGCGTGACTGCGCCCATCCACACGTAGATCGCGGTCGCGAGGCTCACGCTGACGAGCGCCCATTCGTCCATGGACACCGCGAACGGGTAACCGTGCCGCGCAAAGAACACCGTGCCAAGGTTCGCGAAGGTCGCGATCGTGATCCAGCCAAAATAGAGACTGAACGGCGCATCCACCGCAACAAACTCCCGTGCGGAAGGGGCGGGCTGCCGTCGCAGCCGCACGTAGATCGTGGTCAGGGTGCCGAGGATCGCGAGCATCATTGCGAAGCTGAGCTCGACCCGCCGGTAATGCCAGGCGAAGATCCATCCCACGTTGGCTGCGGCGTTGACCAGGTAGGGCGTCGCCACGCTCGCGGCGCGCGCTCGCGTGCGCTCGGAACCGCCCAGCGCAGCGACGGCATACGTGAGCAGACCCAGGTAGATCAGGCTCCAGATCGAAAACGCCCAGCCGGCGGGCGTGAACCCGGTCGGATTAAGGTCCGAGAGTTCGCCCGTGCCGTAGCCATTGATGGGCAGGAGATTGGCGGCGGCATTCACCGCGATGACGATGAGGGTGGCGCAGAGTGGCAGCATTCGTTGCAACGCGAGCATGCGGCTCTCCCTGGTTTGCGCGACGACGCTGACGGCGCTGGTGACAGCGGCAGCGGCGAGGGCACGACTCCGCCTGCCCTCGCCGCCGTTCCTGTGGACTCGGGCTGACTATTTCAGGAACAGCTGACGCAGCAGTCGCCCGCCCAGCTGCGTACGGAGCTTGCCGCGCTCGGCGACCGCCGCGTTCGAGGCCTGGAGCGAACCCCATAACTTTTCCATGATCGGGTCGGTTCGCTCATTCAGGTTGTCGAGCGCCGCCATGTTCTTGTAGGTGACGGTGAGAATCAGGTCCGGATCGTTGAGGTTCGTCGGTGTGTTCTGGTAGATCGCATAGTCGACCACGACACCAGCCTTCTTCTGTTCTTCCATGGCCTTCTTGTAGGTAGTGCCAAGATACTGCAGGTAATCGTCGAACTTGCCCGGTTCGGTGCGGATGTACGAAACCGCGACGACCGGCCCTTCCGTGTAGGCGCGCGGGCTGCTTTGCGCGAAAACCGGAGTCGTGACCGCAACCAATGCGGCCGAGGCTGCGAGCAGCAGCCCGATGCTGAAACGCTTCATGATGATCCCTTTATGTTGCTGTTGGATGAGCGCCGCACCGCGCGGCGTTGCAGCGCGGTGCGAAATGAGATTACAGCGCAAAGGGGAGCTCGGAACAGTACTCCAGGCCACCTGGTCAATCTTTCGAAGAGAAAATATTGCGTGCCATATTGATCGGCGCAACATTCATCGCGATTGCCATTCGTGCCCTGGCAGGGAACCGGATCGATGCGCTAGCCCCGTTGACTAGGGTTTTTCGGTCTTGATCTCCCAGATGTAGTCGGCGTGCGACCCGCAGATGCCGTCAAACGTGCGACCGAGCGGGTTCTTGGTCAGCGCCGCTACGATCTCGGCCCGCGCAGTCATCAGCGTCGGCACGTCGGTGGCCGTGAACGTGGCGAGCCGGCGGAATTCCGCCCCGACCACGTGCTCGCTCCAGCCCCACGACTTGAGTTTTCCGTCCGCGACCATCTTGTCGTACATGGGACCCAACACCTGCTTGACGAGCGCGTCCGCTTCCTCCTCACGCGTCTGCGTGCACACGAAGTAGGTGGAGAAGCTCGCGCCGCCGCGCACAACACCCGGCCCCGAGCCGGCCACGGTGTGCCAGATGTAGTCATCATGTGAATTGCAGATCTTGCCGAACTCGGTGTCGAGCTTCTTGTTCTTGGCCGTCGCCTGATCGAATACTTTCTT
The DNA here is from genome assembly GCA_049691655.1 of Steroidobacteraceae bacterium. Taxonomy (GTDB): domain Bacteria; phylum Pseudomonadota; class Gammaproteobacteria; order Steroidobacterales; family Steroidobacteraceae; genus JBAVOB01. The sequence continues at coordinate 4,372 of JBAVOB010000066.1, read as the reverse complement.
CTCGGCATCGAGCAGCGCTGCGACGCTCGGGGCGCTGAAGTACATGAGGCGGCGCCAGTGGCCTCCGGTGTGATGGGCCAGCCAGCCCCACTTTGCCACCTTGCCGTCGGTCACGGCGGCGTCCCACAGCGGCTTGTAGAGCTGCTGGACGATCTCGTCGGATCGCTCCTGCTGCGTCACGTCACAGATGAAATAGGTCGCATAGAGGTAGTTTTCGGGCGGTTTGTCCTGCGCCGGCGCGGCTACCGGGATGCCAAGACCGGTGAGCGCGACGCACGCGCTAAACGAGGTCAGTAGCTTTCTCACGTTTTCTCCCTCGCCGGGGAAGATTTGGCCCGGCATCACGGGCGCTAGCATAGCGATGCTGCACCGCGGCGTGTATTTATTCTGCGGAGCCGCGGATGGCGATTCAATGCCAATGCCGCGACTGCCAGCGCGCGACCGGCACAGGCCACTACAACGGCACGCGGGTACGCGTGGGATAGGCTCGACCCGGCGCTGCCGAGTTTTCCGAAGATGCCGCCGCTGCGAGTGTGACTCGATCCGGAGAAGATCACGTCCATCGGGCGAACGCGCTGGCGCTGAGCCGGCCGCGTGCACGGGCGCGACGCGCTGGCCGTGATCTGAAATAACAGTATCAATTTGAGCAGGCGAGGCGCACACTGCACGTTGCGTTTTTTCGCGATCCTCTCGAGGAGGACGCGACTTCCGGAGCATTGAATGAATTCGACTTCCTGGCCCCTGGGCGCGCAATCGGCGCCGCGGCCCGCTCCTGGCGAACTGATCGAGGATTACCGCTCCCGACTGGCTCTCGAGCAGTTCCAGGCCGAAGAGCGCCGCCAGCGCGACTTCGCCGAGCAATCCTCCACCCTGAATGCACCCGACGCGCGCATCCGCGCCTGGGAAAAAATGCATGGCCTGAGGCTCCCGCGCGATCCCGCGCACCCGGTGTTGAGCGTCGTCGTGGCCGTCACCGGCCTCACGCTCGAGCAGGTGCATGAGGAGCAGCGGCGACGCGTCGCGGCCGCGCAGCCCGCCACCCCGGTTTCCGTTCCTCCCACTCCCTCTCCATGAGTACTTTGCAGTGACCAAACTCTACGTTGGAAATTTGCCCTTTACCGCGACCGAGGATGGCGTGCGCAAGCTCTTCTCGACTCACGGCACCGTCGAGACGGTTGCCCTGATCACGGATCGCGATACCGGTCGCCCGCGCGGCTTCGGTTTCGTCGAGATGTCGAATGCCGACGCCTCGCGTGCCATGCAGGCGCTGAACGGCACGGACTACGAAGGTCGTGCGCTCAAGATCAACGAAGCGCAGGAGCGCGAGCGTTCCGGCGGCGGCAGCCGCGGACCACGCCGCTTCTGAGCGCCGCCGGCGGCCGACCCGAGCGGGTCGCGGCCGCCGTCACATCCGGTATCCTTCGCACCCAGGCGGCGGTGAGCCGCGCGGTATTGCATTCCGGGTGCAGACGATGAAGCGCTCTATTACACGGCGACAAGCCCTGATTCGGGGCGCGGCCGCGGCAGTCGCGATCACAGCGGCCGCGCGCATCCCCGCGACGCAAGCTGTCAGGGAAAGCTGGCATACCATCGTCGTCGGCGCAGGTGTATTCGGCTCCTGGACCGCATGGTGGCTGCGCGCCGCCGGAAAACGCGTGCTCCTCCTTGACGCCGCGGGCCCGGCGCACGCGCGGGCGTCGTCAGGCGGCGAGTCCCGCATGACCCGTGGCGTCTACGGCGCCGACCGGATCTACACGCAGATGGCCTGGGATTCACTGCGTGACTGGAAGTGGCTGTCGGCGCGCGCGGGGCTGCCGATCTTTCACGAGATTGGCGTGCTGTTTTTCTTCGCGCGCCGCGAGCCGTACGTCGATCAGGCGCTCGCCGTTCACCGCGACCTGCGCCTGCCGACGCAGTTGCTCGACCACGAGCAGCTCGCGCGGCGATTCCCGCAGATCAACTGGGACGGCGTGGCGTTGGGGCTGTACGAGCCGGAATTCGGCGCCCTGATGGCGCGCCGCGGCGTGCAGACCCTGGTGCAGGAATTTGTCGCGCACGGCGGCGAGTACCGCACCGCACGCGTCACCGCTGCGGCCACCGGCGGGCCGCTCACGCACATCGAGCTGACCGACGGCGCACGCCTCGCGGCGGACCACTATGTGTTTGCCTGCGGCCCATGGCTGCCGAAGGTGTTCCCGGAGTTGTTAGGCAAGCGGATTTTCCCGACCCGGCAGGAAGTGATGTTTTTCGCGCCTGAAGCCGGCGATACGCGCTTCCTGCCCGGCGCGCTGCCGGGCTGGGCGGATTTCAACGACGGCGATATCTACTACGGATTTCCCGATCTCGAGGCACGCGGCTTCAAGATCGCGCACGACAGGCATGGGGTCGCGGTGGATCCCGACGTCGGCGATCGCGTGCTGTCGGCCGAGGGCCTCGCCGATGTGCGCGCCTACCTGCGGCGGCGCTTCCCGTCGCTTGCCGATCGGCCGTTGAGCGAAGCGCGCGTCTGTCAGTACGAGAACAGTTCCAACGGCGATCTGCTGATCGACCGGCATCCGGCTGTGCCGAATGCGTGGCTCGTCGGCGCCGGCTCGGGTCACGGCTTCAAACACGGGCCGGCGGTCGGACGCCTGGCTGCCGATCTGGTGCTCGGCAAGCGATCACGTACCGAGCCGCGCTTCAGCCTGGCAACGAAGACCGAAGTTGAGCAGCGCGCGGTTCACTGACACGCTGACCTGATGGCGAAGACGGCGGCAGCGCAGCGCAGCGGCGTGGCACTCACGCGGGTCGCCACCGACGTCACGCTGCTCCCAGGGTTCGTTGGGACAGCGGCTCTCATGGACGAGATCGAAACGATTGCCGCCGTGGCGCCGTTCCGGCACCTGCGCACGCGCGGCGGTGTGATGACGGTCGCGATGACGAACTGCGGGGCCTGGGGCTGGCACAGCGACCCGCGCGGCTACCGCTATGTCGAAACCGATCCGCTGACGGGACGGCGCTGGCCCGCGATGCCCCCGCTGTTGCGTGCGCTCGCGGCGGATGCAGCGGAGCGCGGCGGCTTTCCCGGCTTCGCCCCGGACTGCTGCCTGGTCAACTGCTATGCAGTCGGCGCGCAAATGGGGGTCCATCGCGATTTCGACGAGCTCGACATGCGACACCCGATCGTCTCGGTGTCGATCGGTTTGCCCGCGACGTTTCTCTGGTACGGCGCCTCGCGTTCCGGCACGCCGTGCCGCGTGCCGGTCGAAGACGGTGACGTGCTGGTGTGGGGTGGCTGCGCGCGCGCCGGCTACCACGCGGTGCGACGCGTTGCCGCGCCGACGAGCGGTGCGCCGGCCGGCGCGCGGTTCAACCTCACGTTCCGTCGCGCCAGGTAGCCGTCGCGTACCCTCGACGTCACCGGACATGCGGCGCAGCCCGCCCGTCTGCTAAGGTTCGCGGCATGGCAACGTCCCCGCCCGATGTGCTGGCCGAACTGCGCGAAGCGCTGCGCAAGTTCGCCGACGAGCGCGACTGGGATCAGTTCCATTCGCCGAAGAATCTCGCCGCTGCGCTCAGCGTCGAGGCGGCCGAGCTGCTCGAGCACTTCCAGTGGCTGACGGAGACGCAGTCGCAGAGCCTTCCGGCCGATACGCTCGAGCTGGCGCGGCAGGAGCTCGCCGACGTGCTGCTCTACGTCATCCGTCTCGCCGACAAGCTCGGCGTCGATCTGGCCGCCGCAGCGCGCGACAAGATCGCGCTCAACGCGCGCAGGTACCCGGCCGACAAGGCGCACGGCAGCGCGCGCAAATACTCGAAGCTTTGATGCAGCGCCGCAAGAATCCGCACCCGCCGGGATGGACGGCCGCTGCGCTTCCAACGGTGCTACGCTTCACCGCGGGACGAGCCGCGGGTGCGGCACGTCGTTTCAACAAGAAGGAAATCGCCTCATGAACATTTCGAGGTCTTCGACACTGCGGCAATTGCTTGCAGGCGTATTCGCGGCGCTGGTCGTCACGTTCTCGTCAGCCGCAGCGGCGGACCCGGTCATTCGCATCGTGCACTTGACGGCTGCGGGAGTCGATCAGCAGCAGCAGGTGATGAAGATGGTCGATACGGACATCAACAAGCTGTACAAGGCGGCGAAGGGCTGCAGGTGGGTCAAGTATTTCTTCGATGCGAAGACACTGGACACGGGTTCCGTGAGCATGTGGAACAGTCGTGCGGACGTCGAAGCATTTCTGAAATCGGATGCCTACAAGCCGGTCCCGGAGAAACTCAAGCCGCTGATGACCGGGTCGCTGACGAGCCAGGTCTATTCGGTACACACGCCGAAGTAGAAGTAGTTTGGCATTGAGCGGTGGCGGGCCCGCCCGGCCCCCGCCCGCCCCGG
>JBAVOB010000065.1:0-1770 GCA_049691655.1 Steroidobacteraceae bacterium | reverse complement strand
GTACAGGCGCGAGCGCAACGCTCCCGCCGTCACCGGCAGCCGCACGCGCGCACGCCGGGCCACGCGTGCGATGCGTTCGACGATGGCACTCGCGAGCAGGTCGAGCCCCGCGCCACTTTGCGCCGAGATCCGTACCGCCACTGCGCGGCCGTCCACGTCGCGCTCGAGGCCGGGTTCGGCCTGCAAGCGGTCAATCTTGTTGTACGCCACGATCGAGGGAATCTCGCCCGCGCCGATCTCGCGCAGCACGGCGACGACCTGCTCCATGTGCTCGGCGCGCCGCGGGTCACTCGCGTCGACGACATGCAGCAGCAGGTTTGCCTCGCGCGCTTCCGTCAGCGTCGACTGAAAGGCCGCGACGAGCTCGTGCGGCAGCTCGCGGATGAATCCGACGGTATCGGCCACCACGACCTCCACACCCCCCGGCAACCGGATGCGACGCACCAGGGGATCGAGCGTCGCGAACAGGAGATTCGCCACATAGGCATCGGCACCGGTGAGCGCGCGGAACAGCGTCGACTTGCCCGCGTTCGTATAGCCGACGAGCGCGATCGAGGGCACCGGGATCTCGGCGCGCGCCTGCCGTCCCGTGTCGCGCTGCTGGCGGATGCGCTCGAGGCGCCTGGTGAGACTGCGCATGCGTCTGGCGATGAGGCGTCGGTCGGTTTCGAGCTGAGTCTCGCCCGGCCCGCGCAGGCCGATGCCGCCCTTCTGCCGCTCGAGGTGGGTCCACCCGCGCACCAGGCGCGTGGACAGGTGCTGCAACTGCGCGAGCTCCACTTCGAGCTTGCCTTCGAAACTGCGCGCGCGCTGGGCAAAGATGTCGAGGATGAGTGCGCTGCGGTCGAGAACGCGGCGGCCGATGAGCTTCTCGAGATTGCGCTCTTGTCCGGGGGAGAGCGGGTGGTCGATGAGGACGACATCCGCCTGCTGCGCAGCAGCCACGTCGCGGATTTCAGCGGCTTTGCCGCTGCCGACGAAATAGCGCGGATCCGGGCGGTTCCGCCGGCCCGTCACGCGCGCGACCGGCACGGCGCCGGCGGACAGGGCGAGCTGCGTGAATTCCTCCAGGTCCTCGGGATCGAGCGGCGACCCGACGCCGAGACGCACCAGCAGCGCACGTTCACCGGCGCGCGGGCGTTCGAACACTCACTGACTCCGTGTTGAGAATCGACTACTCCGCGGCCGGCGCGGCGGACGCCGCATCTTCGGCAGTGGGTATCTGCACGTTGCGTGCCGGCACGACCGTCGAGATCGCGTGCTTGTAGACCATCTGGCTCACGCTGTTCTTCAGGAGCACCACGAACTGATCGAACGAATCGATCTGGCCCTGGAGCTTGATGCCGTTGACGAGGTAGATGGAAACGGGTACCCGCTCCTTGCGCAACTGGTTCAGGAAGGGATCCTGCAACGACTGCCCTTTGGCCATGGGTTCTCCTTGTTGTTTCCGCTTGGTCTTGTCGAATTCCGCGCCTGACCTTCCCTAGTCTGCGCCGAGCAAGCTCAATCTTTAAATGCTACCACGGGCGGCGGCCCCCGAGCCATGCTCCGCGACGGCTGCCGCCAGCTCCGTGCGCCACTTTTCGTAAGCGTTGTCGCCAAAAGGATTCACGTGGAGGGCCGCGTTGTCGGCTCGCAGCCACGTCAGCTGTCGCCTGGACAACTGCCGCGTCGCGGCGATCCCCTGCTGCACCGCCTCCTCGAGCGTCGTGGCGCCGTCGAGGTGGCGCCACAGCTGTCGGTAACCGACCGACCGGACCGCCGGATGAT
>JBAVOB010000064.1:0-14492 GCA_049691655.1 Steroidobacteraceae bacterium | reverse complement strand
CGGTGGTGGTGGTGGCGGCGGCGGTGGCCGCTGGTAATCGCCCCTCGCGAAACTCGTTTTCGCGAATCTGCAAAAGGAAAGGCCCGGGTAACCGGGCCTTTCCTTTTGCGCAGCGCAGCGCCCGCCTCATTTCACGACGGTGATCGTTATCGCCTTCGACAGCACCGGCGGGGAATGCGGGATGTGATTCTGGTCCCCGAGCAGCAGCTGCAGCGTATGCCGGCCGGGTGCCAGCGTCAGCGACGTCTCGGTCTGGCCCTTGCCGAAATGCAGGATTTTTTCGGTCGCGGGCAGCGGCAGGGACAGGTCCGGCGGCGCCGCCGCGTCCACCAGCAGGTGGTGATGACCCGTGTTGTCGAACTTCACGCCGGCCGGTGCGACGCCCATGCCCTTCAGGCCGAACCGCACGGCAACCGGGTTCTTGACTCGGGCGCCATTCGCCGGGGAGACGATGTAGACCTCGGCCCCCGCGGGCGACGGTGTGCGCTCCTGCGCCCAGGCGGCTGTCGTCGCGAGCAGGGTGGCTAGCAGCAGAATCGAACGCATGACGGTGCCCTCGGGATGAGTCCTGGTGCGGGCGAGTATACGTCCGCGCCCGCAGGACGTGATGCGACTGACGAGAGCCGTCAGTCCCGGCAGCATCGCCCCGAACGCCAGTTAGGCGAAGCCGAGCGCCGAGAACTTCGCGAATGTCCGGAACCATCCATCGCCATGCACGCGCCGCAGCGGCGGAAACGCTGTCCGCGCTCAAGCCACCTGGGCGCTGGCGGGCGTCTCGCTCGTGGTGGCAGACGGCGCCGGCGCACGCTGCGTGCCGAGCTCATCCGCAGCGAAGTCATCGACGTGCACGATGTCCATGACCTTGCGGTCGTATTCGCGCAGCATCGCGGCTTCCGTTTCCGAGATGATGCCGGCGGCGGCGGCTTGCGTGATCTGTCCGGGCAGATCGAGCGCCGTGACACGGCCGGTTCGCACGCCCTCCACGCGAATCTTCTTCTCGATGGGCTCGGCGGCTAACGCCATCACCAGCGCCTCGTGCAGCAGGCCGAGCGGATTGCCCGGTTCGATCGTGCGGTAGACATACTGGCAGAGACGGTCACGGCTCTGGCTCGGCGCGAGGACGAGATCGCCGATGACGCCGCCGAGGCGATCGCTGGGCGCGGAGTATGTAAGGCCGCGCGGGAAGATGAAGGCGCGCAGCGTCGCCGCGATGAACGCATTCGGGAAGTTACGCAGGAAGCCGTGCAGCTGTTCCTGTGCCTGGTAGAGGAGACTCCGACAGGCCCATTCGACGATCGGCTGGTCCTCGGCCGGCCGGCCCTGGTTCTCATAGTGCTTGAGCACCATCGAGGCGAGGTACATGCATGACAGCACGTCGCCGAGCCGTGCCGAGAGGTTCTCCTTCTTCTTGAGATAGCCGCCGAGCGTGAGCAGCGCCAGGTCCACTGCGAGGGCGAACGAGGCGCTGAAGCGCACGATGTGCTGGTAGTAACGGCGGATCGGGCCCTGCACGGGGACGCGCGCAAAACGCGCGCCGGTGAGCGCCATCACGAAGGAACGCACAGCATTCGAGATGGAGAAACCGATGTGGCCGAACAGCGCGCGATCGAATTCATCGACGCCGCGCCGGCGGTCCGGGTCGCGCGCCGCGTTCATTTCCTTCAGGACGAACGGATGGCAGCGAATCGCCCCCTGCCCGAAGATGATCAGGCTGCGCGTCAGGATGTTCGCGCCCTCGACGGTGATCGCGATCGGCACCGCCTGATACCCGCGCCCGAGATAATTGCGCGGCCCGAGGCAGATGCCCTTGCCGCCGTGCACGTCCATCACGTCGTTGGCGACCCGCCTGCCCATTTCGGTCACGTGATACTTCAACATTGCTGAAGGCACGCTCGGCCGCTCGCCGCCATCAATCGCGCCTGCCGTGACCGAGCGCGCGGCATCCATCGTGTAAGTCATGCCGACCATGCGCGCGATCACCGCTTCCACGCCCTCGAACTTGCCGACCGGCATGTTGAACTGGCGGCGGATGCGCGCGTAGGCGCCCGCGGCGAAAACGGCGGCCTTCGAACCGCCCGTTGCGCTCGATGGGAGCGAGATGCAGCGGCCGACGGACAACTGCTCGACCAGCATGCGCCATCCCTGGCCGGCCATTTTCGGGCCACCGATGATGGCGTCGAGCGGCAGGAACACGTCTTTTCCTTCGACCGGACCGTTCTGGAACGGAACGTTCAGCGGGAAGTGGCGGCGCCCGATCGTCATGCCCGGCAGGTTGCGCGGCAGCAGCGCGCAGGTGATGCCGATGTCGGCCGTGTCGCCGAGGAGCTTCTGCGGATCGAACATGCGGAACGCGAGGCCGATGACGGTCGCGACGGGCGCAAGCGTGATGTAACGCTTCGAGAAATTGAGACGCACTCCGAGCGTCTCCCTGCCCTGCCAGGTGCCGCGGCAGACCACGCCGGTATCCGGGATCGATCCCGCGTCCGAGCCGGCGCGCGGACCGGTGAGCGCGAAGCAGGGGATTTCCTCGCCGCGCGCGAGCCGCGGCAGGTAGTAATTCTTCTGCTCCTCCGTGCCGTAGTGCTGCAGCAGCTCGGCCGGCCCGAGCGAATTCGGCACTGCGACCGTGGAGAACAGCGTCGCGCTGCGGCTCGCAAGTTTCGTCAGCACGCAGGAGTGTGCATAGGCCGAAAACTCGAGTCCGCCATATTTCTTCTGGATGATCATCGCGAAGAAGCCCTTGGACTTGAGGAAGTCCCAGACTTCGGGCGGCAGGTCGCCGCGGCGATGGGTAACGTCGAAGTCATCGACCATGCGGCACAGTTCCTCGCAGGGCCCGTCGAGGAATGCCTGCTCGGCCGGCGAGAGTTTCGGCGTGGCGGCGGCGAGCAGCTTCTCGAATTTTGGTGCGCCCGTGAACAGTTCGCCATCCCACCAGACCGTGCCGGCCTCGAGCGCTTCACGTTCGGTCTGCGACATGGTCGGCGAGACCCGCAGGTAACTCTTCATGAACGGCCGCGTGATCAACGCCTTGCGCAGCGGGCGGATGTTGAGCAGCCACAGCACGGCGAGCAGTACCCACAGCACGCCTTTCCAGGTACCGGCGGGCGCACCGAGGAGCGTGTAAGCGATCAGCAGGACCGTGAACGTGATCGTGTAGATGATCAGCGGCAGCCGGCGATAGGCGAGATACAGCACCGCGCTGAGGTACAGGAGCGTGAGGATGCCGCCGACCTTCGTAACCGCGAAAGCCGCAGCCGCCACGACCAGCACTGTGATGAAGGTGCCCAGCATTGACTACTCCTGAAGACGAGCGCCGACCGGCGCGCTGGCGGCCACCCGCCTGCTCATTTGACTATAGCGGCCCATCGCATCGCCCGCATCCGCGCTTACCGCGACTCCTCAGCCGGGGCGGCAGCGAGGCCGCAGGCTTGTTGGTGCGTGTCAGTCGAGCAGTTCCTTGACTCCGTCGCGCTCCTCGCGCAGCTCGGCGTCGCTCGTATCCATGCGCCGACGGCCGGCGGGATCGATCGCAAGGTCCGGCACGATCCGGTAGTCGCCGCCCTGGCAGGTCACCGGCAACGAATAGATGACACCGTCGCGGATCCCATAGCTGCCGTCGGACGGCACCGCCATGCTGACCCAGTCATCGACCGGCGTGCCGCTGACCCAGGTGCGCACGTGATCGATGGCCGCCGCCGCGGCCGAGGCCGCCGACGAGGCCCCGCGCGCCTTGATGACTGCCGCGCCACGCTGCTGCACCGTGGGCACGAAGTACTCATCGAGCCACTGCGCGTCGACGAGCGACTTCGCCGGTTTGGCATCGACGAGGCAATGACTGACGTCCGGATACTGCGTCGTGGAGTGGTTACCCCAGATGATCATGCGGCGGATCAGCGACACGTGCCGGCCTGTCTTCGCGGCGAGCTGCGCGAGCGCGCGGTTGTGATCGAGACGCGTCATCGCCGTGAAGTTACGCGCATTCAGACCCCGGGCGTTCGCACGTGCGATCAGCGCGTTGGTATTCGCCGGATTGCCGACGACGAGCACCTTGATGTTGCGGCTGGCGACCTCGTTGAGCGCCTTGCCCTGGGCCGAGAAGATCTGCGCGTTCGCGAGCAGCAGATCCTTGCGCTCCATGCCCGGCCCGCGCGGGCGCGCGCCGACGAGGAGCGCGATCTGGCAGTCCCTGAACGCCACGCGTGCATCGTCCGTCTGGACGACACGGTTGAGCGTTGGAAAGGCGCAGTCGTGCAGCTCCATGACCACGCCCTGCAGCTGTGGCAGCGCCGGGGTGATCTCGAGCAGATGCAGATTGATCGGCTGATCAGGCCCGAGCATCGCGCCCGAGGCGACGCGAAACGCGAGGGCATAGCCGATATGGCCGGCGGCACCGGTGATCGCAACGTTGACTGCCTGCTTCATGCACGACTCCGGTCCAGCCCGTGCAAATTCTAGGGGCAATCGTCGCCGCACGCACGCCGCCGAGCGTGCAGATTCTGCAATCTGCGGAGCCCGTCAGCGTCCGGGCGCGCCAGGGTCGATCGGGTAATCCGGCCAGGCCTTGCGAAAAGCCGCCCACTCCCGATCGGCCGCGGCGCTGCGCCCCGCTGCACGCAGCCGCCGGATTTCTTCCAGCCACTTGGCGGGATCGCGCGGGGCAAGTTCGTCCGCGGCACCGGGCCTGACATCCGTGGGCGGTGCGGCTTCCATGGCGCGGCGCGCCTGCACCGCTGCCGGCATTGATTTCGCAGCCGCTTGGGGCCGAGATTCGGACGCAGGCGGTGCTGCCGCGACCGATCCCGATGCCGTCGCGGCCGTTGTAGCGACGCCTGGGGAATCGCGTTCAGCGGCGGGCGACAGATTGTTTGCCGGCGCGGATTGCTCGCGTCGCAGTGAAGGGACCGCAACAGGCGCCGCAGGAGACGTCGCAGCAGGTGCCGCAGCGGGTTCCGCTGGCGGCGGGCCGGAAGCCCTCGTCTCCAGCGCAGTCGCGGTACCGGATCCATCGGTGATTTCCCGCGACGCGGCTTGCGGCGGTACGGGCAGCGCATCGTTCATCGGCCGGATGCGCGCTGATTTCGGCAGACCGGCGAAGACCGCGAGCAGCGTCGCGATCACGGCCGTGGCAGCGAGGCCTGCCGGCATTGCCCAGCGCCAGCCGCGCGGTGACCAGCGGTGCCCGGACAACTCGATTGCATGGCGCGCACGCCCGATGACGAGGCGATCCAGTTCCGCGGGCGGTTCGCTGCCGTCGAGTTGCGACAGGTGGCGCAGGGCGGTGCGGAATGGTTCGTCGATTTCCAGATCGCTCATGATCGCGCCCCTGCGAAGTTCGCGCCGAGCGGCGGTTCCCTGTGCGGTTCGAGTGCGGCACGGAGTTTTGCGAGCGCATAGCGCAGCCGGCTCTTCGCCGTTTCGGCGCCGACGCCGCTGATGCGGGCAATTTCCTCAAGTGACAGTCCCGATTCCTCGTAGAGCAGGAAGACGTCGCGCTGCTCGGCAGGCAAGGAGGCGAGCGCTGCGCGATAGCGCGCCAGGATCTGCGAGCTCTCCGCGTGTCGATCGGGTTGCGTCGTCGCGGGCGCGGCCAGGGAGTCGAGCGCCGCATCGTCTGCGCCTGCGGGCCGCGCGCCACGACGCCGGCAGTGATCGATGAAGCAGTTGTGCGCGATGTGAAACAGGAAGGTCTGGAATTTCGCGCGCGGTTCGTAGCGCTCGCGGGTCGCAATGAGCTTGCTCCATGCTTCCTGGAACAGATCGTTTGCGGTGTCGGGATTGCGCGTGTGACGCATGAGGTAGCGGTACAGCGGGCCGCGGTGACGCTGGTACAGGCGCTCGAACGCGCGCGCGTCGCCGCGCACGTAGCGGGACATCAGGCTGGCGTCGTCCTCTTCGCTCATCCGGGCAATTTACCCGCTCCGGCAGCCCGGCAAGAGGCCGCTCCCGTTGAACGCGGCGGGGTGTGTCGTGGGGTTAATGAATTATTTATTGATTATAATCAATTAGTTAAAGATAGATTGGCCGTATCGAGGCCAGGATCGGTGAATTGGTGTTGACATGATGTAGTGTTGTAGTAAGCTATCACACCATAGCGATATGGAACGGCACGGTGCCGCTCCGATCGGGGAACAAGGTGAGGAGACGAACATGAATACTCAGGTCATCAACAACGGCCCGGCCCGCAATCTGCCGAACGGGGTCCGGATGCTGCTCTGCGGCGCGGTCGCGATCCTGCTTACGGTTGCCTGCAGCTGGACTTTCGTCGCGGGGTCTTCGGTGACACGCGTCCGGGGCGACGCGCCGGCGATCATGTACTCGGGGGTGCCGGCGGCTGCGCGCCACGGCTGAGCAGTGCGACGGTCTGCTAGATTGACTTGGCCGCGCCCGTCGTGAACGGGCAGGCCGCGGAGCAATGATGGAATCGCAGTGGGACGACAGCCAGCCGATCTACCGGCAATTGCGCGACCGGGTGGTCGCCATGATCCTCGAGGGCACCCTCAAGGAAGGCGACCCGCTGCCCTCGGTGCGCAATGTCGCCGCGGAATACCGGCTCAATCCGCTCACCGTCCTCAAGGGATACCAGGCTCTCGTCGACGAGCAGCTGGTCGAGAAGCGCCGCGGCATCGGCATGTTCGTCAGCCCCGGCGCGACCAAGGCGCTGATGAAGGACGAGCGCCAGCGCTTTCTCGAGGATGAATGGCCGAAAGTGTACGCGACGATCCAACGCCTCGGTCTCTCGGCGGAGCAGCTGCTCGCGGCCGGCGTCCGGACCCCGGCGCCCGCCATGACCGGATCACTCGGACGAAACGAAAATGACGACAATCATTGAAGCCCGCGGCCTGACCAAGATCTACGGCGCGACACGCGCACTCGATGGCGTCAGTTTCTCCGTCGAGGCGGGACGCATCGTCGGCCTGGTCGGGCCGAACGGCGCCGGCAAGACGACGGCGCTCAAGGCGATCCTCGGGCTCACGCCGTTCGATGGCGAATTGACCGTGCTCGGCCGCGATCCGCGTGCCGCGCGCGACGCCCTCATGCGGGATGTGTGCTTCATTGCGGATGTGGCCGTGCTGCCGCGCTGGCTGCGAGTCAACCAGGCAGTCGAATTCGTGGCGGGCGTGCATCCGCGCTTCGAACGCCAGCGGGCCGAAGAATTCCTGGCCAAGACGGACATCAAGCCGAAAAGCCGCATACGCGAGCTCTCGAAAGGCATGGTGACCCAGTTGCATCTCGCGCTGGTACTCGCGATCGATGCACGGTTGCTCGTGCTCGATGAGCCGACGCTCGGCCTCGACCTGCTGTATCGCCGTGCTTTCTACGACACGCTCCTCAACGATTACTTCGGCAAGGAGCGCACGATCGTCGTCACGACGCACCAGATCGAGGAAGTGGAGAATCTCTTCACGGACGTGATCTTCATGCAGCACGGCCGCATCGTGCTGGCGAGCGCAGTGGAGGCGCTGGCCGACAAGTACATGCAGGTCATCGTGCGCCGCGACAGCGAAGTCGCAGGAAGGGCGCTGCATCCGTTCTACGAGCGTGAGGTCTTCGGGCGCCGGGCGATGTTCTTCGAGGGACGCAGCGCGGCGGAGCTCGAGCGCCTGGGCGAAGTGCGCACGCCGTCGATCGCCGACCTGTTCGTCGCGAAGATGCAGGGCACGCAGCGGGCCGGCGAGCCGGCCGCTGCGATCACCCCGGGAGCCGCGCCATGAAGACCCTGATCACGTTGATCCGCCGCGAGTTCTGGGAGCACCGGGCGCTGTGGGTCGTGCCGCTCATCGTGGCCGCCGTCCTGATCCTCTCGGCCGGTGTCGGTACGATCAGCATCGGCCCGCACGTGCAGATCCAGCTGGACGGCGAGGGGCGCGAATTCCTGCAATCCCTGACACCCGAGAAACGGGCGAGCATCTTCGGGATCGTGACCGGAGCGATGCTCGTCCCGCAGCTGATCGCCCTGCTGATCATCGTCTCGATCTATGTGCTCGATTGCCTGTATGCCGAACGCAAGGACCGCAGCATCCTCTTCTGGAAGTCGCTCCCGGTCTCCGATCTCGAAACCGTCGCGTCCAAGGCGCTGGTGGCACTGCTGGCGGTGCCGCTGCTCGCTTATACCGTGTCGGCCGTTACCAGCATCGTCTGCTATGCGGTGCTCGCGGCGCGATTTGCCGGCACGCCGCTCGCGGGTGTCGCGCCGTGGGATACCGCCATGTGGTTGCGCACGCAGGCGCTGCTGTTCGCGGACCTGATCATCGCGGGCCTGTGGTACGCCCCGGTGGTCGCGGTGCTGCTGGTGGCATCGGCGTGGGCGCGGCGCAGCGTCTACCTGTGGGTCACGCTGGTGCCGCCGCTGACCATGTTCGTCGAGCGCCAGGTCTTCGGTACGCGACACGTGGCCGAATTCGTCGGCTACCGGCTCGGTGGGTTCTTCCGCCAGCTCCGTCACACCGGGGTGTCTGATGAGGCGGTGCGGCTCAAGGCACTCTACGAGCACCTGGATGCAACACCGTTGTTGCTGAACCCGGACCTGTGGCTCGGAGTCGTGGCGGCTGGCGCGCTGCTGTGGCTCGCCGCGCGCATTCGCCGCTATCGCGACGAGACCTGAGGTCATCGACCGCCCGGATGGCCCGGAATGCCGTGGCGCCACGCGGCACCACAACTGATATATTGGCAGCCGCTTTCCCATGGGAGTAGTCATGGCTACCAAGACGCGGCCCGTCCGCAAGACCGCTGGCGCAGCCTCCGTCGCATCGATCGATATCGGCATCGATCTGCACTCGCGCAAGGCGATCGCCGACGGGCTGTCGCGGCTGCTGGCCGATACCTACACGCTGTATCTCAAGACGCACTCCTTTCACTGGAACGTCGAAGGCCCGATGTTCAATACCCTGCACCTGATGTTCATGGAGCAGTACACGGAATTGTGGAATGCGCTCGATGCGCTCGCGGAGCGCATCCGTGCGCTCGGGCTCCCGGCGCCCGGCACCAACAGCGAATTCGCACAGCTCACCTCGATCGCAGAGACTCCCGGCGCCCCCGAGGCGCTGCAGATGGTGCGATTGCTCGTCCAGGGTCACGAAGCGGTGACGCGCACGGCGCGCAAAGTGTTTCCGGCGGCCGAGCGGGGCGGCGACGAATCCACGGTGGACCTGCTGACGCAAAGGCTGCAAATCCACGAAAAGACCGCGTGGATGCTGCGCAGTCTCCTGCGCTAGTACACAGCGCCGCGCGGCGCGGCATACTGCGCCGATGAGCGGCGCGGAGCTTGCGGCTACCATCGTCCTGTTACGCGAGAGCGGCGGCGGGGCCGCCGTCGAAGTGCTCCTGTTGCGCCGGCCCCGGACGCTGCGCACTTTCGGCAACGTGTGGGTGTTCCCCGGCGGCAAGACCGATGCGGCGGACGCGAGTCGGGAAGCGCTCGCCTGCGTGAGCGAGCGCGATCGCGTCGATTGCGCGCTCACCTTCGCGGCGGGCGGCGACTCGTACGCCGGCTACGCGGTCGCGGATGCGCTGCAACTCTGGATCGCCGCCTGTCGCGAGACGTTCGAGGAAACGGGTGTGTTGTTCGCCCGCGGGGCCGATGGCCTTGCCTGCGACGCGGCGTGCGTGGCGACGCTGCTCGGGCGCCGTGCCGAATTCAAAACCGCAGCGATCGAATTCTTCCGGGCGCTGCAGGCCGCGGGCCTGGTGCTCGACCTGCGATCCCTCGTGTACTGGTCGCGCTGGATCACGCCTTCGGCGGCGCACCGGGTATTCGACACCGCGTTCTTCGTTGCACGACTCCCGGCCGGGGCGCAGGTGCACGCCGATGCAGCGGAAGCGAGCGCGATTCGCTGGGTCGACCCCGCCGGTTGCGTCGCGCGCACCGACGACGAGCAGTTCGCTCTTGCGCCGCCCACGGCGATCACGCTGCTGCAGATCGGCCGCTGCGGCGCGGCGCCCGATGCCCGAGATGCCATCCTGCGGGCCGGCCGATCGCGAACCGTCACACCGATTCAACCGAAGCTCGCGAACGTTGCCGGTGTCCTGTGGGCGGTGTTCCCCTGGGATAGCGAGTACGAGGCGTTGCCTGGCGAAACTGCATCGCCGGCCGCCGCCGTGTCGGATGCGGACCGACAGCTCCCGAGCCGTCTTCCGACGCGCGTGGAAGTGCGTCGCCAGGACTGAAGCGGCTGCGGACCGAAGTGGCGGGCGAACGCGCTGCTGTCAGGCCGGCACGGCCGTCAGCGACCGAGCGACTGCACGACTTCAGGCGGCGCCTGCACCAGCTCGATGAGCACGCCCTCGCCGGCGATCGGAAACTCGGCGTTCGACCGCGGATGCACGAAACAGATGTCGTGGCCGGCCGCACCTTTGCGGATGCCGCCCGGTGCGAAACGTACGCCGCGTGCGCTGAGCCACTCGACAGCCTTGGGCAGGTCATCGACCCACAGGCCGATGTGGTTGAGAGGCACGGTGTGCACCGCCGGTTTGCGATCCGGATCGATCGGCTGCATCAGGTCCACCTCGATCCTGAGCGGACCGCGGCCGAGAGCGCAGATGTCCTCGTTCACATTCTCAAGCTCGGACACGAAGTTGCCGGTCACCTCGAGACCGAGTTGCTCCACCCACAGGGCGTGCAGCCGCCGCTTGTCGCGGGCACCTAGCGCGATCTGCTGGATGCCGAGCACGCGGAAAGGCCGGGTGTTGCTCATCGCGCGTTCCTCGAACCACTTACCGGAACTTGAGGATGACCTGGTCGACCGCGACACTCTCGCCGGTCTGCGTGACAACTTCGGCGACGACCGAGTCCTGCGGCGCGAACAGCGTGTTCTCCATCTTCATCGCTTCGATGACCGCAAGCTTGTCACCGGCCTGCACGGCCTGTCCGGGTTTCACGCAGACCTCGGCCAGCAGGCCGGGCATGGGCGAGAGCAGCAGCTTGGAAAGATCGGGCGGCGGTTTGACCGGCATCAGCGCGAGCAGTTCGGCGGTTCGCGGCGTCAGCACCCGATACGTTCCCACTACGCCCTGGTGAGCGATCCGCCAGCCGAGACCCTCGCGCTCGATCTGCGCGGTGTAGGGCACGCCATCGAAATCCCCGCGCACGACGATGTCGCGCAGCGGGCCGACGACGCTGATGCGATGGCGCCGCTTGCCGATCGTGACGTAGAGGGCATCGCCGTCGGGCGCGACTGCGACCGGTGTACCCTGCCGCTCGCCATTATCGTCGGTGGTCAGGACGATCACGGTCTGATCGTTCGAGGGCGAATGACCGGGCAGTTGCCCGCTGATCGACGCCGCCAGCTCGCGCAGGCGGAAGTGCGCGGCAGCGGCGAGCGCTACCAGGAACTCCGGGACCTGGTGCGCGACGGCGCTGCTCGTGAATCCCCTGGGATAGCGATCCGCGATAAATCCTGTGTTGAACTCTCCCGCCGCGAAGCGCGGATGCGCGAGCAGCGCAGACTGGAAAGAGATCGTGCTCGCGATGCCGCGGATCACGAACTCGTTGAGTGCTGCGCGCATGCGGGCGATTGCATCGGCGCGGTCGGCCCCATGGCTGATGACCTTGGCGATCAGCGAGTCGTAGTAGACCGGAATCTCCCCGCCCTCGAATACGCCGGTGTCGACACGCAGGCCGCCGCGTTCCGGGACGGGTTGCGCGGCGTGCATCGACTGCTGCGGCGGCCGGTACTTCAGCAGCCGGCCGGTCGATGGCAGGAAGTTGCGCAGCGGATCCTCGGCGTTGATGCGGCACTCGATGGCCCAGCCGCGGCGCGCGACCTGGTCCTGGCGGAAGGCGAGTGGTTCTCCGGCCGCGACGCGGATCATCTGCTCGACGAGATCGAGCCCGGTGATGCACTCGGTGACCGGATGCTCGACCTGCAGGCGCGTATTCATCTCGAGGAAGTAGAAACTGCGTTCCTTGCCGACGACGAACTCGACAGTGCCGGCGGACTGGTAGTTCACCGCCCTGGCGAGCGCGACAGCCTGCTCGCCCATGGCCTTGCGCGTCGCATCGTCGAGGAACGGGCTGGGCGCTTCCTCTATGACTTTCTGGTGGCGCCGCTGGATCGAGCACTCCCGCTCCCAGAGGTAGACGCAGTGGCCGTGCGCGTCGCCGAGAACCTGGATCTCGATGTGCCGCGGCTCCTCGACGAACTTCTCGATGAACACCCGGTCGTCGCCGAAACTGCTGCGCGCCTCGTTCTGGCAGGACGTAAAGCCCTCGAGGGCCTCCTTGTCGTTCGACGCCACCCGCAGGCCCTTGCCGCCGCCTCCCGCGCTCGCCTTGATCATCACCGGGTAGCCCAGGCTGCTTGCGACGCGCACCGCCTCGGCGGCGGACGCGATCGCGCCATTATGTCCGGGGATGGTGTTGACCCGCGCCTTCGCGGCGAGCGCTTTCGCCGCGATCTTGTCGCCCATCGCGGCGATGGAACCGTGTTTCGGACCGATGAAGACGATGCCGTTTTCCTCGACGCGGCGCGCAAACTGTGCGTTCTCCGACAGGAAGCCGTAGCCCGGGTGCAGTGCCTCCGCCCCCGTCTGCTTGCACGCGGCAATGATCTTGTCGGCAGCCAGGTAGGATTCGCGGCTCGGGGCCGCGCCGAGATACACGGAGGCGTCGGCGGCCGTGACGTGCAGCGCGTCGCGATCGGCCGCGGAATACACGGCCACTGTCGCGATGCCCATGCGGCGCGCAGTCTGGATGACGCGGCAGGCGATCTCGCCGCGGTTGGCAATCAGTATTTTTCTGAACACTTTATCTGGCCGCTTTCCAGCTTACAGCGGGATGTTGCCGTGCTTGCGCCACGGTTCGTCGATCTTCTTGTCGCGCAACATGAGCAGCGAGCGGCACAGGCGCTTGCGTGTCTCGTGCGGCTGGATCACATCATCGATGTAGCCGCGGGCGCCGGCCACGAAGGGATTCGCGAACTTCGCGAGGTACTCCGCCTCGCGTGCCGCGAGTTTCGCGGGATCGCTCTTCTCTTCGCGAAATATGATCTCGACGGCGCCCTTCGCCCCCATCACGGCGATCTCGGCGTTCGGCCACGCGAAGTTCACGTCCCCCCGCAGGTGCTTGGAGGCCATCACGTCGTATGCGCCGCCGTAGGCCTTGCGCGTGATCACTGTCACCTTCGGCACCGTGCACTCGGCATAGGCGTAGAGCAGCTTGGCGCCGCTCTTGATGATGCCCCCGTATTCCTGCGCCGTGCCCGGCATGAAGCCCGGCACGTCGACGAACGTCACGACCGGAATCGAGAACGCGTCGCAGAAGCGCACGAAGCGCGCTGCCTTGGTGCTGCTGCGGATGTCGAGGCAGCCGGCGAGCACCAGCGGCTGGTTGGCCACGAAGCCGACCGTGCAGCCGTCCATGCGGCCGAAACCGATGATGATGTTTTTGGCGTAGTCGGGCTGCAGCTCGAAGAACTCGCCGTCGTCGACGGTCTTCACGATCAGCTCGTGCATGTCGTAGGGCTTGTTCGGGCTGTCGGGCACGAGGGTGTCGAGCGACATCTCGATGCGGTCGGTCGGGTCGCCGGCGCGGCGCACCGGCGGGCGCTCGCGATTGTTGAGCGGCAGGAAGTTGAACAGCCGCCGCACGTGCAGGATCGCGTCGACGTCGTTCTCGAACGCGAGATCCGCGACGCCGCTCTTCGTCGTATGCGTCAGCGCACCGCCGAGATCCTCGGCCGTCACTTCCTCGTGCGTCACGGCCTTCACCACTTCGGGGCCGGTGACGAACATGTACGAGCTGTCCTTCACCATGAAGATGAAATCGGTCATCGCCGGGCTGTAGACGGCGCCACCGGCGCAGGGGCCCATGATCAGGCTGATCTGCGGGATGACGCCCGAGGCGCTGACGTTGCGCTGGAACACCTCGGCGTAGCCGCCGAGCGAGGCGACTCCTTCCTGGATGCGTGCGCCGCCCGAGTCGTTCAGCCCGATCACGGGCGCGCCGACGCGCATCGCCTGGTCCATGACCTTGCAGATCTTCTCGGCGTGCGCTTCGGAAAGCGCGCCGCCGAATACGGTGAAATCCTGGCTGTACACGAACGCCAGCCGGCCGTTGATCATGCCGTAGCCGGTGACCACGCCGTCGCCCGGAATGCGGTTGGCGGCCATGCCGAAATCGGTGCAGCGGTGCTCGACGAACATGTCCCACTCTTCGAACGAGCCTTCGTCGAGCAGGATTCCGAGCCGCTCGCGCGCAGTGAGTTTTCCCTTGGCGTGCTGCGCGGCGATGCGTTGTTCGCCGCCGCCTAGGCGGGCCCTGGCGCGTTTCTCTTCGAGCTGCTGGATGATGTCGTGCACGGTGAGTTTATCCCGAGGTCAATGGGCCGATTGTTCGAACAGGTCGAGAAGCGCGCGCGCCGCGACCGGTGGCGCGACGCGCGTCTCGCCGACCGCCGCGAGCGTCTGCGGCAGCGCCGCCCGCACCGCGGGATGATCGCGAAAGTCGGCAAGCAGCCGTGAGCGGATCACGTCCCACATCCACGAGAGTGCCT
>JBAVOB010000063.1:0-17849 GCA_049691655.1 Steroidobacteraceae bacterium | reverse complement strand
CGGCGGCACCGTGCTCGCCGAGCGCGTGCGCGACATCGTGCTCGCGCGCGGCACCGAGGCGATCACGCCGGTAGCCGAAACGCTCCTGATGTTCGCCGCCCGCAGCATTCACGTCGAAAACCTCGTGCGTCCCGCGCTCGGCCGTGGCGACTGGGTGCTGTGCGACCGCTTCACCGACGCCACGCGCGCGTATCAGGGAGGCGGGCGCGGTGTCGACCGAACGTGGATCGAGGGCTTGGCGATGGCCGTGCACGCGAACTGCGAGCCGGACAGGACCCTGCTGCTCGATCTACCGGCCGCGATGGGGCTCGCTCGGGTCGCTGCACGGCGCGCACAGGCCGATCGTTTCGACGCGGAACACGAGGAATTCTTTGAACGCGTGCGCGCGGCCTACCTCGAGCTCGCCCGCGATGCCACCGGGCACTTTCGGATCATCGATGCAGGGCGCGATGTCGATGCCGTGACCGCAGCCTCCTTCGCCGCGATCGAGGATCTGCTGTGAACCCGGGCGTTGGCGCTGCCTGGCTCGAGCCGCTGCGGCGCGCGCTGCTGGCTGCCCACACCGCGAACCGGCTGCCTCACGCCCTGTTGATTCATGCCGACCCCGGAACCGGTGGCGAGGCGCTGGCGCACTGGGCCGCGCAGCTGGTTCTGTGCCGTGACTCGCAGCATGGTCCGTGCGGGCGTTGCAGCGACTGTCGCCGGTTTGCGGCCAATCAGCACCCTGACGTAGCACTGGTGGGGCCGCTCGAGGACTCGAGGCAGATTCGCATCGATCAGATCCGCGAGCTCGCCGCTGAGCTTGCATTGACGAGCCACGGCGAAGGCTACAAGGTCGCGATCCTCGCTCCCGCGGATGCGCTCAATGAAAACGCGGCGAACGCCTTTCTCAAGACGCTCGAAGAGCCGCCGGCGAACACGCTCCTGATCCTGGTCACGGCGCATCCCTCGCGGCTGCCGGCAACTATCCGCAGCCGCTCCCTGCGGCTGCGCGTGCCGGTGCCGGCGCGCGCGCAGGCGCTCGAGTGGCTGAGCGTGCAGCGGCCCGGGGCCGACTGGAACGCGGCCCTCGACCTGTTCAACGGCGCACCGTTTGCCGCGCTCGACGGCGACGCTCCGGCACTCGCCCGCGTCCGCGAGGAGACCTTCCAGGCTCTCGGCGACGTGCAGCGCGGCGCCGCCGATCCGGCCACATTCGCGGATCGCTGGAAGCGGGGCGATACGGCCGCACACGTGCGCGCAATTGAGACGTGGCTCTCAGAACGCATACGACGGCGCGCCTTGGCGGCCCCGGGTTCTCCGGAAATCTGCGGTACAGCGCACTTGCCAGACACGGATACACCCCTGAATATACGAAGCCTGTTCGCACTGCTCGACGAGACGCGCGAGTTGGCGGCCCTTCTCGAAACGCCGATCAATCGCTCGATCGCACTTGAGAGCCTGCTGCGAAACCTTCGCGCACATGCGCAGTCGAAGACAGGATGGATACACGGGTGAGGGACGGGACGTTGCGCGCGGCTCCGACAAAACCAGGCCTGCTGACGCTTACCATCAAGGATAAGAGCGCGCTTTATCTCGCTTACATGCCTTTCATCAGGAACGGGGGTCTGTTCATTCCGACGAACAGCAACTACCGCATGGGTGACGAGGTGTTCATGCTCCTCAACCTGATGGGAGAGGACGAGAAGCTCCCGGTGGCGGGGCGAGTCATCTGGGTGACGCCGAAAGGTGCCCAGGGCAAGCGCACGGCCGGCATCGGCGTGCAGTTCAGCGACCAGGATCGCGGCCAGACCCAGAAGAAGATCGAGACCTATCTGGCCGGGGCGCTCTCGGGCGACAAGGCCACGCACACGCTGTGACGCGATCGCGCTAGGGATTGCCGCGCAGCGGCAGGTCGCCGCTCGAGAGCCCGCCCTGAAGGACGTAGGCTTCCAGCCCTCGCTCAACCATGATGAAGGCACCGGCGGAACTGCGCCGCCCCGTATCGCAATACACCACGTACGGGATCGACGCATCCAGTGTCGAGAGCTTCAGCCGCATGAAGTACAGGGGCAGATTGATCGCTTCCTCGATCCGCAGGCTCTGAAACTCGCTCGGTAGTCGCACGTCGAGCCACTTGCCGCCGCGGGCGACGATTTCCCGTGCCTGCTGGCTGTTCACCCACTTCAGCAGCGGATCGTTCAGGAGCTGTCTGAAGTCCTGCTTGTCGAGGCGCATCAGCGTGCCGTCGGTGAGCATCGTCACTGTGGCGTTGCGCTTCGCCTCCGAGATCAGCGCTTCCTCGCCGAAGGTGTCGCCAGCGCTGAGCTCGGCGAGCCGCAGTCCTTCCTTGTTGAGCGGCGTCTCGCGGGTGACGCTGCACTTGCCGCTCACGATCGCGTAGAAGAAATCCCCTTCGTCGCCCTGCTTGATGACGACTTCGCCCACGCGCGTATCCACGCGCTGCATGCGCAGGAAGATTGCCTGGATATTGGCCGGTGGGATCTTGTGGAAAGCCCGGGTCGACAGCAGCGTCGTCATCCAGTCGTGGGACTCGGCGGCCCCGGCGACCTGGCTCTGCAGTTCCGACACCTCGTAGCTGCCGGTCTGGTCCCACGTCATGATGACGTCGAGCAGCTCGTTGTCGATCGACACGTACTCGGAGTCTTCGGTGGTTCGAGCGGTGAAGCGGCGCGGCAGCCCGGGCGCCAGCGGGTTGCGCGCCTCTGGGGAGCCGGCGCGGATCGTCGCCACGGTGCGTTGCCCTTCGCGCAGCTCCACGGCGCCGGAGACCAGCCAGATCGTGCGCGGGTCCCGGTCGCCTTCGCTGAAGAACAGGCGCCCGGCCGGAATCGGGCGCACCTGGACCTTGTTGGCGATCGCGCGCAGGTTGTCCCGCTTCATGCCCTCGAGCGGAGCGAAGGTCTTGAGCAACTGCACGCTGACTGGTCGTCCTTCGGCCATCGTCTGGTATTCTGCCCGGATTGTGCGTGGCGCAATGCGTGCCACAAATCAATGCGATGCTAGCACAGGCGCCCGGCGGGACCGGGGCTTCAACCAGCGGCGGCGCGGCCGAATTCCGCCCAACCCGCGTCCGGTGCGAAGCGTTTTCCATAGCGCGACTGCAACTCGTTGAGCCGCGCCACGATGGCGGCAACGCCGCGGCTGCGCGCGTAACGCAGCGGACCGCCGCGGAACGGCGCGAATCCGGTTCCGAAAATGACAGCGGCGTCGAGCAAGTCCGCGCTCTCGACGACTTTCTCGCGCAGACACGCGACCGCCTCGTTGAGCATCACCAGCACCATGCGATCGGTGAGATCTGCGGGAGCCTGGGCCGCGCCAGCGGCCCGTTTGACTGCCTTGCCGTCGCGCCAGACATAAAAACCCGCGCCGCTCTTGCGTCCCAGTTTCTTTTGCGCGATGAGCTCGGCGAGCTGGGGCAGGTCGGCGGGCTTGCGGTTCAATTCGGTTGAGATGATCTCCCCGACGTGTTGGCAAACGTCGAGCCCGACGACGTCGGCGAGTTCGATCGGCCCCATCGGCATGCCAAAGGCGAGAGCGGCCTCGTCGATGGCCTCGAGCGGCACGCCTTCCCGCGCTGCGATCATCGCCTCCTGCTGGTAGGGCGTCAGCACGCGGTTCACTACGAACCCGGGCGCGCTCATGCAGGGCAGCGGCAGCTTGTCGATGGCGCGCGTGAAGGCGAGAGCAGTGCGCAGCATGTCCTCGCGGGTGTCGGCGGCACGGATTACCTCGACGAGCGGCATCTGCGCGACCGGATTAAAAAAATGCAGCCCGACGATCCGTCGCCGGTCGCTCAGCTTCTCCGCGAGCAGCTCGAGCTTGATGCTCGAGGTGTTTGTCGCCAGCACGGCAGCTGGCTTCATGCGCGGCTCGAGCCGCGCGTACAGGTCGCGCTTCGCATCTAGGTTTTCGAAGATCGCCTCGATGACGACATCGGCGCCAGGCACGCCTTCGCCGTTGACATCGGCGCGCAGCCGTCGCTGCGTGTCCGCCAGCGCTGCGGGATCGCGCACCCGTTTGGCGAACAGCTCCGCGGCACGCTTTATGGCCGGATCGATGTATTTCTGCTCCCGATCCTGCAGCGTCACTTCGAGGCCGCGCAGCGCGCACCACGCCGCGATGTCGCCACCCATCACGCCGGCTCCCACGACATGCACTCTGCGCAATTCGCCCTGCGGCTTTCCGCCAAGCGCCTTGAGCGTGTTCTGCAGGAAGAACACGCGCACGAGGTTGCGCGACGTTTCCGTCTGGAAGAGCCGCGCGATCGAACGGGCCTCGGCTTCGAACGCGCCCGCACCGCGCGCGCCGTTGGCAGCCCACAAATCCACGATCGCGTACGGCGCCGGATAGTGCTCGCGCCGTACTTTTCCGGCGACCTGCGCCAGGATGCGAGGCTTGACCAGCGTGCGCACCCCCGTCCAGCTGAGTGCGCGCTCGCCAAAGGACGGCCGATGCGGCGGCGGCGGGGACTCGACGATCTGGCGCGCGACCGACTCGAGTTCGGTTGCGGACACCAGGCGGTCCACGAGCCCGAGGCGCAGCGCCTTGTCGGCGCGCACCGGCCTGCCGGTGAGCATCAGGTCCATCGCCGCGCTTACGCCGATGAGGCGCACCGAGCGCACGGTGCCGCCGAATCCTGGGTGGATTCCCAGCTGCACCTCGGGCAGGCCAAGCGACAGCCGCTCGTCGTTCACAGCAATGCGATAGCGGCATGCCAGCGCGAGCTCGAGACCGCCCCCGAGCGCAAACCCGTGGATGGCGGCCACCGTAGGGCAGGGGAGTGCTTCGAGCACGTCGAAGACCAGCTGAGCGCTGCGCACCATCTGGTAACCGAGCTCCTCGGTAGTGAGCGCCTCAAATTCGTTGATGTCCGCGCCTGCAACGAAACCGTTGGGCTTCCCGGACCGAATCACGACCCCGCGGGGTGGCGTGCGCGCGATCGGCCGCAGGAGCGACTCGAGTTCCTGGATCACCTCGCGGCACAGCGTGTTCGTCGACGTGCCGGGACGGTCGAGCGTCAACCACAGGATGCCGCCAGCATCCGTATGCGTCTTCCACGATGACATCCTGAGACTCCTTAAGGCCTGGGTTGATGATCGCGCAGCCGTCAGCCCGTCGCCGGCTGCGCCGCCGCGGGTTCGGCCTGCACGTCGAAATCGCAGACGATCGGCCGATGATCAGAATAGACCACCGCCGGAACCCGGAAATCGGTCACGCGGATTCCCTCGCTGACCAGCACGAAGTCGAGCTCGATGCGCGGATTGCGCGCCGGGAACGAGGGCAGGCCGGCCACGTTCGCGCTGCGCAGGCCTGTCGCCCGCATGAACAGATAGATCTCGTGCGTGCCCCAGAACGTGTTGAAATCGCCCGCGACGATCACCGGCTTCGCGGCCTTTGCGATCAGGTCGTGCAGGTAGCGCAGCTGGTACTGCCGCTGGCGGTACTTGATCGACAGATGCACCAGGAAGATGCAGCAATCATCGAGCTCGAGCTCGATGATGAGCCGCTTGATGCCCGTGTCGAAGTAATGAAACCGCTCGCCAGTGACATTCGGGGCCGCGAGGAACGCGTTCGCCTGCTTGCGTACGATCGGCACGCGCTGGTTCACCGACTTGGTCCCGTACTTGCATTCATAGAGCGAGTACTGTCCGAGCGCCGCGCCGATGTACTCTGCCTGGTTCACCATTCCGGTGCGGATCGAGCCCGTGTCGACCTCGATCAGACCGATGATGTCCGCCTGTTCGCCGCGCAGAAAGCCCGTGATGTCGCTGAGTACGCGACGGCGGCTGCGCAGGTACCCCGCTCCGGGCAGCGGCAGGTGAAACGCCGCTCCGGTGCCGGTCGCGTAGCGAATGTTGTAAACGATCAGTCGCACGTCATTCCCCGCTCAGACGCCGATTGTATCGACGGCAGAGCACCCGGGTCCTGCCCGTGCCCCTGTCGTGCCGTCCGGCGCGAACTCGATTAAACTCGGCGCATGTCGCAGCGTAACCCGATTCGAGTGTACGTCACCCACCTCTGGCAGGAGACCGACGATTACCTGCGCGTATTCGAGTACCTGGAAAGCGCGCGCAATTTCTTCTACGTCAATCTCAGCGTGCCGGGCGGTCGCCCGTCGGGCGACAAGGAAGCCCAGAAGGAAGCGCTGCGCAAGCAGATCGCGAACGCGGAAGTCGTGCTCGTGCTGTCGAGTCTCTACGCCGTGGACCGTGACCTGTTCACGTTCCAGCTGCTCTACGCCAGCACGCTGCACAAACCCATCATCACGCTGAAGCTCTTTGGTCGCGAAGCGGCCTTGCCGAAGGATATCGCGGACCTGTCGGGAACGGTCGTCGATTGGGATGAGCGCGGGCTCGTGGACGTCATTCGCCGCGAGGCGCGCCACGAAGAAACGACGCGTTGGGACGTGGTCGAGTTCAAGCTCGACTGAGGCGGGCGCAGGCCCGGCACCGCGCCCGCGCCCGCGCCCGCGCTGAAGAATCAGCCTTCGGCGGTAAACAATTGCACGATCGACGCCGGCACGGAGCCACCGCGGGCGGCGCTCAGTGGCCTCGACAATGCTCCAAAAATCTTCACGACGGCAACGGCGCAGGTCTCCGCCTCTTCATTCGACATCTTGCGGATGGTCGCGTGCACCGGGTTTTCGCGCTTGTGCAGCGGACGCTCGCGGCGCAGGGCCTGGGAGAGTCTGCGGAATTCCTCGCGCAGCTCCGGAGGAATTTCCTGCTCGTCGAGTTCGGCCAGATGGCTCAGATAGGCGTCCGCGAGCCGGTCCTTGATCGTTCCATTGTGCGCGAGCGACAGAGTCGCACACTGGAACTGTTCCCAAGCGTTAGCCATACACATTTTCCCCGCGCATCGTGCGACTGCCGCAGTCGTTGTCAGACCGCTCGGCGGCCGCGATGTCGTGATTGTTCTGGAAATACGACCCGGTCAGTGCAATCAAATCCACAGGAAATATAGCGCGCTACGAGAGAAACGCAAAGCATTGTCTCGGGATTCGTGCCGGTTCTAGAGAGCGAGGCGAGCGTCAGCCTCCCACCATGCATCGTCAGCTCATCGTAATCACCGAACTTGATAAACTACTGGATAAAGTAAATATAAGATATTGATTAATATCGAAACGTAAGACTCAGCATGGACCACAACCCGGGTTCGACGGTGACCGCGACGCCCGGTAATCCGATCGGCGGTTGCCCCGGCGACGTCCAGCGGGGGTCATACGTGCCGAACGCACGATCCCAGAGCGTGAGGTTGAAGCCGAAGTTGTGCAGCGATTCGGAGAGCGCTGTGGAGTGGTGCCGCCGGTGCATCAGGGGTGTTACCAGCAGTCGCCTGGCGATTCGGTCCACGCCTGTAGACAGCCCAAGATTGGCGTGTGTCACGAGCGCCATTGCATTCAGGGCAACCTCGAACGACAGCACCGCAACCGCGGGAACTCCCAGGGCAACGACGACGGCTGTCTTCCAGAGCATTGAAATCAGTAACTCGGCCGGGTGGAAGCGCAGGCCGGTGGTCGCATCGAGGTGTGCCTCCGAGTGATGCACGGCGTGCAGGCGCCACAGCCATCGAAGGCGATGAAAGGCCCGGTGCTGCAGGTAGACCGCCAGGTCGAGCGCCAAAAAGCCGGCAACGCCCGCAAGCGCCGTGGGCAGCTGCAGGAGAGGCGCGAGTCCGACCCCCCTGTTCTGGGCCCACATCGCGGCATCGATTGCAATCCACGGCAACAGCAGTCGCACCGCCAATGCGCCGATCGTTCCAAGCGCGAGGTTGTGCAAGCGCACAACGCCGCGCCGCGGCGGCGGATCTACCAGCGGCCGGCGCCACTCGGCGACGAGCAGTGTCGCGAGAATCGCTGCAAACGCGAGCAGCCGCACGCTCGTGTCGGGCCTGTCCATCCCGCGCATCGTAGCGGAGTTCGCCGCCATGTGACCGACGTCACATTTCCCGTTCGCCATCCGTTGCCAGCGTGCGGAAACCGCGGTCCATTGCTGATATTCGTTTTTGCGGTCAATCGACAATGCAAGCCGTCGCTCAGCCGGACCGCCGCCCTTGCACGATCATCACATCAAGAACCGGTTGTACGTGGTGGTGCTGATCGCCACGGCGCTGATTCTTGCGGCCGTGATTCTCTTCGGGCGCGGCACGATGATCCGCAGTTTCCAGCGCGTCGAAACGGACGCGGCGAAGCAGGGCGTCGCCCAGGCCTACAAGGCCGTCGAGATCGATCTCGAGGAACTGGCAGCCCTGAATCGCCGCTTCGCGCAGCAGGACCTGGCCTACAGTTTCCTGGAGAACGCGCGCGAGCGTTCGTACCTCGAGTCGAACTTCCAGGCCCAGACCCTGAGCGAGCGCCGGATCGATCTTGCGTGGATCGTCGACAGCAATGGCAGCGATGTGTTTTCGGTGTTTGGCGACCGCGCCACGCGCGGGGCGGTGACACCGGTGCCCGCCGAACTGTTGAACCAGCTGAAACGTCAGCTGGGCCCGCTGGGTCACGCGTCGAATCTGCCCGCCATGCAGCGCGTCGTACACCTCGGGGGCCGGCTGGCGGCGTTTTCCGTCCAGCCCGTATTGCGCACGGATCGCACCGGGCCGAGCCTCGGATTCATGGTGTTCGCACGCCTCCTGGACGCAAGAGCGGTCGCGCGCTGGAGCGCAATGAGCCGGCTTCCGGTGACCTTCGCACCGGCCGACAGCGAGGGCGGATTGCCCGCGACAGTGCCGCCGGCCATCAAGGACTGGTTTGCCCTCGGCCCTGATCAGTCGGAGAGTTTCTCGGTCCCCGAGGACGGCGAGTTCGTAGCCGGCTACCAGACGCTGCACGACATTTACGGCAAGCCCGCCGGCGTCCTCTCGACGCGCATTCCGCGCAGTGTTCTGCAGCTCGGACTGCACACGGCGAACGTCCTGACGATAGTCATCTTTGCGCTCGTGCTCGGCTTCGCCGCCACTGCATTGCTGCTACTGTCGCTCCTCGACCGCAGCTGGAAAGCGCGCGACGGCTCCGAACGCCGCTACCGCTCGGTCATCGAGCAGCTCGACGATTGCGTGGCACTCGCCGACGCCACGACCGGTGGCATGATCGAGATCAACGCCGCGATGACGCGCCTGCTGGGGTTTTCGGACGACGAGGTGCGTGACCTTCACGTGGAGTTGTTGTTCGTTGGGCTCCCGGGGCACTGGCGCACAGGGGAGCCCGATCCCCCGCGGCGTACGCATGCGCACGAATGCCGCATGCGTGCCAAGGACGGCCACCTGATCGACGTCGAGGTGACGTTCAGCCGGCTCGTCGCGGGCGGCATTGCGCTCGCGTGCCTGGTTGCCCGTGACGTCACGGCGCGCAAGAGGGCCGAGAAGGAATTGCTCGACAACCAGCGCAAACTCGCGCATCTCGCCCACCACGATCCATTGACGGGCCTGCCGAACCGCTTGCACCTGCAGATGCGCCTGCCGCGCCTGCTGCTCGAAGCGGAAAGCGAGCGGCAGGGCCTCGCGCTCCTTTACCTCGATGTCGACCAATTCAAGCACATCAACGATTCGCGCGGCCACGGGAGCGGCGACCAGCTCCTGGCGCTGCTCGGGCAGCGGCTGCGCAATTGCGTCGCCGCCCACGATCTGGTCGTGCGCATGGGCGGCGACGAGTTCGTCGTGGTAGCGACGCGCGTCGCGGGAGCTCCGGCCGCCGATGCGCTTGCCCGGCGCGTCAACGAGGCATTGCGCGCGCCCTTCGTTTGCGATGGCACGACGTACAGCATCACGTTGAGCATCGGGATCAGCGTGTACCCGGACGACGGGCGCGACGGGGAGGTGCTCCTGAAGCACGCCGACATCGCCCTCTACCAGGCCAAGGATCTCGGCCGCAACAATCACCAGTTCTTCCGGCCCGCGATGACCGCGCGGCTCTCGGAGCGCGTGGCGCTGGAACAAGCGCTGCGACATGCGCTCGGAACCGAGCAGCTTTTTCTCGTGTTCCAGCCCCTGGTGGAAGTCCACGACGGGCGTCTGTCGGGATTCGAAGCGCTGCTGCGCTGGCGGCATCCGGAGCATGGCTTGATCTCGCCCGCACGCTTCATCCCGGTCGCCGAGCAGTGCGGCGTGATCGTCGAGCTCGGCGAGTACGTCATCCGCCAGGTGTGCCGGCAGTTGCGTGAGTGGCACAGCGAGATGCTGCCGCTCGTGCCGGTATCCATCAATATTTCGCCGATGCAGTTCGAGCGCGGCC
This sequence comes from Steroidobacteraceae bacterium, assembly GCA_049691655.1. Classification (GTDB taxonomy): domain Bacteria; phylum Pseudomonadota; class Gammaproteobacteria; order Steroidobacterales; family Steroidobacteraceae; genus JBAVOB01. The sequence continues at coordinate 7,621 of JBAVOB010000063.1, read as the reverse complement.
GGCTCGCCGAAACCGTGTCGCGCATCGCCAGCGAATTCGACATCGACCCGACGCTGCTCAACTTCGAAATCACCGAGAGCGCCGTGATGCACAACACCGAGGCGCATATCGGCACACTCGAGTCGCTGCGCAGCGCGGGCTGCCGCATCTCCATCGACGATTTCGGCACCGGGTATTCGAGCCTGAGTTACCTCAAGCACCTGCCGATTGACGCCTTGAAGATCGACAAGGCCTTCGTGCGGGACATGGCGGCTGACCCGAACGACGCTGCCATCGTCAGCGCGATCATTGGCATGGCGCGCACACTCGGCCTCAAGACCGTGGCCGAGGGCGTCGAGAACCAGGATCAATTGAAACGCCTCCGCGACCTCGGCTGCGACACCGCGCAGGGCTATTACTTCAGTGTTCCTGTCACCGCAGAGGACTGCGGCGCGCTGCTGCAGCGCCAGCGGGTCGCCGAAGAGCTCTCGGCATCGCAGCGCATACGCATCATCAAGTCCGCCGCCACGGGCTGATTCGGCCGCCACGTCGTTCGTGCGTGCGTCCGCCGCGCTTTCCGCTTAGAAAGAGCTGCATCCTCGCTAGTGCGCATAATGTATATTATGTTCAATCACGAATCCATGCCTATGGGGCAAAGACCCACCATCCGCCCCACGCTCCCCCCAGGATTGCCAATAGGCCGAGCGAGACCCGCCAGCAGAACCGCCAGCCGCCACCGATGAAGCTGCCCGCGATCTTGGTGATCGTGTTGGTGCTGATCGCCAGCAGCACGGCGTAGAGCGCGACGGCGGGCATTACCCGCCCTTCGCGACCCAGCGCGAGGATGGCCCCTGCCGCCGCGTGCACGTCGGCAAAGCCGGCCAGCGCGTCGGTCAGGATGGTGACACCCTGCGTGGCGTGTTCGGTCAGCCATGAGAGCGCGGCGGTCACGCCTGCCAGCAGCGCGGCGAAACCGATTGTCTGCGGCGTATTGAACATGCGCTGATCCGGCCGCTGTGCCGGCCCCTGCGCACCGCCCTGCTGGCGCCGCAGCCAGGGCAGCGTCGCGACGCCGACGATGGCGAGCGCCGTGGCCAGCATCGGCAGCATTCGCTCCAGCATGGGCGGATTGGCCGCCAGCGCCACCAGCGCGAGCTGGATGAACGTTGCGGCGCAGGAACTGAGTGCGCCGGCGACACAGGGCCCCATCAGCTCGGGCTGCGCGCGCGCGCGAGCTCCCATCACCGTGATCGTGCCGGCGCTGGTCACGAATCCGGAGGCCAGGCCCGACAACGCGAGCCCAAGTCGCGCCCCCCACAGCCGTAGCGCAACATGTCCGGCAGTCTGCACGACCATGAGCAGTACGACGATGATCCAGATTGCGCGGGGCCTGATCCCGAGCCACTGTAACGGCTGGTCCGGCGCGAGCGGCAGGATTACCAGAGCGACCGCCGCAAGAATCAATCCGTCGCGCAGTTCGGTCTCGGTCACCACCTCGATCGAGAAGCGATGCAGGCGACTGCGCGCGGCGAGCAGCACCGTCAGCAGCGCCGCGCAGCCGCTGGCAAGCATCGGATGCGTTACCGCGGTCACCCCGATCAGGTAGGTGAGAAACAGCGCCAGTTCGGTGGTGATGCCGGTGTCACGCGCTTTCGAGCGCAGGTAGGCCGTCACGCCGAGACCCGCAACCAGCAGCGCGCCGATCGTCACCAGGGCCGTCGAGGTCAGCGCCTGCGCCAGCGCGCCCGCAGTCGCGGCAACGGCAAAACTACGGATGCCTGCGAAACTGTAATAACTGCCGTCGGTTCGCCGCCGCTCGCGCTCGAGCCCGATCAGCAGTCCACAACCGCAGGCGACCGCGATCCCGATCCAGAGCGCATTGCCGCTCGCCATCAAGCGTCCGCGATCGACAGGATCCGACCGCTCTGTCGCATGCGCCTCAGCCCCTGTCGCATGTGCCGGTCCTGCGCATCCCGCTCACCACGCAGCCGGGTCTCCAGCGCGACCAGGGGCCGCCCCCGCCTGGGGTGCTTCGACCGCCAGGCACGTATGCGCGCGAGCAGCATGTCGAGGTCGGTGATCGATCCAAGCTCGCCCTGCCAGCCGCCCAACTTGGCAGCAAGTACCGCCGCCTGGGTGCCGGCCGGCGGGCCAACATACGGCGCAATGCTTTCCATGGCGTAGCGCAGGCGCTTCAGCGCAATCCGTAGCTGATGCAGTTCGCGCGCGCGCGTGCCCGAGAGCGGCGCCCCGATGAATTCGTGCCGCATCGACCGCAGCGCGTCGGTCAGGGCCGCTTCGACGCGGGCGCGACGCTTCGGACGCGCAGTCGACTGTTGCAAGCGCGCCGCCAGCGTCGCCACGACAGCCGTGAGCTTCGCGGCACGCTTGCGCTCGAGCGTCCCCCGCACGCGCCGCCGCCTGCGGATGCAACGGCCCTCGAGGGCGTGGCGCAGTGCGGTGGTTGCGGGGTCGCTGTCGGCCCTCTGCCGCAGCATTCGGACCGCGATCTGCACATCCCGCAGCCTGCCGGCCGCCGTGAACGGCCGACGCACAAGCCGGCGCGCCCGCCGCCCGATGTCTTCCGGTCCCGCGGCTTCGCAGAGCGAGATCGCCACGCGCAGCCGCCGCGTCGCGATTCGCAGGTCATGCACGTGTGCCACCGACGCTTTGCGGCGGCAGTCATGAAACGCACCGAGATAATCAGCGTGTGCCGCAAGCAGCATTTGGGCCAGCCCGCCGACCAGCGCCGTGTTCGCCGTGACCGGCGCTGGGGCTAACTGCGCCGCACTTCGATCGTCTGTCGCGTGATCCATTGATAGAGCATCCGGTCTTCGAGGATGGGCCACCAGTCATAGAGGAAAATCTCGAGCGGCCGCCAGAGCGCGATCCAGCCTACGATGAGCAGGCCCTCGGCGAGGATCGTGCCGGCGGCCGCCGCCCAGTTGCGTTCGACTAAATGCCGCAGGCTCAGGCACAGGCTCAGGAACAGCACGCCGACCACGACGCTGGCGAATCCCCGCTGCAGCACCAGCTTCATGGTGCGCGTGGCCTGGGTTGCGCGATAAACAAAGTAATTGCGGACTGCTGCGGGGAGCGTGCGAGCGTCCTCCGTGCCGAGCACCGCTTCGGGCAGGTAGACCACGAGCTTGATGGGATGATGCCTGCCGATCTCGCGCACCGCGTCCACGATGTATTCCTCGACGTCGGCATCGAGATCCTTCTGTCGAAACGGAGCGGGATCCAGCGTGTCGAATAGCTGGCGCACCTCATCGAGCCTCAGCTCAACAAGCGTTTGGTTGTCCTCGCGCCGGTAAGCGGCGTGCACGACGACGGGCGACTGTACGGCAGCCATAAGGACAGTCTAAGACGGTTCGCCCGATGGCCGGCTTGCGGTTTTCCCTGATAGCGCCGCCGCCGCAGTGCGCCGTTGCAGCGAGCTGAGCACCCATCGCAGGCATCTGCCGTTCAAACAGCGGGTTGCGACGCGGCGCGCTGGCTCTCGGCGCGCCCGCTCATTCTCCTGAGGTACGCGTAGTACAAGACCGGAATCACCAGGAGCGTGAGCACGGTCGAAACGAATATGCCGAAAATCAGCGAGATCGCGAGCCCGTTGAAGATCGGATCGTCGAGAATGAAGGTCGCCCCGATCATCGCTGCGAGCGCTGTCAGGGCGATGGGCTTCGCCCGGATCGCCCCGGCGTGCACGACGGCGTCTTCAAGGCTCGCGCCGGCGCGCAGGTCCGAGTCGATGAAATCGACCAGGAGGATGGAATTGCGCACGATGATCCCGGCCAGCGCGATCATGCCAATCATCGACGTCGCGGTGAACTGCGCGCCGAGCAGCGCGTGCCCCGGCATCACCCCGATGATCGTGAGCGGGATCGGCGCCATGATGATGAGCGGCAGCGCATAGGAACCGAACTGCGCCACGACCAGCAGGTAGATGAGAACCAGCCCGACTGAATACGCGATGCCCATGTCGCGGAACGTCTCATAGGTGATCTGCCATTCCCCGTCCCACTTGATGGCGAATGCGTTCGGATCCTCCGGCTGGCCTACGAACCGCTGCGCGACCGACCGGCCACCGGGCGGCTCGCGTGCCAGGCGCCCCGCCATCTCGAACATGCCGTACAAAGGACTGTCGAGCCGCCCGGCCATGTCGCCGGTAACGTACGCGACGGGTAGAAGATCCTTGTGATAGATCGCCGCATCCCAGGTCGCGCTGCGCACTCGCACCAGCTCTGACAATGGCACGAGCTCACCACCCGCCGAGCGCACTTCCAGCGCGAGCAGGGACGCGACCCTCGCCTTCTCGCCGACCGGCAGCTCGAGGCGCACCGGAATCGGATAGCGCTCACGGCCGGCGTGAATGTAGGTGACGTCCGCGCCCTGCAGGCCCACCGACATCGTCTGTGCGACCTGTGCCTGGTCGACCCCGAGCAATGCGGCCTTCTGCCGATCGACGTCCACGACGAGGCGCTCGGAGGGTACCTCGACGCTGTCACTGACGTCGACGATGTCCGGCGTGCTTTCGAACAGCCCGCGAATGCCGGTAGCGAGCTGGCGCTGCTCGGCATAACGGGGCCCATAGACCTCGGCAACGATCGGAGCGCGCACGGGCGGTCCGGGCGGCACTTCGACCACCTGCACCGAGGCCGAATACTTGCGCGCGATCGCGGCAAGCGCCGGCCTGACGGCCAGCGCGATCTCGTGACTCTTGCGGCGGCGATGATGCTTGTCGACGAGATTCACCTGGATGTCACCGAGACGCGGTTCCTCACGCAGGTAGTACTGGCGGACGAGGCCGTTGAAATTGATCGGCGCCGACGATCCGGCGTACACCTCGTAGTCACGCACCTCGGGAACCCGCTCGATCACGTGCGACAACTCATCGAGCATGCGTGCAGTCGTTTCAGGCGTCGCGCCTTCGGGCAGGTCGACGACGACCTGGAACTCAGACTTGTTGTCGAAGGGCAGCATCTTCAAGACCACCAACTGCACGACGACCAGCCCGGCCGCCACGACGATCGCGCCGAGAATCACCCAGTACAGTTGATGGCGGCGCGTTCGAGCCCGCGCCCCGACGACGAATGGCGGTACGAATCGTTCGAACGTGCGCGCGAGCCGCGAGGAGCCGTCATGCCCCCTGCCCTGCGCAGCGCCACGACCGAGGAGGTTGCGGCAGAGCCACGGCGTAAACGTGAGCGCAACCGCAAGCGAGATCATCATGCCCATGCTCGAGTTGATCGGGATGGGGCTCATGTACGGCCCCATCAGCCCGGTAACGAACGCCATCGGGAGCAGCGCCGCGATGACCGTAAAGGTTGCGAGAATCGTGGGCCCGCCGACCTCGTCCACGGCACGCGGAATGATCTGGTCGATGGCATCGCCGCCGCGACCCAGGTGGCGGTGTATGTTTTCAACGACCACGATGGCGTCGTCGACCAGAATGCCTATAGAGAAGATGAGCGCGAAGAGCGACACGCGGTTGATCGTGAATCCCCAGGCCCACGAGGCAAACAGCGTCGCGGCGAGCGTCACCATCACGGCCGCGCCCACCACGATTGCCTCCCTGCGACCCATCGTGAGCGTCACGAGGATCACGACCGCGACGGTTGCGAACAGCAGCTTCTCGATGAGCTTGATGGCCTTGTCGTTTGCAGTCTCGCCGTAGTTGCGGGTAACGGTGATTTCCACGCCCTCCGGCACGAATGTGCCGCGTAGCAGCTCGACACGCTCGATCACGTGCCGCGCCACCGTGATGGCATTCACGCCTGGTTTCTTGGAAACGGCGATCGTGACAGCCGGGGCGTGCGCCACAGCGGGCAGACCCAGCTTTGCCGCACCCGGCCCTGTACCCAGCCAGACGTAGGAGTCGGGCTGATCGGGCCGCGCGGCGACGTCCGCGACGTCATCGAGAAAGACCGCCCGGCCCGCGCGCACGCCGACCACGAGCCCCGCGACATCACCGCGGTTCGCCAGGAATTCCCCGGCATCCACCGGCGTGAGGCGGTCGCCGCCGACGAGGGCGCCGACATGCTGCACCACGTTGGCGGCAAGCAGCGCGCGGGAGAGATCTTCGACCGTCAGGCCATAGCCCGAGAGCTTCTGCGGATCGAGTTGCACGCGAATAAGGCTCTGCTGGCTGCCGACGCTGTAGACGTTGCGCGTGCCCGGTACGCGTTGAATCTCGGTTTCGATCGATCGCGCCACCTGGCCCAGCTCATGGCCACCGCGGCTCGGATCCCGCGTCCACAGCGTCAGCGTCACGATCGGGACATCGTCGATGCCTTTGGGCTTGACGAGCGGCTGCAGGATACCGGCGTTCGCGGGCCGCCAATCCTGGTTGGAATAGATGGCGTTGTAGAGCCGCACGATGGCGTCCGTGCGGCGCTCGCCGACCTTGAACTGAATGCTGAGCGTGGCGAGACCCGGGGTTGACGCGGAGTAGATGTGTTCCACGCCTGAGATTTCCCCGAGCACCTTCTCCATCGGGGATGCGACGAGATTTTCGACTTGTTCGGCCGACGCGCCGGGAAAGCCGATGAAGACGTTCGCGAACGTGACATCGATCTGCGGCTCCTCCTCTCGCGGCGTGACCAGCACCGCGAACACACCCATCAGGAGCGCCGCCAGCGCCAGGACCGGCGTGAGCGGGTTGCTCTGGAAGCGGCGGGCAACCCGCCCGCTGAAACCGACGGGTTCGCTCACGAACCGCTTCCCGCCGCCACGGCCGCGGGCCTGAGCTCCTTGATGGCCGCGAGCGGATCGAGCGCAACGCGTTCGCCGGCGCCAAGTCCCGAGAGGATTTCAACGCCGGCGCCGAAGCGCTCCCCGACGCGCACCTGGCGCATGGAGACGTGCCCGCTCGAATCCACGACGTAGACGGCCGCGACTTCACTGCGTTCGACGAGCGAGCTCTCGGGCACGAGGAGCCGGACCGCTTCACCGGTTACGAAGCCCGCTTTCACGAACATTCCGGGATACAGGTCCGTCGCGTTTTCCGGCAGCTCGAGGCGGGCGCGGAAAGCGCCCGATGGCGACGAAGCTTCGGAGAACACCATTACCCTGGTAGCTTCGACGCGCCGCTCGCCGATGTAGACGACCGCCCGCCTGGTGCGCCTCACCTGGTCCACGATCGATTGCGGCACGTCGACGTTGACCCGCAGGTACTGCAGGGACAGCCCGCTCATCAGAGGGGTACCGGGGCTGACGGTCTCGCCGACCTGTATGAGGCGCCTGGTCACGACACCGGCGTACGGCGCCCGAATCTCCGTGTACGCGACACCCTCTTTCGCACTCTCGAGCGCCGCGCGGGCGGCGCTGAGTCGAGCCGCTCCCGCGTCGCGGTTGGCGAGAGCCTCATCCAGTGCCGCCTTGGGTACCAGCCGGCGCTGGTAGATCTCAAAGACTCGTTGATACGCCGCCCGCGCCTCGGCATCGCGTGCCGCTGCTTCGCTCAGGGAGGCCTGCGATGTTGCAAGTCCGGCGCGCTGCTCGGTCGCGCGCAGGCGGATGATGACCGCTCCGGTCGGAACGAAATCGTTCACGTCGTAGAGAATCTCCGCCACACGACCTGAGGTCTGCGCGGCCACCGTGCCCTGGTTCACCGCTTCGATGATTCCGTCGAGCCTGCGCT
>JBAVOB010000062.1:0-2334 GCA_049691655.1 Steroidobacteraceae bacterium | reverse complement strand
GCGCCGAAGCGCGCAGTGGCAGCGCTCGCTCCGCCGCTGCCGAACCAGTACGTCACCGCCGCCGCCAGCGCGAGCAGCGCCGCTACGCCGAGCAGCAGCGCAATCACTCGCGTCGTGCGGGAGGATTCCACGGTGAGAACCATGTCAGTGCGATTCCGTCATGCCGCCGCGTCCGCGAACGCCGGGCTCTCGAGCAGTGTGCGCAGGCTCAATACCGGCCATTGCTCCGATCCGCGCTGGAAGGCGCCGGCCAGGTAGCGTTCGCAACGCACGATCGTGGGCGGCACATCGCCCGTGAATTCGTCTTCCGCGAAGCGACGGAAACCGAGCACCTCGTCCACCATCAGTCCCGCCGGTACATCGCGGTGATTGACCACCACAATGCGCGTATTGCGCGACACCGGCGTCGCGCCGCTGCCAAGGAACTGGCGCAGGTCGATGACCGGCAGCAGCTGACCGCGGACGTTTCCCAGGCCCTTGACCCAGGTCTTGGCGCCCGGCACGCGCGTGAGTGTCGCCGGCAGTCCGAGTATTTCGCGGGTCTCCTCGCGCGCCACCAGGTACATTTCACCCGCGATCCGCAGCGCCACACCCACCCATTCGCGTCCGGACGCCGCCTGCTCGCCCGACTGCGCCGACACGGCGCGTCCGCGCCGCTCGAGCTCCGCGAGCAGCTCGAACGGACGGTCGCGCAGACTTTTGAGAGTCACGCTTTCCGTCATGTCAGCCCGCGAGGGTGGCTTGCGCCTTCGCGACGAGCTGTGTCGGGGAGACCGGCTTGACCATATAGTCGACGGCTCCCTGCCTCAGGCCCCAGATCTTGTCGGTCTCCTGACCCTTCGATGTCACCATGATCACCGGAATCGCGCGGGTCACCGGATCATTCGCGAGCGCGCGCGTCGCCTGGTAGCCGTTGATCCCCGGCATGACGATGTCCATGAAAATGAGGTCGGGATGCATCTCGCGGGCGAGGCGGATGCCCTCGGCCCCGTCCGAGGCGGTCGCGGTCTTGAAGCCGCTCCCCTCGAGCGCCTTTTTCATGACGTGCAGCTCGGTCGGCGAATCGTCAACGATGAGTACCAGTGCCATCGCCGTCATCTCCCGATGTGCGTCTCGATCGCTCCCAGCAGCTCGTCCTTGGTAAAGGGCTTGGTGAGGTAATGCTCGGATCCGACGATGCGGCCCCGGGCGCGATCGAACAGCCCGTCTTTCGACGAGAGCATGATGACGGGGATCGACTTGAACACCTTGTTGTGCTTGATCAGCGAGCAGGTCTGGTAGCCGTCGAGCCGGGGCATCATGATGTCAACGAACACGATGTCGGGCTGGTGGTCGGCGATCTTGGCAAGCGCATCGAATCCGTCAACCGCGGTGAACACCTCGCAGCCTTCCTTGGCGAGCAGCGTTTCGGCCGTCTTGCGGATGGTCTTGCTGTCGTCGATGACCAGGACCTTCAGGCCCGTCAGCTTCGAGTCGGCGGTCACGGCCCCGTCACTCCTGTCAGCGCAGTCGTCCGGCGCATCGTAGCGCGCTCGTCCAGCCTGCAATAATGCGGTTCTTTTAACATATCGGCCCTGCCCCTGCCATGCCACACCCATCACGATCTGAACCCGCGCAGCATGCGATCCGACTGGCCGTGGTCATGGACCCGATCCAGCACATCAAGTATGCAAAGGATACGACGCTCGCGATGCTGCTTGCCGCACAGAAACGCGGCTGGCAGCTCAACTATCTCGAGCAGGCGGACCTGTGCTTGCGTGACGGCGTCGCGCTCGGCCGCGGGCGGCCGCTCGCCGTGCGGGCGGATCCGGGCAACTGGTTCGAACTGGGCGCCCCGCGGCTGGAGCCCCTGGGCGCTTTCGAGTGCATCCTGATGCGCAAGGACCCGCCGTTCGACACCGAATATGTTTACACCACTTACATCCTCGAGCGCGCGGAGCAGGCGGGCGCGCTGGTCGTCAATCGCGCGCGCGGCCTGCGTGACATCAACGAGAAGGTGTACACGGCGTGGTTCCCGGATTGCTGCGCGCCGACTCTCGTCACGCGCGACATGGCACAGATGGAAGCGTTCCTCGCCGAGCAGGGCAAGATCGTGTGCAAGCCGCTGCACGGCATGGGTGGGCGGTCGATCTTCGTCGTGGACGGGAATGACAAGAACCTGCGCGTGGTGCTCGAGACGCTGACCGATTACGGCCAGCGCTTCGCGATCGCGCAGCGTTACCTGCCGGAAATCACTTCCAGCGGCGACGCGCGCGTGCTGCTCGTCGACGGCGAGCCCGTGCCGTACGCGCTCGCGCGCATGCCGTCGCCGACCGACAATCGCGGCAACATGGC
>JBAVOB010000061.1:0-44323 GCA_049691655.1 Steroidobacteraceae bacterium | reverse complement strand
CGGGCGCTAAGGCAGTTTGCGCCCGCGGCGCCTGTTCAGGCGGCGTGCCCGGCCGCTCAACGCGAGCGTTAAGCCGCTTGTTGCGTGATGCGCAACGTGCTACACTCCGCGCGTGATCCAATCGATTCGGCACAAGGGGCTGCGCCGCTTCTATGAAGCCGGCAGTTTGGGAGGCATCCAGCCGAAGCATGCGAGACGACTGCGGATGCTGTTGATAGCCCTGGAGACTGCGCAAGTCATTGGCGATATGGATATTCCAGGATTCAGGCTGCATCCGCTGAGAGGGTCCGAACGGGGCCGTTGGTCGGTTTGGGTCAATGGCAATTGGCGTCTGACATTCGAGTTCAGAGACGGACAGGCCTATTTGTTGGACTATGAGGACTATCACTGATGGCCATGCATAACCCTCCTCACCCGGGCGAGTTCATTGCTGCGGTGTATCTTGAGCCGAATGGCATCAGCGGTCGCGAGCTGGCGGCCAAGCTCAGGGTGTCGCCGTCCACTCTCAACCGTGTTTTGACTGGTGCCAGCAGCGTTACTCCAGAGATGGCTCTGCGTCTGTCGAAGTGTCTCGGTCGCTCCGCCGAGAGTTGGCTTGCCATGCAGCACAGTCACGATCTGTGGCAGGCAAAGAGAAAGGTCGATCTCCGGGGCATCGAGACGCTCAAGGTCAGCACGGCCTAACTATGCGATGCAGCGGTCGTCGCGCGCTCGGCACGCCGCTTGCGCGGACAGGCACCGGCGACGACAGGTTGCGATCAGCAAGCGACGCGCCGACCGCGCACCGCCGCTGATCGCGGACGTTGGACCCCGCTTTCATTTCGATTTGCTTTCTCATTATTTTGTTACTACAATCAGCTCGTGGTCACGTGGGACGAGCCAAAGCGCCGCGCCAATATCAGCAAGCACGGCTTGGATTTCGTCGGGTGCGAGGCCATTTGGGACGACTTCACGGTCACGCGCGAGGACATTCGGCAGCGGTACCGTGAACAGCGGTGGGTTACCTTTGGGCGGCTCCACCGCCAAGTTGTGGTTTTGGTCTATACCGAACGTCGCAGAGGACCCCATATCATCTCTCTACGCAAGGCTGAGAAATATGAAGCGCGCTACTATGTTGAAGAAGCCAAGAACTTTTACAGCTAGGGGCCGTGATGCTGTCAACCCGCCCTGGTCCGAGGAAATGCTCGGGCCTCCCATGCGCAAGAAGGGCCGTGGCCCGCAGCGAGCCCCCACCAAGGTTTCAACGACCATTCGGCTCGATGCCGACATCCTAGCGTTCTTCCGTGCCCACGGCCGCGGGTATCAGACTCAGATCAATAGCGCCCTTCGACGGGTCGTCAAGCGGGGTCTAACTAATCGCTCCACCGGACGGCGATCGGCATAAAGTGCCAATCGCTCACGCCATAAGCGCCGCCGGTGAGCTCGGACGTTAGGCGGACGGGCGCGGGCACGACACCAGTAGCTATCGAGTGGAGGGCCCTGTTGAAGATAGATCACCGACGAGACCGTAGGGGCCGGTGGGCGGTCATGGTCGCAGCAATAGGGTTAGCTGCGTTCACCGCTTGCACGTCGAGGGAGAATGCAATGGATGTGGCGAAGTTGCGGGAATTTGGAAGAGAATACACCGCAGCTTGGTGCAGTCAGAACGCCGCTAGCGTCGCGGCGTTCTTTGCGGAACGTGGGTCACTGAAGATCAACGACGGAGCCCCTTCTGTCGGCAGGGTAGCGATCACGGCGGCAGCGCAGGGCTTCATGACCGCCTTCCCAGATATGGTCGTGACGATAGATGGAGTCAGCGTCGATGGAGACCATGCTGTCTACCGCTGGACGCTGACTGGGACAAACACCGGCCCGGGAGGTACAGGCAAGGCCGTGCGTATCAGCGGGTTTGAGGAGTGGACCATTGGCGCGGACGGTCTGATCGCCCAGTCGAAGGGGCATTTTGACGAGGCCGAGTATCAGCGCCAACTAAAGGTCGGCTTCGGGGACAAATGACGATGCCGTCTAACAAGCCGCTGCAGCGGACGGCCTTCGGCGGCGGCACAGCGTTTGGGGGCAACGGCACCGAGGATGCGGGCAACACTATGAGTAGTCCCGATACCGACAAAGTCTTCAGTGGCTCAATTGCCAAGTTCTACGAAACGTATCTCGTTCCGCTGATCTTCGAGCCCTACGCTGCGGACCTGGCGACTCGGCTAGCTTCGAGGCCTTTTACTCGCGTGCTCGAAATTGCAGCCGGCACGGGTGTCGTGACTCGTGCTCTGGCATCCGTGATACCTGAAGGTGTGTCCATCGTCGCGACGGCACTCGAGCCGCTGTTTCCTGAGGATCCGCCTCGCTTCCTCGCGCGTACACCCCACGGCTATTGGGACCCTCTGACCATCAAGCGAGATTTTGCAAACGGCGGGCTCACTGGATCACCTCAGATCACCACGGTTGCAGCGCGCAGTCGGGCAGAATCTGCCCGGGTCCCCGCGATCGCGTACTGCCAGGGGACACCGCTGCGAAACGAGATCGAGACGCGCAACGCCGCGCTGCTCGGCGAAGCCACCGACGACGCCGCCGAAGCGCTCGCCCAACGGTTCGGTCGGGGGGCTGTGGACGCCAAGATCCCGGCCCACATTGTCACCATAGAGAACTGACAGTCGCGAACTGAAGGTGTTGCGCTCTAACATCCGTCTGCAGCGGACGCGCCGCAAGCGGCGCACCCCTGAAGCGGCGCGTTAGGCGTCACAACAAGCATGTTTGGAACAGAGAGAGGGCGAGCCATGGCTAGATCCATTTTCATCGCAGCATCACTGACAGGATTGCTGTGCGCGTCCCACTGGACGCCCGTTGCCGCTGCTCCCGAGGCCTCCGACGTATCGAATATCGGCTTTGTTCTGTACACAAAGAGCCCGGCGCCGGGAACCCTAAACGCAAGATGGATGTACTCAACAAAGTATAGCGGACCCGGGATTGCCACTGGGGGGCCGAAGGCAGGTTTCGCCGGGAATTACCACGTTCGCTACTTTTACGACAACGGAGAATTTTCCGACGAGTATGACTTGGTCATCGACAAGATCGGTGATGTCTACAAGGTGTCGTGGATCACCAATGGCAAGGTTCAAGCGGTAGGCGTTGGCATGGAGGTTGAGAATGGCTTGGCGGTAGGCTGGCGCAGAGTCGCCGACTGACCGAGGCGCCTTGCTCAGTGACGCCTAACAACGCGCTCGAGTGGCCGGTGGAGCCTCGTCAGGTGCGCGCCGCGTGCGGCCGCTCAACTCGAGCGTTGGGCGTCCCTAGAGGGGCCATGACGAACTTCGTAATCGGGGAATCAAAATGAAAAACCCAATCACTCAATTCTCGCCGCAGGCCTACGCCCGAATCGGGGGCCTGCTGTACCTCATCATCATCGCCGCCGGCCTCTTTGCCGAAGCCTTCGTCCGAGACAGGCTGGTCGTGCCGGCCGATGCGGCGGCCACGGCCGCCAACATCACGACCCATGAGACGTTGTTCCGCCTCGGCATCGCCGCCGACCTGACAACTTTTTTGTGCGCTATCGCCTTGACGATGATCCTGTATGTCTTGCTTAAGCCGGTGAACAGGAACCTGGCGTTGCTCATGGTGTTCTTCAATCTGGTACAGGATGCCATCGGAGGCATCAACGGGCTGAATCCATACAGGGCCTTGCAACTGCTGGGAGGCGCGGATTACCTGAAGGTCTTTAGTCCGCAGCAGCTGCAGGCGATGGCTTTGCTGTCTCTGAAGGCGCACTCTGTCGGCTTTGGCGTCGCTCTGATATTTTTCGGCTTTTCCTGCCTCGCCTTGGGATATCTCATCCTCAAGTCGGGCTTCTTCCCCAAGCTCCTCGGTATCCTGATGGCGATCGCCGGCCTGTGCTATCTGATCAACAGCTTTGCACTGATCCTCTCTCCCCCGGTCGCAGGAGCGCTATTCCCCTGGGTACTGTTGCCTGCCTTCATCGGGGAACTGTCCCTTGCCCTGTGGCTCACCGTGAAGGGCGTCAACGTGCCGAAGTGGGAAGACAGGGCGAACGCTTGGCAAGTTAGCAGAGCATAGCTGTGGCGACGCCCAACCAGCGGTTCCAGCCGAGGTCAAACGCCTTCGGCGTTTGCCGCGGCTGAACCTGAACGTTAGGCCCGCTGCGCCAGGCATCGCTTTTTGATCACCTTCCGGGAGGGCAGATGAGAAGAGTTACAGGAGTCGGCGGGATGTTTTTCAAGGCAAAGGATCCTACCGCACTAGGGGCTTGGTACAAGAAGCATCTCGGCATTGACGTCCAGGAATGGGGAGGCACCGCATTTCGTTGGACTGACGAGAGCGGTAAACCCACGGCGGGCACGACCGTTTGGTCCGTGGGTAGCGCTGACGGCAACCAGTTTGCACCGAGTGCGTCGTCCTTTATGGTCAACTATCGAGTCGTGGACCTGCAAAGCCTCCTGAAAGCCTTGCGCGCAGAGAGATGTAACGTGCTCGACAAGACCGACGATTGCGAGTACGGACAATTCGGGTGGGTCTTGGACCCGGAGGGCAACAAGGTTGATTTCTGGCAACCTCCGGCAGGCCAATGATCCGAGAGGCGGCGGGCCTAACAAACGGTTGCAACCAACACAAAACGCCTGCGGCGTTTTTTGCGGCTGAACCGGGGTGTTAGCCGGCAGAGGATTCGGCAGCGTGACAATACAGGGCGGTTGTCTTTGCGGTGCAATGCGTTACGAGGTGGATGGCCCTCTTACCGATGTGGGTAACTGCCATTGTTCGATGTGTAGGCGATTTCATGGAGCGGCATTTGCCTCGTACACAAACGTAAGTGCCGAGGAATTCCGTTGGCTCAAAGGTCAAGACCTTCTGACGGTCTATGAATCTTATCCGGGCATAGGTTGGGCCTTCTGCCACGTCTGCGGATCCAGTCTCGATCTCCCAAGCCGGGGGGAGCTCAGCGCTCTCGCTCTGGGTGCACTCGATAAGGATCCTGGAGTTCGCCCCAGCTTTCACATGTTTGTCGGGTCGAAAGCTGCCTGGCACGACATCACTGACGCGCTTCCACAATACGATGCGTGGCCGCCCCGGAAAACACAATGAGCGCCAGCTTGCCGTCGCCCAACGTTCGCAATCAGCGGCGGGTTTCGTACCCACATCCGGGCGCACCTTCTGGGTGCTGTGACGCTACCGCTTGACCAATATGCGTTTCGCTATTTCTTCAAATGACAAGGAGAACTCACAATGATTGGATACGTCACCCTCGGCACCAATGACCTGCCGCGTGCGGCGGCCTTCTACGATGCCCTACTCGCGGAAATCGGTGCCAAGCGCTTGATGGACTATGGTCGCGGATACACCTACGGCGTCTCGATGGACAAGCCGAGCCTCGGCATCGTGATTCCATTTGACCAGAAGCCGGCGACGGTCGGCAACGGCGTGATGGTGGCGCTGGGTGTCGACTCGCGCGCGACGGTGGACCGTGTGCACAAGAAGGCGCTTGAAGTCGGTGGTAAGGACGAAGGCCCGGTTGGCGCGCGCGGCGAAGATTTCTACGCCGGCTATTTCCGCGACCTGGACGGCAACAAGCTCAGCGTGTTCGGTGTGGGGTGAATGCGGACGACCAGCGCCGCGCAAACATACCCTCACCCTTTACATGCTAGCTGGCTGGGAACAACATGACGAGTCACTGGCGCAGTTAGGCAAGTACTCCCTTGGCAAAGGATGTTCATACCTCAAGCATCTCGATGATGTGGATATGTCGATGCTGCACTCGCCCGCGGCTCGCTTGCGCTGCTTCGGCTGCTCCGCAGCCTCAGCGCCGGTGGTGACGAACGTTGGGCGGCACTTGAAATTGTCACTCAGTTGATGAGTAGCTCCGCTTCTGGCCCAGGGGGACACGATGAGCTCTGAGCATCCGCTTGAGAAGGTGATTGCCGCTTACGGAGCAGCGTGGAATGACCACAACGTGGAGGCCATTCTCGCGATGCACACCGAGGATTCCGTCTTCGAAAACCACACGAGCGGCGGAAAGGGTGTCGGTAAGGACGACATACGCGAGATCCTGAAGGGAATCTTCGCCGCGTTTCCCGATATCCGCTTCGATGCACGTCGGACCTACGTGCGAGACGGTGTGGTGACGCAGGAATGGACAGCGACTGGCACGCTGTCCATGCCATACACGAAGGGTTCCACTACGGTGCAGCCAACAGGAACAAAGGTCTCCTGGAACGGCGTCGATGTGATTCCGTTCGCCGGCAACCTTGTTGCCCGCAAGGACGTCTACGTCGACTCAATGGGGTTCCTGCGGGCGCTAGGGTTCAGGCAAATGGATCTATAAGAGTGGGCCCATATCCGTACATGCCGCCCAGCAACGCGCTCCACGCAACGCCTCCCGGCCTGCGGCCTCGGGGTTCCCTCGCTTCGCTTGGCACGGCTGAGCGCGTGCGTTAGATCGCGATGGAGAGAAGTTCATGAATTCTGTTCAGCGTGTCGCGTTCGACAATGAAATCGCGCTGGCGAAAGAACTCATCGCGAAAGGCGAACTGGAGGCCGGTTTTCGTCACCTTGAGCGCGCCCACATCATTGGCCAGGCCTTTGTTGTACCCCATGCCTATTCCCACTGCCTGATGCTCAATGTCGAATTGCGAAGAAGGCGGGCCGTGGCCGCCCTCGGGCAAGTCGCGCGCATCGTATTGGGAATTCTTGGCTCGGCAGTCGGGGTAGTTCCGGTCGGGAATACCGGAGGAACCGACGTCAGCATGTTCACGCGTATGGCTGTTGCCCCGGAGTTGCAGCAATTGGTTGATGGCGTTCCGTCTGATCCGCGCGTGTAGCGCGAGTTTGGAGCACCACCGTGGCGTTCCTGGTCGGAGCAGTCTTGGCACTTTCGGTCGGGCTCTCAGCCACTTTTCTTGGCTTGGACCGAGATCGAGCTTTCTATCCTACTGTGATGATCGTCATTGCATCGTACTACGCGTTGTTCGCGGTCATGGGCGGCTCGGTTCATGCGCTAATGGTCGAATCCATCGTTGTCGCTGCGTTTCTAGCGGCATCCATTGCAGGGTTCAGAACTTCGCTATGGTTAGTCGTCGCGGCGCTATCGGCACACGGATTGTTTGATTTCATCCATGGCCGGTTGATCGCAAACCCCGGGGTACCCGCTTGGTGGCCGCCGTTCTGCCTTGCATACGATGTCGTGGCGGCTGCGTACCTTGCCTGGCTTCTGTCGCGGTCGAGAGTTCGTGCCACCGAGATCTAACAATCGGCTCCAGCCGGCACCGCGCATGCGCGCCCCGGATTGCCGACTGCGCTCTGGCAGGGTAGGCTTCAATCCGCATCACTGATCCCGAAGCCGATGCCCGAAGATCCTGAATATTGGTTTCCCGCCAAGCGCTACGGGTGGGGATGGGGTCTGCCGATTCGCTGGCAGGGGTGGGTCGTGGTCGTCGGCTATCTCGTCCTGCTCTTCGGCGGCATGGTGGTCATCGATCCACGGACGCGCGCTGGCGCCTTCTCGGTCTATGTCGTGGTGCTGTCCTTAGTGCTAGTGGTCGTCTGCCTGCGGACCGGCGAGCCGCCGCGGTGGCGCTGGGGCGGCGAGTGATGCCTAACTTCTCGCTCAAGCGCGGCGCCAACGGCTTGCGCTCAAGGAAGAGGCCGCGTCTTTAGCGCACAGCGCAACATCCGACAACCGAAAATGCACCAAGACACCATGCCGTCGAACCCTTCCGTAAGCCGCGGCGTCCGGAGGCCGTTCACGACCGTCGTTGCCCTGTGCCTGCCGTCCTACTTCGCCCTGCTGATGCAGATCGGTGCCTTCAACTTCCTGGATCGCCGCGTCGGAGCCCTGGATGGACATTGGTTCCTTTACCCAATCAGGTGGTTGGTGCTGCTGCTCTACTTCGGCGGTACGCTGGGCGTGTATCTGCTTGCGCCCATCGCCGCCGTGATCATCTACCGACGCCTCTGGAAAGGCGCGGCCGATTCCCGTCTTACAGGCATCGCCAGCATCACGCTAGCCGGAGCGGTAGCTGCTGCGTGGTATGTTCTTGGGCGCCAAAGATGGGGCTAGGACGGCTGATGCCGCGTTCCGCCGTATAGCAAATCGAGAGGGGAATTGATCATGCCCACAGGCACCATCCGACTTCACCGCGTTCTGCGCGCCCCTCCCGAGCGCGTCTATCGGGCGTTTCTGGACGCGGACGCCATGGCCAAGTGGCTGCCACCCTACGGTTACACCTGCAGGGTTCACCACATGGATGCCAAGGTCGGCGGCACCTACCGGATGACGTTCACGAA
Organism: Steroidobacteraceae bacterium; assembly: GCA_049691655.1. Taxonomy (GTDB): domain Bacteria; phylum Pseudomonadota; class Gammaproteobacteria; order Steroidobacterales; family Steroidobacteraceae; genus JBAVOB01. Next base: position 36,040 of record JBAVOB010000061.1, on the reverse strand, counting down.
CTTCTCGGCGGGCCGCGGTCACGCCTTTGGCGGCGAATATCGCGAGCTCGTGCCGTTCGAGAAGATTTGCTATACGGACCGGTTCGACGATCCGAACCTGCCGGGAGAGATGCAGGCAACGGTGACCCTGAAGCGAGTGTCGTGCGGAACCGAGCTGAGCGTATTGCAGGAAGGCGTGCCGGAAGCCATCCCGGTCGAGATGTGCTATCTCGGCTGGCAGGAGTCGCTCGCGCAACTTGCGAAGCTGGTCGAGCCCGAGATTCCGGGGTGAAGGGCCGACGCATGAACGTTCGCCCGAGCGGACGTTATGCGTCGCAACCCATGCCGCCGCCACCTTCCTGACCTGAGACTACCGGACAACCGTCATGATCATCGACGCGTGGAGCCAGCACCCCACCCTGCGGTTCGCGGCCGATCCCATGTTTGAGCCACTCCGGCACTGGACGAAGACCCGCGCGCCGACCGAGGAGCTGCCGGTCTCGGCCACGATCGCCGCGATGGATCGCGCAGGGGTGGAGCGGGCGTTCATCAGCGCCTGGGTGGCGCCACGGCGAGCGCTGATCTCGAACGACGAAGTCGCAGCGTTCGTCGCCCAGGCTCCGGGCCGCCTTCTAGGGGTCGGGTCCGTGGACCTCTCCCGCCCGATGGTCGCCGTGCGGGAGGTACGCCGCTGCATCAGTGAGCTCGGCTTCAAGGCGATCCGGGTACTCCCCTGGCTTTGGGAGGTCCCGCCCACCGACCGGCGTTTCTATCCTGTGTATACGGCGTGCGCGGATCTCGGCGTCCCGTTCTGCACGCAGATCGGGCATACCGGCCCGCTCATGCCGAGTGAAGTGGGCCGACCGATCTATCTCGATCAGGTGGCGCTCGACTTTCCCGAGCTTCGGATCGTTGCCGGCCACATCGGGTATCCCTGGACCGACGAGGCGCTTGCGGTGGCGACCAAGCACGAGAACGTATTCATCGACACTTCCGCCTACACCGCGCGTCGCTATCCCGCGAGCCTCGTCGAATTCATGCGCAGCCACGGCCGCGCGAAGATTCTCTTCGGGAGTAACTATCCGATGATCCTGCCGGAGAAGGCGCTGGCAGGCCTCGACGCGCTCGGCCTGGATGCGGAGGCCCGGGCGCTGTTCCTCGGACGCAATGCCGCGCGAGTGTTCAGGCTTGAAGGCCGCGCTGCCTGACCCCTCGCTCAACCGGAGCCGCCCATGTCCGAGCCCGTGACCGCCGCCGCTCATGCATCCGATTCTCGATAAGCTCGGCGGCGGCGACCGACGTTCCATCGGCCGGTCGAATGAAGTCGTGGCGGAAGTGCTCGCCCATCCGCGATTGTTCGACGTCGTCTTTTCGGGGATGTTGACGGACGACCCGTTGATCCGAATGCGTTCGGCCGATGCCATTGAGAAAATCACGGCGTGCCATCCCGAATATCTGCGCGGCTTCAGGTCCCAGCTCATCGATCAGGTCGCGCAAAGCGATCAGCAGGAGGTTCGATGGCATGTCGCGCAAATGCTGCCTCGAGTCGAGTGGGGTCCAACCGAGCGGCGACAGGTGCTGCGCATACTTCGTGAGTACCTGAACGACCGCAGCAGCATCGTGAGGACGTTCGCGATGCAGGCGCTTGCCGATCTTGCCCGGAAAGCGCCGCACTTGCGGCCGAGCGTTCTGCGGCGATTGCGACCACTCACTGCCAGGGGTACACCGGCCATGAAAGCTCGCGGCCGCAAGCTGCTCGCTGAATTGGATGGGCGAACGAACCGCCCAAGCGGGACGCGGCGCAAGCGGCGCGCCGGTTAGTTGCATCGCTGCGCGTCGCGTTTCTCGGGCACAAGATAGAAAGAAGTCATGTCTATCCGTGCTTCCCTTGGATTCCTCGTCGCGCGACCCCGATCGAGCGCCGTGCTGGCATTGCTGTTCGCGACTCTTGGCGGCATTGCCGTCAGTGGAATCGTGCCCCTGTCACTGAATCGCCCGTACTTTGCGGGGCACGAGTGGGTCCTTGCCTTTCTCAGCTGGCTGGCCGCGGCAGTTTGCGGCTACTGTGCGTTCAAAGGCATGAAGTCATCGCCCGGCCACGGGTAAGCGATGTCGGCTTCGACGTGTAGCAGACTCCAGGCGTCTTGACGACCGTTCGCATCGCGCTGAAGCTATGGCATCGCGCCGCAGGAATGTCGATCACCTAACCGGTTTGACCTTTGTGCCCCTGACCTCTGCCTCAACATGGACGCGTTCACCTACCTCTCAGTCCTGTTGTCGATCATCATCGGCCTCGGCATCAGTCATTTGTTGACGGCGAGCGGTCGTCTGATCACGCACAGGGACCGGGTGCGTTTCCACTGGCCGACCCTGCTCTGGGCGGGTGTGCTGCTGCTGATATTCATCCAGTCATGGTGGGCGATGTTCGTGCTGCGCCATTACACCACCTGGACTTTTCCCGCGTTTGCGATCGTGCTGCTGCAGACGATTGCGCTTTACATGGTGGCAGCGATCGTCCTGCCGGAGAAAGTCGACGAGGCAGGGGTGGATCTGCGAATCCACTACGAGAAACACAGACGCTGGCTCTTCGGCTTCCTGCTCGCGGCCGTGGTCGTGAGCGTCGCAAAGGACGTGATCCTCTACGGTCGGTTTGCCTCGCCGGAGAACCTCGCGTTTCATGCGTTCTTCGCGATCTCGTGCGTCTCGGCGATGCTGGTGCGGGGCGAGCGCTTCAACGAAATCCTGGCGGTCGTGGCTGCACTCCTGATGGGCGCGTACGTCGCAATCCTGTTTGCACGACTGCATTGACTACGCTGTTGCCGCTGAGCGCCTGCTCAGGCGTCAGCTCGATCGCACAGCCCCAAGCCAATCACCTGTTCGACCCTTTGTTCATCATGATCTCGGCACCGGATTCCGCCGTGGTCGGCGCGTTCGGTCGCCGCAGCCCACCGGATCAGCTCAAGAAGCACGCGAGCTACTTCGCGACAGATGTCGAGTTCTATCACGACACCGGTGGCATGACGTGGACGCGTGAGGACATCCTCGCCCACACGCAGAAGTATGCCTGCGGCACGTTCCGGCGGGAGCTGGTTGCACGAAGCCTGAGCGTGTTTCCAGTAAAAGACTTCGGCGCCGTCCGACTTCACCGCGTTCTGCGCGCGCCACGCGAGCGGCTGCGCTGCGCGGACAGGTGCGACGACCAGAATCTTCCCGGCGAGATGCCAAGACGCCCGGCCAGACCCGGGACGTCTTTGTTACTTCGGTCGCAAGGTTACCGGCACCTCCGTGATCCGATCGACCGGCAGCGAATTGAGCGCCGCGGCCTTGCGCACGGCTTCCTCGCTCGGGCCTGTGTAGATGCAATAGGTCTTGGTCTTGTCCGCGGTGGCGTACGATTCGACCCAGCGGACGCCGACCGACGCGTTGTTGCGGTTCACCTTTCTCTTGGTCGCGGCGTCGAGGCCCGCGAGCGCCCCGGGAGCGAAACTCCGCTCGACGAGAAAGCGGTGAACCGCCGGCTTGACCGCCGACGCACCCGATGCTGCAGGCGATTCCGCCGCGAGCGCATACCCGCACACCAGCAACGATAGTACTGCAACTAGTTTGTTCACCATCATCCCCTCCATGCAAGTGGATCTAGTGAGCCGCCTGCTGTTCGCAGGACACGCGGCGATTCCAGTCGGAGAAGCTTCCTTCCGAATTGTCGCGCCAGGCCCAGACGTGCATTTCATAGAACGCCGGCAAACCGTAGCGGTTCGGCGCGCCAACGTAGTTGAGCAAGTGACCGTCGAGCACTGGTACCTTGCCATTCGTCCAGTTGGACGCAAGGGAAATGAACTCGACTCCGACCAGACGCATTCGTCCGTCTGCCGTCGGCTCGTAGATGAGCGCCTCCGGTGTCTCCGCGTTCACCGCCCCGTCGTCCTGCAACAAGTCCAGCCGGACGAAGTGCACGCCCATGGCCCCGTAATTGGGGCCACTAACGCACGGCGTGGCGGCAACGTATTTATCGGCAAGCGCCCGATTGATATCTAGATATTTCGCGGTCGCGTTGCGGACCTTTTCGACCAAAGGCGAGTGGTCGCTTCGGGAATCGTCTCTGTCTCTCCCGTCGTCGGCGATCGCGACAGACGATGCGAGTACCGGAAGCGCGGCAAGAAATAGACTCGGAAGCAATTTGTTCATCGCTGGTTCTCCTGTGGATGTATTACGCGATGTGATGTAACGGGCGATCTATTCAGCGGTCGTCGGGTCGATGGTGGCCCTGATCTGCGCGATGGAATTGCTCGGGAAGCCGCCTTGGGCCGCGTGCCGGCGGATCAGGTCCGCGCTGGCAGCGCGGTAGATGCAATAAATCTTGTCGTCCGTGACATGGCTGTGAATCCATTGGATGCCGGTCCCGAGCTGACCGAGGACCGAGCAGGATTTTTGCGAAATGGCCTTGAGGTCCTCGCGTGAGAACTTGCCCGCGCCGGGAATCTCTCGCTCGATGACAAATTCGGGCATTGGGTCTCTCCTCTGTTAGCGCGATTCGTGGTGCCGAGAACGAAGCTAGCGCGCGCTCGCGCCGAGGACTCGCAAGGTTTCTTCAGACTTTCATCGGATTTTTCTCACCGGCCGCTCCCGGGCCCTGCTTTCCTATGCATGAGGCGCCGACCGGCGTATCATTTTTTGGGGCAATATCAATGGCTTCCTGGACGCATGTGAAGGCAACGCCAGGTCTTGTCGGTGCAAAATCGGACTCCGTTTGCGGTAGGGGACTGGCTGGTCGAGCCTGATCTCAATCGGATCAGCACGACCAGCCAGTCGGTTTATCTGCGCAAGCAGTTGATGGAGGTGCTGGTCCACCTCGCCGAGCTGCAAGGGAAGGTCGCGACCCTCGACTCCCTGCATGATGACCTCTGGCGCGGCAAGGTCGTCTCGAGCGGCACGATCTACAACTGCATTGCCGACCTACGCCAGGCGCTGTCGCAGGATGGCAAGGATTTCGAATACATCGAGACGATCCCGAAGGCCGGCTACCGGCTCGCGGCTCCGGTGGTCGCGATGCCCGTGCCCCCGAGCGGCGCAAGAGGCGGCGCCTCGGTCGCCGTCCTGCCGCTCTTCAACCGCAGCGGCGACCCGCAGATCGAGTATCTGTGCGACGGGATCGCCGAGGAAGTGTTGCATCGGCTGTCGCGAATCGAAGGGCTGCGAGTCATCTCCGCCGCGACGCTCAAGGGAGAGAAACTGGATCCGCGCGTCGTCGGCCTGCGGTTCGCTGCTCAGACGGTCCTGACGGGGCGCCTGCAGGCATCGGAAAACAGACTGCGACTCGCGTTCAGGCTGGAGAACGTCGCAAGCGGAGAGACGTTATGGACCGACCGATACGACCAGTCGATGGCCAACGTATTCGAGGTGCAGGACGCAGTCGCCGCGCAGGTCGTGCTTGCCATATGCCCGGCGTTGGGGATCAGCGGGTCCGAGCCGCCCGTGCTGGAACATGCCGGCACCAAGAGCCTCGAGGCGCTGAACGCGTTTCTGCTAGGCAGGTACGCGCTTTCGGAATCGACCCGGCAGAATTTCGACGATGCGATCCGGTGTTTCGAACGGGCGGTTTCGGTCGATCCGACGTTCGGCCGCGCTCATTACCGACTCTATCTGGCCTGCCACATGAAGTGCAGGTACTTCGGTGGAGGTCCCGAGACGCTCGAGAAGGAACGGGTTGCCGGCGCCAACGCGCAGAAGTACGGTTTTCGGCCGCCGGTTCCGTGGATCCATATTCATCGCCGGCTGTACCGGGACTCCGTACCCGGCCTCCGGGCGCTAGCGCTCGAGGCGATCGACAAGATCCGAAGCCATGATCCGGAATGGGGAAGTTTTGGCTACGAGCAACTCACCTGGGTGCTGTCAGCATCGGGTTTCTTCGTGGCGACGCGGGATTTCGCGAAACACATGTTCGACTCGCCCTCGCACAATTTCGAGGACTCGGATGCCGATGAGGAATTGCCGGAGTATTACGCAGCCATGAGTGAGTTCGACGAGGCCATCCGCTTGTGGTCGGCAGAAATACAGAAGGACCCGAGGCGCCCGATGTTCCGTTACTCCAGATCGGCGCTTTACTCGCGCACGGGCCAGTTCCAGTACGCGGAACGCGATATCGATGCGCTGGATGACGGTCAGTTCCTGTATATCTCGAAGGCGCTTTACTACTTCTGGCGGGAGCAGACCGACCGGATCGCGGAGTATCACGCGCGGCTGCGCGCGCTCTCGAATATTCATCCCTCGTATCTCGTGCTCACGAACTGCATGCTGGGCGAGATGGATGCGGCGATCGAGCAGTACGCGAAAGCGACGAGCGCGCAGTCGGTCAGCTTTATCGACTTCGGTCCCATGCGTGTCTTGGCACGGGCACGGTTGCCAGGATCCCTGGTTGCCCGCATGGAGCAGCACCGGGGCTTCCAGGCGCTACTCGCGGCGCAGGGCATCAATGATCGATGGCGAGCCGAACTGCGGGAGCGGCTGAACGAGATTTCCGCGATCACAGGGATTACAGTCATGGAGGATCCCGAGTCGATTTAGCCGTTGCATCCAGCGCCAGCCGCGTCGATTCTTTATTTGATGTCTTGCGTGTCCTTCACGTGTCGGAGGTGTCGTACCAATCGGCCTCCGAGGGAGCCCCAGATGAGCGACCGTCCATTTCGAGCCCGACGTGGATGGAACGCCGAGGTAACGACTCATGATTCGCACGGTGGTGACCGTTATCGTCGGTATGGTCGCGTGGCTTGTCGTCGCCACCGCTGACAGCTTCTTTGTGCGGGCGCGCGAACCGGGACCGATCGGTGCGCCATCGCTCACTATCGCGCAGGCAATCGATGCAGCCGGGCGCTGCGTGCCCGCACCGAACGTTCGACTGCTCGGCAGCTTTGTCGAAGCGGCGCGCTTCGAGCGCGATCCTCGTGGCGACCGCGGCCCTGTCTCGCGGGTGAACTGACGACGCGCTCGCGCGAACGCTAGATGCCGGCGCCACCTGTCACACCGCCCATGACACAACATATCGGGATCGTGGGCTGTTCCGCGGAGGGCGCGGCGCTCTGCTATCGAACGATCTGCGCGGACGGGGCGGCGCTGCTCGGGCCGCATGCCCACCCCGAGGTATCGATGCACACTCCGTCGTTCGCGGAGTACGTGAGCTGCCTCGATCGGGGCGACTGGGCGGGAGTGGGCGGGCTGATGCTGGCTTCCGCGAGGAAGCTGGCCGGCATCGGCGCGGATTTTCTCATCTGTCCGGACAACACCATCCACCAGGCGTTCGCGTACGTCGAGCCCCGGTCGCCGCTCCCCTGGCTGCACATCGCGGAAGTCGTCGCGACGGAAGCCGCCGCGCGTGGCTACCGGCGCGTCGGCCTGACGGGCACGCACTGGCTCGTCGGGAGCGAGGTCTACCCCGAGAAGCTGCAGGCGCGCGGCATCGAGTGTGTGAGACCCGGTGCGCCCGAGCGGGAGGAAACCGGTCGCATCATCATGGAAGAGCTCGTGCGCGGGATCTTCAAGCCCACCAGCGTCGCCTATCTGCAGACGGTGATTCAATGCTTCCGTGAGCAGGGCTGCGAGGCCGTGGTGCTCGGGTGTACCGAGCTGCCGCTGATCCTGAATGACGAGAACTCACCGCTCCCGACACTCGATTCCACTCGCCTGCTCGCGCGGGCGGCGCTGCGCAAAGCCGCGAGCGCAGGCGCCAGACGGTGACGACTCCCGCACGCCTGAGGACCTGAAGAGGCGATGAAGGCGATCGTCCAGACAAGGTATGGTTCTCCCGATGATCTCGAGCGGCGCGAGGTCGAGAAGCCTGCGGTCGGCGACGATCAGGTTCTGGTGCGGGTCCATGCGGCGTCGGTCCATCCGGACGTCTGGCATGTCGTGGCCGGGCGGCCCTTGATCCTGCGCCTGATGGGAGCGGGACTTTCCAGGCCTCGCAACCCCATTCCAGGCACCGACATGGCGGGAATCGTCGAGTCGGTGGGCGCCGGCGTGACCCGCTTCTGGCCGCGTGACGCGGTATTCGGCGAAACCGCCGTTACGAATGTCTGGACCCACGGCGGCGCCTTTGCCGAATACGTGTCGGTTCCGCAGGATTTGCTCGCGCTCAAGCCCGAGAACGTCACATTCGAACAAGCCGCTTCCGTCCCCACCTCCGGGTTCATCGTGCTGCAGAACCTGCGGGAAGGGGCCGAGCTCTCGGGACGGAAAGTGCTGGTGAATGGCGCCGGGGGCGGCGCGGGCGCCCTCGCCTTGCAGATCGCCAAGGCCTATGGCGCGCACGTGACAGCCGTGGACGGCACGAGCAAACTGAGCATGCTGCGCGCGCTCGGGGCAGATGAAGTCATGGATTACACGCAGGAGGATTTCACCCGCGGCGGCGCGCGCTCCAGCCTGAGGGGCGCTATGTGCTCATCGGGCACGAGAAGTTCCGAGCATCGGGAAAGCGAGTTCTTGGGCTCATCCCGCACTTTCTCGGGTTGATTTTCCTCTCACGTTTCGTGAAGCAGCTGCGAGGCCCGCGTGTCCCGCGACCCACCCGAAGCGAGGCGATGACGATCCTCAGCGAGCTTCTGGCAGCCGGCAAGATTACGCCGGTGATCGACCGTACCTACCCGCTGAGTGCGGCCCGCGACGCGCTCCGGCATTTCATCGAGGATGAAACCCATGGGAAAGTGATCATCACCGCGGTGCAAGCTCCTTCCGGGAACCAGACATGACCGAGCCATCACTTGAGGCGCTGCGCGAGATGTTCCGGGCCGCGCCGTTCATCGCGAGCCTCGGGGTCGAACTCGAGTCGGTGTCCGCAGGGCAGTGCCGCACGACGCTGCGTCTCAAGCCCAGCCATCTGCAGCAAAACGGTATCGTTCACGCGGGGGTCATCGCCACCGTCGCCGATCACACGGCCGGGGCAGCGGCCGGTTCGGTGCTCGACCCCGGCTCGTACCCGCTCACGGTAGAATTCAGCATCAACCTGCTCCGCGCCGCATTCGGAGATCAACTCACCTGTCACGCCCGCGTTCTCAAGCCCGGGCGTACGCTGATCGTCGCGGAATCCGAAGTGTTCGCGGGCGAGGGAGCGGCGGCGGTCCTGGTGGCCAAAGCGCTCGTCACGCTTGCGGTCGTTACGAAGGGCAAATCCTGAAAACGATTGAATGAATGTTCGTAGCGGGCGGCATGCTGGCACTGGCTGCCGTGGCATCCGCGCAGGAACCAGGCAGGAATCTGACGCAACCCGCGCAAGGAAAATGAACAATGGGCAAAGAGTTCCTGGAGGTACTCGTCGGCTCGTGGACAGGTACGTGTCGCACCTGGTTCGAACCCGGCACGCTGGCAGACGAGTCCAAAGTCGCCGGAGAGATTCGCCCGATATTGGCTGGGCGATTGTTCCGCCACGAGTATCGGTCCACGATCCAGGGGAAGCCGCGGCACGGCGAGGAGACCCTCGCGTTCAATTCGGTGACGAAAAAGTTTGAGATCTCGTGGTTCGATGACTTCCACATGAACTACGCGATCCTGTTCTCGGAAGGCGACGCGACCGCTACGGGCTTCGCCGTGAAAGGAAAATATGACGTTGGCCCGACCGATCCACCCTGGGGCTGGAAGACCGTCTTCGAACTGAGCGATCGCGATTATCTGACGATCACGGCCTATAACATCACACCGGATGGGCAGGAAGCGAAGGGCGTGGAAACGAAGTACCAGCGCGTGAAACCCTGAGCCGCGAGGCAACGCCTTCGCCGGGAGAGACGTCGATGATCACTGCAAAGTGCAAGTGCGGCGGAATTGAGTTGCGGATCTCCGCGCCCACCGTGGCTGCGGTCAACTGTCATTGCAACCTGTGCCGCGGCATGAACGGTGGGGCATTTTCGACCTACGTTCCAGTCTCGAGCGCCGAACTGCATTTCGCCAAGGGTCGGGAGATGCTGGTCACGTTTCCCGCGACACCGCGTGTGCAGAAGCACTGGTGTGGAATCTGCGGCACGCCACTCTTCAATACCAATACCCTGTACCCGGAGAAATGCATGGTCTACCTGGGCGCGCTGCAGGATCACCAGGCGATCCACGCGAAAGCCAACATCTACTGCTCGAGCAAGTTGCCTTGGGTCGAGTCCATCGGGGACCTCAAGAGCTACGCGGAGTCGCGGCAGCCGGGCAACCTCGCGCAATCGTGAGGTTCACAGGTCGTCCAAAACCACATGGAGAGTCACATGAAACAATATGGAGCGGAATTCATCGGTACGTTCTGGCTGGTTCTCGGCGGCTGCGGCAGCGCGGTGCTCGCCGCCGCGTTTCCGCACGTCGGCATCGGCCTGCTCGGCGTCTCGCTCGCGTTCGGCCTGACGGTTCTCACGATGGCGTTCGCCATCGGCCACATCTCCGGTTGTCATCTGAACCCGGCCGTCTCGATAGGCCTGTGGGCAGGAGGCCGCTTTCCCACAAACAAGCTCGTACCGTACGTGCTGGCACAGGTGCTCGGCGGCATTGCAGCGGGCGGCGCGCTGTTTGTCATCGCGACCGGAGCCCCGGGGTTCGATGTCGCCAACGGCTTCGCCTCGAATGGCTACGGAGCGCATTCACCGGGCGGCTATTCGTTGCTCGCCGCACTGGTCAGCGAAGTGGTGATGACGATGTTCTTTCTGCTCGTGATCCTTGGCGCGACCGACAAGCGGGCGCCCGCGGGTTTCGCACCTATCGCCATCGGGCTGGCGCTCACGCTGATCCACCTCATCAGCATCCCCGTGACCAATACTTCGGTGAATCCCGCACGCAGCACCGGTGTCGCCGTCTACGTCGGCGGCTGGGCCGTGGGTCAACTCTGGCTGTTCTGGCTCGCTCCCATCGCGGGCGCGCTGCTGGGCGCCGTTGTCTACCGACTCATCGGCAGCGAAGAAAGCTGAAGACGCGTGTATCACGACGATCGCTTCGACCTGCAGCCGACGCTGGTCGGACACACGCTGTCGTTGCGGTCTCTCGCTGCGGGAGATTTTGCAGCCTTGTTCGCCGTCGCTTCGGATCCGCTCATCTGGGAGCAGCATCCCGAGCCTACTCGCTATCAGCGGAAGGTCTTCGAGGGGTTCTTCGCGACGGCGCTCGCCTCAAAAGGAGCCCTGCTCGTGACGGACAATGCCTCCGGGAAGGCAATCGGCTCGTCGCGCTATTACGACTGGAACAGTCCAGCCCGCGAGGTCGCGATCGGCTATACATTCCTTGCCCGCAGACACTGGGGCGGATCAGCCAACCTCGAGATGAAGCGACTGATGCTCGAGCACGCCTTTCGCTGGGCGAGGACGGTCTGGTTCCACGTGGGGCCAGGGAACCTGCGGTCGCGCAGGGCCATGGAGAAAATCGGGGGCCAGCTTTCCCATGTCGGCGTGAAGGAACAGGACGGCGTTTTGCATGAGTACGCCTTCTATAAGATCATGGCGCCAGAATAACCGGCGGGAGAACAAGCCATGTCCGTGACTCCCCTTTACGCAGGAGTGTTGGCGCTCTGGTACTTCGTCCTGAGTTACCGCGTGACACAGTTACGCGGACCGGGCGGCCCGAGCCTCGGGGACGGCGGCAATCCGGCTCTCCTGCGCCGCATGCGGGCGCATGGTAACTTCGCCGAGTACGTCCCGTTCATCCTGCTGATGATCGGGCTGCTCGAGCTGACGCACTTTCCCGGTTATCTGTTGCACGCCTTGGGTCTCACGCTGCTGATTGCACGCCTGCTGCATGGCTATGCCCTGTCCTTCACGCAGTCGTTCAAGTTCGGCCGGTTCTGGGGAACCGCGCTGACCTTTCTGGTGCTCGTCGTCAGCGGCGCCTTGTGCCTGTACCAGGCGGTCCAAACCCTTCGCCCTTGACGATCATTTCACAGCAACAGGAAGGCGCGCGTCCGGCTGCACACTCTGCGGCGTGGGATCCCGGGCAGTACGAGCGGTTCAAGCGCGAACGCGCCCAGCCTTTTTTCGATCTGGTGACGCGGATTCCCGACCGGCCTGTCCGCTTCGCAGCGGACCTCGGTTGCGGAACCGGGGAGCTGACGCGGCAGCTGCTCGCCAAATGGCCGGCGGCGCAAATCTGGGGCGTCGATAACTCAGGCCAGATGCTGGAGCGGGCACGCGGCGGCGAACCGAATCACCGCCTGGTCTTCGTCGAGGCGGATCTTCGGCAGTGGCGTTCACCGCAAGCGCTCGACTGCATCGTCTCCAACGCTGCGCTGCACTGGGTTCCCGATCACGCTGGATTGCTCGCGCAGCTCGCATCCTGGCTCGCGCCGGGCGGCATCCTCGCCGTCCAGATGCCGAACACGGCCGGCGAGCCAGCCTACCGGCTGCTCGCCGAACTCACCGCCCAGCCGCGGTGGGCGGGCGCGCTCGCGGCCCGAAAGCGCAGGCCCGCGATCGAGGCGCCGGAGTGGTATGTCGGGCAGCTGCGCGCGCTCGGTCACGAGACCGATGTCTGGGAAACTATCTACTATCACCAGCTTCCCGATGCCCTCGCCATCGTGGAATGGCTCAAAGGCACGAGCCTGCGCCCCATCCTGTCGGCGCTCTCCGGGCACGAGGCCTTGGCCTCAGAGTTCCTGTCGGAGTATGCCTCCGGCCTCACGCGACTCTACCCGGCCAGCACGTCCGGCGTCATCTTCCCGTTTCGTCGCCTGTTCTTTCTCGCGCGTCGCAGTTAGCGCGACTCTAGCGGCGATGCGGAAACGCCCGGCACGCAGACCCCGGCGCGCGGCCGAGGCACTGTGTGGGGATCGAGCGTAAGACACGGCTCGCGAGGTCAGTCCCGTCTGGCAGAACACCAGCTATTCGGCGGCACTCCCTGGCAGGGGTCCGGCATGCCCCGCTCGCCCGGGATCGGCAGGAGCTTGACCACGGTCTGGGTTGGATACCGATTCGGTGACGCGCATGCGCCCGACGCGGGGCCGAAGGCGTCGCAGAGCAGCTCGAGAAAAATCGAGACCTGCTGCGTCGGGTCGCCGGCCCAGGGGCCACTGCAGGAGCCCAGCACCGACGGGTCCTGGATGTCCGCCGGCGAGCTGCTCACCGCGCCGCTCTTAAGATTGAAGTTGCCCCGGAAGCAGTTACGCACCGGGTAATCGAGCGCGGCGTTCGCCAGGTCACCGTTGGTGTCATTGCCAAACGCCCCGTTGCGGAGGAAAAAGTTGCCCGTGACCGTGTTGCCGAACGCGTGGAAGTAACAGGGAATCACCGGGCCGAGAATCTGATCGAACGGTGGGGGCGGGTTGAAGAAAGCGTTGCCGCCGTCGCAGGCGCCCAGGCTGCCGTCGGGATAGTCGTTGAGGAGCACGCCCCAGGCGCCGTTTCCGGCGATCAGATTCCGCCGTACCGTGTCGTTACGCCCGCCCGAGATGATGATACCGGTGCCGACGGGGACGGTGGCGGCGATGCCTTCACCCGGCGTATCGGCCACGTTGTTATCGTGCACGTAGTTGAACTGAATCAGCGTGCAGGACCTGCCCGGCTCGCCAGGACACGCACCGTCCTGCGGCGACGGCCGGTCATCGTTCGCCAGCGTGGTCGATGCGATTCCGACCCGGTTGTGATCCCACTCGGAAAGCTCGAGCACCAGATGACCGCCGGCGTTAGTGCCCGAGAAGCCCTGCGGGCTGTTCTGCGCATGCACGCCGCGCAGGGTCGCGTTGCAGTCGGGGCACGCACCGACGTAGAAGTCCGAGTCGGACATGTTGCTCGCGTAGGACCATTCGATGAGCCCCGGCCCGCGCGCGTTGCTCGCGAAGATTCCGTACGAGGCATTGTTCGCATCGGAGTAGTAGGTCGCACTGGCGGTCAGGTACGCACCGTGATAGCTGCCCATGCCAATCACGCCGCTCCCATCGCCGCCGTTCCACCAGACCTGGTTGCCGCCGCCTTTGGTGCCGTTCAGGAAATTACAGACGCTCAGGTTTTCGATGCTGACGCCGTCGACCGCCGAGACCAGGATCCCGTTGCGGCCGCTGCCGAGTCTCTGCGCGGCAGGATCGGCACTGCAGGTGTCGAAGCCGGGCAGTGTCCCGTCGATCACCACGCGGTTGCGGTCCATGCCACGCAGATGGATCCCGGGCTTCGCGACGAACACGCCAGCCTCTGCCACGGTGCTTTGCTCCTTGTAGTCACCCGGGGCGATCAGGATCCAGTCACCCGGGGCTGCGTCATCGACCGCCGCCTGGATCGTCGCGTATGTCCCCGCGTGGCCGCGATAGGTACCCACCTGCAGTACCCTGCCCGAACCTGTCGCCGCGGCCGGCAGCGTCAGTGCACAGACTGTTGTGCCGAGAAGTACCGCGGTAGCAAGGGCGCGAGATGGCACCCTGCGGCGCCCGGATGTTACGAGTTTCATGTTGTTCCCCACGTCGGTCGTTGTTCGTCGTGACGCTCAAGCACACGCACGGCAGATCGAACTCGGTGCTGGCGGCGCAGGCGCCCAAAATCCGCGGGCGAATCGTACGTATACGCTCATTCGCGAATCAGTACAGGAAAAATTATTCAGCGGCTGCAGGGTACGGCGTGTGCTGCGCTGCACCATTGCAGGCATTCCCGCGGTCGATCGGCCGTTATGTAAAACAACCAGTAGCGAGACGCGACGAACGGCGGAGGCGTCAGTGGTTAGGCGGGTTGTGACCCCAAGTTGACGGTCGTGAGTATCCGCTTCAGGGCAAGCCAGTGGAGTGTTCGGACGCAGCGCCAGCGGGTTTCCTGTTGCGGTGGCCGGAAACACAAACCCCGGCTCGGTGCCGGGGTTTGTGTAAATGCCTGAACAGCAGCCGATCAGGATGCGCTAGCTACAACCCATGAGCGTCATAATTGCCTGAGCGCTTGCCACGAGCTGGTTCGCGAGTGCTGCGGAGATCTGCTTCTTGCCCAGTTGCGCCTTCACTTCATTGACGAAGTCGGTCAGCTTGATGCAGGTCGCGCCGAGGTTGCCTGCGGCGTAGTAGGTTTGCGCCGGTTTGACCTTGTCTTGAACGCTGGTGCCAGCCCCGACGCCCACGACCTGCAGGCGTAGCGCCTCGAGCAGCCCGCGCAACTGGGCGGTGGAACATCCATGCAGGTTTACCTGGGCGTTCGCCGCCGTGCCAGGACAGCCATCCGTTGTTCCTTTGACGGAATCAAAGACTCCATCGTGATCGAAGTCCTGTGGGTCACCGATCGCGTAGCTCGAGAAGTGACTGAGCATAATCGTGCATTCGGCAGTGAACGTGCCAGGCGCCAACCGTGCGAGGACAAGTGCCTCCGGCACTCGCCAGACGGCGCCCATCGAACGTAAAACTGCCATAGCGCTGAATCATAGCGCGGTCGAATGTCCGCTTTCGGGCTGACAACGCAGGGTCGCCACTGCCCGTTATGGGCCGAACTCTGTCGTTCGTCCGCGAAGTGCCGGTAATCTGACTTGTTAGGTGGGAGTTGAGTCGCAGCGGTCGGTCACGACAGGCCGCTTTCGGGAAGGCTGGTGTAGCTCTCTTAAATCCCGGATCGACACGCATCGCGACCCGTGCATCCGCGGACAGAAGTCTCACCTTGCCGTCGATCACTCCCGCGCCAACAGGGCGTGCCAAGAGCACGAAGCCCCGGTGCTGACCGGAGCTTCGTGCCCATCAGGCAGCGAATGCCGAGCCGACTCGGGCGTCCGGATCCCCATTCGCAGCTTCGTGACTCAGGGCAGGTCTGATGTCAGGGGGACAACTCTCCGGAACAACGCCGGGACAGTGGTGTCCTGATTGAAAATAGGTACCGCATTGGGATCCAAGGGGTCCTGGGTAAGACCGAAGGTCTTGGTCACTCGACGAGACCGGTTCAGCGTGTTGACGTTTACCAAGTCTAATTGGTGCGTAATTCTCGAAAACGAGTCATAAAATTCGTCCGGAACCAAGTTGCTGCTGAAGGGATCCGGCACTTGTGTGGGTGTGTAATTCTCTCCGACGGTCGTCACGACCAGGCGAGTGGCGCTGACGCATTTCCAGCTACCAATCTGACGGATGAACGTACCTCCGGTCACCAGAAGTTGAGGCGCCGAGCTCTGATACCAGGCAGCGGTTCCATCAATATGCAACTCGAGCTGATCAATGATGGAACCGCCGGTAACCTCGCGAATATAAGACCCCGCTACCGTCAGTGGATTGCAGGGAATGTTGACGGCCAATGCCGCTGACATCGTGAACGCCGACATTCCGACGATGAGGGTTGATACACGTCTCAACATGGTGGTGCCCCCTGATTGTGTTGAATTGATTAGGATGCGAGGCGACGCGTGGCCGGCCGCAGACCATCGTCGGTCCCAGGAGATGGATGGATGTCCGGGCTCCGCAGATCGTACGCTGACCGTTCTTGTAAAGATATTCTGTTTGTTTGACCCAAGCCTCGCGGACGCATTGAAGGCAAATGCCGGCAGGTCGACAGAGCCGTATGCCAAGAGTTCCGGTGCGCCTCTATGCCGAATCTGCGCTACGCTGGCTGTGCACCGCGCCGCACGGATCAAATGCGGGGAGAACTGTGCGACAAGTATTGATTGCGCTGAGTGCGTCCGCCGCCGTCCTGTGCGTCGAGGCGGACCCTGCGCCCGACGCCGGCTGGTCCCGCTATGGCGGCGATGCGGGCGGGAGCCGCTACACGCGCCTCAGCCAGATCACGCCAGCCAACGTCAAGGACCTGCAGGTCGCCTGGATTTTCAGAACCGGCGAAACTGGCCAGGGCGTGAAAGACTGGGACCACTCGGCGTTCGAATCCACGCCAATTCTCTACGACAACACGCTCTATCTAACGACCAGCAGTACGGACGTCGTTGCCGTGAATGCGGCAACGGGCAAGCTGCGCTGGCGTTACAACGCGGGAAGCCGGAAGGACCTGCACTACTCGGACGGCGTCTCGCGCGGCGTGTCGATCTGGGTAGATGAGTCCGCACCGCCAGCAGCTCCGTGTCGCGCGCGGATCTATGCACCCACGCTGGATGGCCGGCTGCTGGCGCTGGATGCCGCGAACGGCAAACCCTGTGCGGACTTCGGCGATCGGGGCGCCGTGAATCTGCTCGAAGACGTGCGCTCCCAGTTCAAGGAGGGTAACGAGTGGCGTGACTATCTCGTGACCTCGCCGCCCGCGATTCTGGACGACAAGGTAATCGTCGGATCTTCAATCGGCGACAACCGTGCCGTCCTTGAAGAACTGGGAACGGTGCGGGCCTTCGATGCGCGCAGCGGCCGGCTTGTATGGAGCTGGGATCCCATCCCGCGCGATGCGTCCAACCCCGTTTTCCGGGAGTGGGATCCGCAGAGGGTCCCGTCCGCCAGCGCGGCCAATGCCTGGGCGCCGCTGTCGGTGGATGCGACACGTCATCTGGTGTTCGTCCCGACTGGTTCCGCCAGCCCCGATTTCTATGGCGGCGAGCGCCCTGGCGACAACCGTTGGGCGAATTCAGTCGTCGCATTGGACGGCGACACCGGCCGGCTGAAATGGGGCCAGCAGCTGGTGCATCACGATCTGTGGGACTACGACGTTCCTGCCCAGCCTTCGCTGGTGGAACTCGTGCACGACGGCAAACAGGTCGCGGCGGTCATTCAGGCGACGAAAACCGGTTTTCTCTACACGTTCGACCGCGACGACGGCACTCCCGTTTTCCCCATCGTCGAGAAGCCCGTGCCGCAGGATGCGGTCCCGGGGGAGCGCCCTTCCCCCACGCAGCCGTACCCCGTGGCGCCACCGGCCCTCACGCGCCAGGCGCGGGTCACGCCGGATGATGCCTGGGGACTCACCTGGCTTGATAAGCGGGACTGCAGGAAACGGATCGAGAGTTATCGCTCGGAAGGGATGTTCCAGCCCCCCGCTCTGCGTGACTCGATCATGCAGCCGGGAAACGCGGGCGGAGCAAACTGGGGGGGTATTGCCTTCGATCCCCAGCGGCAGATAGCCGTCGTCAACACGATGAACCTGCCGTTCATCGTCGCCCTGGTGCCGCGCGCGGAAGCACATAGCCAGTCCATGTCGGGCAAATACAAAGGTTTTGATTTTGCCCGCCAGGACGGCACGCCCTACGCGGTCAGGCGCACGGCCTTCAAATCGCCTCTCGGCATCCCCTGTGTCAAACCACCCTGGGGCGTGCTCACCGCGGTAGATATGCGGCACGGCACGATCAAGTGGCAGATCCCGCTGGGTGACACGCCGTACATTCACGTCAATCTCGGGATTCCCGGAATCGGCGGCCCGATCGTCACGGCGGGCGGCCTCATATTCATAGCCGCCAGTCTCGATGACCGTCTGCGCGCCTTCGACACTGGCACCGGCGAACTCCTGTGGGAGGTGAAGCTCCCCGCGGGTGGCCAGGCCACGCCGATGACCTATGCCATCGGCGGGCGACAGTACCTGGTGATCTCGGCCGGTGGTTACAAAGGGGACAGCACCCGGGGCGACTACGTGATCGCGTATTCCCTGCCGCGCTGACGTATTTCAGCGGTGCTGATCCGTTTAGTTCGGCGCCTGAGGGAACCGAGGCAGGCCTGCGCCAGTGACTGCTTCCGAGCACCCCGATCAGCTCTTCTGCTTCGCCGATGGCTCCCGCGCAGGAGCCGCATTGCCGCGGTCAGCGCTCTAAGCAGCGCAGACGCTTCTCGAAACGCTCAGGTCTCCAGCTTTAGGAAGTCTTCCTTGGCGCGCACGGTGCAGTCCGGACAAACGAAATCGTCCGGCAGTTGCGCGAACGCGGTGCCCGGCGGGTAACCCTCGTGCGCATCCCCTTGCGCCTCGTCGTAGACGTAGCCGCAATCGGGACACGCATACCTGGCCATAGACCTACCTATGCCGTCGCGTCAGCCGGCAGGGTCCCGGCGTAGCGGGCCTGGAGGCGGGCGCGCAAGCCGGGTTCGACATTGATGCGTGAGAAATCGCCGCGGATGTGGGGCAAGGCGAGCAGCCGCCGGTCCATGAGCCGATACCAAAGGGGCGGGATCAGGGCGACCAGGAACATGCCGAAATAGCCGTTGGGCAACGTCGGCAGACCCGGAAAGCTGCGCAGGCTCTGGTACCGCCGCGTCGGGTGCGCGTGGTGGTCGGAATGGCGTTCCAGGTGATAGAGCAGCACGTTAGAGACGACATAGTCGGCATTCCAGCTGTGATGCGGCTGGCAGCGCTCGAGCCGGCCGTCGGCTTCCCGCTGCCGCAGCAGGCCGTAGTGCTCGACGTAGTTAGCGCTGGTCAGCTGCCACCAGGCAAAGAAGTTGTGGATGGCGAGGAACGGAATCATGATCGCGCCGCAGGCCGCGATCAGCAGAAGCTGCAACGCTGCAGAGAGCGCGTAGGACTGCAGGATTTCGTTATCGGCACTCCAGACCGGCTTGCCCATGCGCGCGAGCCGCTCCTGTTCGGCCCGCCAGCCGCGGCGAAACCCGCCCGGGATCTCGCGGCACGCGAAGCGGTAGATGCTCTCGCCCATTCTTGCACTGGCCGGATCGATCGGCGTCGCCACGTGGCGGTGATGGCCGCGGTTGTGCTCGACGCAAAAATGTCCGTAGACGGGTACCGCCAGGACGATGCGCGCCATGCGCCGCTCCAGTTCGGTCCTCTTGTGCCCGAGTTCGTGCGCCGTGTTGATACCCAGCCCGCTGTACAGGCCGGCGGTCAGGGCCAGCACCAGCACGCCCGGCATAGAGAGCGGCTGCGTCGCCGCAAAGGCGGCGATGGCGATCAGCACGATGAAGTGCATCGGTACCGTCAGGATCGGCAACCAGCGGTAATAAGTATCCTCCTCAAGCTGCGGTACGAGTTCTTCTGGCGGATTGCTGCGATCTTCGCCCAGAAGCCAGTCCAGGAGGCTCACGCCACCATAGACACTCGCCAGTGGGGCGAGCAGCAGCCATTCGCTCCCGGTGATCAGATATAGGCCGATTCCACTCAGAGATACTAGTGGGTAGAGCAAGGACGCCAGCCAGAAATAGCGCTTGCGGTCCCGGTACGCGATGCGCCCGGTCATGGGCTGATCCAGGACAAAAGTCTTCAAGGCGAGTCACTCTAGAGGCGTTGCCCGCACCCAACTTCAGGATCGCGCACCGGCGTCACGCTGGCAAGCGTTCTGCGGCACGAGTCCGGGGTTGCGGCACCGTCCGCGGATGCGGCCGGGATTCCGCAGGCCCTCAGGAGCGATTCTGACTGGTCACCGACGCTCGATGCGCGCCTTGAGCTGTAGGCCTGCTCCTGACCGAGACTATCGGTCGCGAGGCCGGGATCAGTGCGCCGCGTTCGCGAGCTTCGTGTGCAGAGCCGCCAGCTTCTCGCTCTCCTTCGCGGCTGCCGCGAGACTGTCAGCCAATCGGTTGCAGTGGATAGCCATCGATTGATGCGCCGCATCGCTCTTGCCAACGGTCGTGCGATGCAGTTTCGCCTGATTGCGATGCTCATCCGACTTCTGTTTGAGCTCCGCCGCCTCTCTAGTGTAGGACAGTGCCAGAGCGGCGTGATCCTCGGCCGGTGCGGCGCTGGCGGCCTGCGCAACAGCCGGCGACGTGGCGCCGAGCGACAGAAGCAGGGCGGCGACGCCCGTCGAAAGTGCCAACTTCCAGGTAATCATGATGAAAATCCTCCAGACCTTTTGGCAGTCTAAGCACCGGAACCTGACGATTCGTATCCGCACAAGCCGCAATCGCCTCCAGCAGCGCCCGTATTTGATTTGCTTGTCCCCCGGCGGGCCGTTTCGACTCCCGGTTGCCTCCTGAGCGGCCGCGATGCGGCAGCGATTTCGGGTCGCTGAACTTCCGCTGTGAGTCGGGTCCCGTGGCGTCGGGTCGCACTGCAGTCTTGACCTGCTCGATGGCGAGGACGGGTCTGCGGCCACCAGCCGCACGGTGCCGCTGCTGAACCCCACGCTCGCGGATCCTGGGTGCAGGGCGACGGCGCGCTCGGCGATCGCAGCGGCCGTAACATAGCCAAGGGTAAGATGGCTCAGGGCCGTGAGCCGTCTCCCCGGACTTTCGATTCGCGCGATGGTTGTTAGTTAACGGAACCTGATCGGTGCACCCCGAGGTAGCATGACGGAACAAAGAGCGAATGCGGCACTGAGGGGCGTCGGCGAAGTGAAGCGCCTGCATGTCGTGCCGGCCGCTCGGGGGCGCGGAGTCGGACGGCTCCTCGCACGGGCAATCGTGGCCGACGCCGAGCATCTCGGGTACGCTCGCCTGTTGCTCGATACATTGCCTTCTATGGAAGCGGCGCTTCGTTGCACATCTCGCTGGGATTCAAGCCGACCGCGCCGTATAGATTTAACGCGGTCCCGGGAACAGCGTTTCTCGAGCTGAAGCTTCGATGAGTCCGCTGGCCAGGCTGCGGCGCTAGGTTATTTCAGATGCGTATTTCCCTCAAAGAGGCACAGGCGAAACTACCGTTCCCCGCGACCAAGGAGTGGCCCGAGGGCGTATGGCACACCCTGGGCTTTGGGCACGGCAGCATGACCGTCGAGCTGTTTACGCCGCGCGACAGGGACTACCAGATATCACACCAGCAGGACGAGCTGTACATCGTCCTGAAGGGCAGTGGCGTGCTGCTCGTCGAGGGCGTTCGCCATCCGTTCGAAGCGGGTGACGCGCTTTTTGTCGCGGCCAACCAGGTACATCGGTTCGAAAAGTTCTCTCAGGACCTTGTTACCTGGGCAGTATTCTGGGGGCCGCGAGATGGCGACAAAGTCTGACTCTCTTCGGCGAAAGCTCGCGCCGGCGATCCTCATGATGTCCAGTCTGGCGGCCTGCGCGTCTCACCCCGGTTCCACCGTTCCCCCGGTGGATCCACGGCCCGCACTCCTCGCAAGTCTCGACGGCCGTTGGGTCATGACCGGCGACGTGCTGGGCAAACCGGTCACCTACCGGTTAGTAGGCAGACCTGTGCTCGGCAGCGCATTTACCGAGCTTCACATGAAGGACGTGAAAGTTCCGGCCCAGTACGAAGCGCGCGTCTTCATCGGCTACGACAAGGAATCGGGCCAGGTCATCGTGCATTGGCTCGATAAATTCGGTGCCAGGTACTCCATTCCGCATGCAATCGGGACGCTCACGGGCAACACGATCCAGTTCCAGTTCGCGTACGCCGATGGTCCGTTCCGCGATACCTTCAGCTTCGATCCGACCAGGCACACCTGGTCATTTCTGCTCGAATCCTCCGAGCGAGCGGGGGAGTGGAAGCACTTCGCCCGGTACGAGGTCAAACGATGAACGAAGCGGTGCTGCTCTGGGGACTGCTGTTCGGCTCGATCGGCCTCGGATTCTTTATATACGGCAGGAAGCAGAGGCGCGTGGTGCCACTCGTCTGCGGCCTGGCCCTGATGGGCTTTCCGTATTTCGTGTCGAATACTTCCCTGTTAGTGACGATCGGGGTGCTGTTGATCGCAATCCCCTACTTCGTCAGGATCTGAGCGAATGTCGATCCGCGTGATACGGCTGGGGAGCCCGAGGATCCGCGGCGAGGGCCTGCGCCTCGGCACCGTGCGGCGACCGCCTCGCGGAGTACCAAAGAGTGAGTTCGCGACGCGCGGTTTCTACGATGTGTGGCTGCCGGAACTTGCGCCTTCGGAAGCCCTGGTCAAGCAGGCGCTGCGCGCCACCGACCCAGAGTCCTGGCGATCGTTCGCGCAACGCTACCGAGCTGAGATGAAACGACCCGAGGCATCGCGACTCCTCGCCCTGCTGGCTGCGCTCTCGCGCGGGACGAACTTGTCAGTCGGTTGTTACTGCGAGGAAGAAGCGCGCTGTCACCGCACGGTGCTCCGGGACCTGCTGCGCGAGCACGGGGCGCGCCTCGAGGGAGTGCGCAGTGCAGGGCGCTAACTATCAACCATCAGTGCCGTGATCACCGCAACCTGCCATTGCGGAGCCGTGCACGTGGATCTGCCACGAAAGCCGCGCCAGCTTACAGGTTGCAACTGCTCGATCTGTCGTCGCTATGGAGCACTCTGGGCGTATTACAAGGCGCGCGACGTCAAGGTGTCTGCGGGGCGAAGGGCCGTCACGAGCTATTCCTGGGGTCACAGGAATCTCGAGTTCGTCCGTTGCGCCACCTGCGGATGCGTCATGCACTGGAAACCGGTCAAGGCGAAGCAGGACGGCCGGATGGGCGTGAACGCCCGCAACTTCGAGCCCGAAGTGTGCGCCGGCATTCGCGTGCGGTACCTCGATGGCGCCCGCACGTGGAAGTACTTCGACTGACCCTTGCGCTCCTCGCTATGATGACCGCTGGCCTGGCCACCTCGCTGCGCCGGTCAATTCAGGAGTAGGCATATGAGACTGAAACGCGTCTTTGGGTGGAGCGCGGGCGTCGTTGCGCTCGCCTTGTTGGTGTTCGCCATCGCCTACTGGCGGTCCGACAATACCTGTAGTCGCCCCACTCCCGCTCGCGGAATCCTGATGAAAGCCGTCGTCCATTGCGACTATGGTACCGCTGACGTGCTCAAGGTCGAGGAGATCGAACGCCCGACACCGGAGGACGACCAGATGCTGGTGAGAGTCCGCGCGGCCTCCGTCAATCCGCTCGACTGGCATTACATGCGCGGCACGCCTTACATCATGCGCCTGGACGGCGGGCTACGCAGGCCCAAGGTGATCCGGCTCGGCGTCGACTACGCGGGGACGGTCGAAGCGGTCGGCAAGAACATCAAACGGTTCAAGCCTGGCGACGAGGTGTTCGGCGGGAAGACCGGCGCCTTCGCCGAATACGTCGTCGTGCGCGAAGATCGAGCCGTGGCGCTGAAACCAACCAACGTCACGTTTGAGCAAGCGGCATCCGTACCGATCGCCGGGATCACCGCGTTGCAGGCCATGCGCGACAAGGGAAAGGTTCAGCCGGGGCAGAAAGTGCTGATCAACGGCGCCTCGGGCGGCGTGGGCACGTTCGCCGTGCAGATCGCCAAGTCACTCGGCGCAGAGGTCACCGGGGTCAGCAGCACGAGAAACCTGGAATTGGTGCGATCGATCGGCGCGGATCACGTCATTGATTACACGCGGGAGGATTTTGCGAAAGGCGCGCAACGCTACGACGTGATTCTCGACAATGTCGGGAACCGTGCGTTGTCAGACATCACGCGAGCCCTGAAACCGAAGGGGATCTACATCCCGATCGGTGGCGGAGGGCCGGACGATGGCAATTGGATAGGACCCCTGAGCGGCCTGCTCAAGACGCTCGCGATGTCACCGTTCGTGAGCCAGAAATTCGTCCCTTTCATGGCGGATCTCAACAATGCGGACCTCAGCGTTCTGCACGATCTCATGCAGGCCGGGAAAGTAACTCCGGTGATCGACCGGCGTTACAAGTTGGGCGAGACGGCCGACGCAATCAGGTATGTGGAGCAGGGGCACGCCCGAGGCAAAGTAGTCATTACGGTCGAGTGACAACAAGGCTCGAAGCGGCGCTGGCCAGGGTGACGAACGGTGATGCGATCGACCGCTCCGATGCCGGTGATTCGCTGCCTCGCGGCCGGCGCGCTGTACTTCGCGCTCGTCTTCGGTACCGGTTTCGTCCTCGGCACGATACGCATCCCGTTTCTCGTGCCACGCCTCGGCGTACGCGTCGCGGAGCTGCTCGAGATGCCTTTCATGCTGGTGGCGATCATGCTGGCGGCCAGGATTGTCGCGCGCCGGTCTGACCTGCCGGAAACGACGCCTGTGCGGTTGTTCGTCGGACTGGTGGCGCTGGCGTTCCTCGTCCTCGCCGAGCTCGCGCTGGCAGCGATGCTTCAAAATGAGTCCGTGGGCGATTACGTGGCGAGCCGCGATCCAGTGTCCGGTTCGGTCTACATCGCGATGCTCATCTTGTTTGCGCTGATGCCGCTCATCCTTGCGCGAGTACGGCGCCGTCGCGCCACAGGAACAGGCGTAGCGGGGTTGGGGGCCAGAAGATCGGCGACGGAGAAATAGTGCGGCAGCTGCAAATTCAATCGTACGGTCCGCCGCGCACGGCGCTGCGGTTCGCGGACGTTGCCGTGCCGGTGCCCGCCGAACGCGACGTGGTCGTGAAAGTTCTGGCCGCCGCCCTCAATCCGATCGACTACAAGATGGCTGCCGGCGCGCTGCGGCGGTTGCAGGCGCTCAAGCTGCCGGCGCCGTGCGGCTTCGACTGCTGCGGCACGATCGAAGCCAGCGGACCCGGCGTCAGCGGCCTGGCGAGCGGCGAGCGCGTCTTCGCCCGGCTACCGCGCCAGCGAATGGGGAGTCTGGCCGACTACGCGGTCGTCGAGGCCAGGTACGTCGCGAAGGCGCCGCCCACCCTGTCCGCGGCCGACTGTGCGTCGCTCCCGCTGGTAGGCCTAACGACCATGCAGGCGCTGGTCGACCGTGCACACGCGCAGCCCGGCCAATACGTGCTGATCCACGCCGGATCCGGCGGCCTCGGGTGCTTCGCGATCCAGTATGCGAAGCGCGAGCTGGGCCTGCACGTGACTACGACGACGAGCAGCCGCAACGCCGAATGGGTGCGCGGCCTCGGCGCCGATGTCGTAATCGCCTACGACCGCGAGGATTATCGCGCCGCGCCTGCGCGCTACGATATTGTTTTCGACACCCTGGGCGGCCGGGTGACGGGCGATTCGTTCTCGGTCCTGAAGCGCGGCGGCGTAGTGGTCAGCGTCGCCGGGCCGCCCGACAGGCGCTTCCCGACACAGGTCGGGGCGGGAATTTGGCTATCGGCCGCCATGCGATTGGCGGGATTGCCGATGGAGCTGCGGGCGCTCTCGGTGCGCGGACGGTACTTCCGCTTCCTGACGGAGTCCGATGGGTGGCAGCTGCGTCATGTCGCCGAGGTCGTGGCGAGCGGCAAGGTAAAGCCGGTCGTCGATCGGGTGTTTCCGTTCGACCGGGCGGTCGAAGCGCTTGAGTACCTCGCGGCGGGTCGCGCGAAGGGCAAGGTCGTCATAGAGATTTCGAAGCAGTGATGCCCGACTCGACACATCCGGCACCGCCTGACGCCGTCGCTGGATGGCACGCGGTGGTGCGCTCGCGAAACCCGAAGGATCTGGACGCCCTGCTCGCCGACGATGTCGTCTTCCACTCACCGGTGGTGCATACGCCCCAGGCCGGCAAGGGAGTGACGACCCGATACCTCGCCGCCGCGCTCCGGGTGTTCGCCAACGAAACATTCCGATACGTCCGCGAGCTTGCCGGCCCGCGCGATGCGGTGCTGGAATTCCAGGTCGAAATCGACGGCATCCAGGTCAACGGCATCGACATGCTGCGCTGGAACGAGGCAGGCAGGATCATCGAGTTCAAGGTGTTGATTCGGCCGCTGAAGGCGATCAACCTGGTCCAGCAGAAGATGGCCGCCCTGCTGCAGGAAAGCCGCTGAGTCACAAAGACTGCCGACGCGCTAACGATTTGGAACGACGGGCGAGTCAGCGGCCGAGGGTCGTCAGGCAGCCGTGACGAGGACAGACGGCTGCTTCGACCCGCAAGCGCAGTGCACCCATCCCCCGACCGGAGGCATCAAGTCATGACGATACCCTCGAAGTGCGCGCCTGACTCGAATCAGCTGGTGCGCGGCGGCCAGCTTGACTGGTGCCCGCTGGATGAACCGGGCGTCACCGGCGTGTCCGTCAAGATTCTGCGATTTGACGCGGCGACCGGGCGCGCTCCGACGATCCTGCTGAAGTTCGAGCCTGGGTCGACGTACCCCGCGCACAATCATCCCGGCGGCGAGGAACTCTTCGTGCTCGAGGGCGACATCAAGCTCGGCAAGCACCACCTACGCACCGGTGACTACCTGTTCACTGCGCCAAACCACAAGCACGCGGTACGTTCGCAGGGCGGGTGCATCGTCTTGGTCAGCGTTCCCGAGCAGGTCGAGATTCTCGGGTGATGACCACGCGCGCTGCACCTCGGCAGATCGACGCTGAATTGAGGCGCTGGCTGCAGGCGTCGTGTGAACTGTCTGCCTGGCCGGCCAAGGTGTCACCGCAGGACAGCGCCCGCGGATCGCGGCGAAAGGGCGCACTGTGACCAAACCAGATTCGACGCCGACGATCCTGTATCCAAGCCTGTTCTATGACGATGCCGTGGTCGCCATCGACTGGCTGTGCCGGGCCTTTGGTTTCCGGAAGCGCCTCGTGGTGCCAGGGGCCGGCGACACGGTGATGCATTCCGAGCTGACATTCGGCCCAGCCGTGATCATGGTGGCCTCGGCGAAACCGGAGATGGGTTGGGCCAGCCCGAGGGGCTTGCCCGCCATCAGCAGCGCGCTGAGTTTGCACGTGGAGAATCCCGATGCGCATTTCGCGCGGGCGAAAGCCGCCGGTGCC
Organism: Steroidobacteraceae bacterium; assembly: GCA_049691655.1. GTDB lineage: Bacteria > Pseudomonadota > Gammaproteobacteria > Steroidobacterales > Steroidobacteraceae > JBAVOB01. The sequence continues at coordinate 8,785 of JBAVOB010000061.1, read as the reverse complement.
GTCGTGCTGCGCGAACTCAGGGACGAGGAGTATGGAGGCCGCGGCTACATGGTGCGCGATCCCGAAGGCCATCAGTGGTATTTTGGATCGTATCGGCCAGGTGCCCACTGGAACGAATAGACTGACGACCGGGCGCAGCATGCACAAGAGCAAACTGGCGGGTTTCATCATCGATTGCCGGACGCAGGATCTGCAGGCTAGCGCGCGGTTCTGGGGCGGCGCGCTCGGGATGCAGGTGCGCCAGCTGCCGCCCGGCGAGGCGGAGAAATACGTGGAGCTGCTCGACCCCGGCCATCGCCTGCACGTGGAAGTGCAGGCGGTCCAGCACGAGAGCAGAGTGCATCTCGATATCGAGACCGACGACGTCGATGCCGAGGTCCGCCGGCTCGAGGCGCTGGGCGCGAGGCGCGTCGAGCAGGTCAACGCCTGGTGGGTCATGCAGGCGCCCACCGGCCAGCGCTTCTGCGTGGTGCGATGCGCCACGGCAACGTTCGATTCCGAGGCCAGGCAGTGGCCCTAGCCACCGACGCCCGACACCAACCACCAGGAGTAATGCAATGACCTTATGCCCGATCGCACTCGTTGCCGGGTGCAGGAACTGTCCGATATTCAGCGTCTGTCCCGTGAAAGGCGTGATCGGCGACTACCAACCCCCGAACGCCAAATCGGCCGGCCGGGACACGCAGAGCGCGCAGGGTGACCGCAAGAGGGACAAGTAGTCCAGGACGCCCTTGCCCGCCACGGAAACACAGCCAGGATGATCTCGGCGCGAGAAGCACTGCAGCGACTGCGGGAAGGCAACCGGCGCTTTGCGTCCGATACCGGGGGGCGCAACGTGGTCGCGCGCCATGCACAGCGCGCGAATCTGGCGAAGCAGCAGGAACCCATCGCGATCGTGCTCGGCTGCTCGGACTCCCGCGTGCCGGCCGAGATCGTGTTCGACCAGGGCCTGGGCGACCTGTTCGTCATCCGCGTGGCCGGTAACATCGTCGCTCCCTCGCAGGTCGGAAGCGTCGAATTTGCAGCGTCCCAGTTCGGCACCCGGCTGGTGGTCGTGCTGGGCCACACCCAATGTGGAGCGATCCTGGCGACGCTGCAGGAGTTGCGGCGACCAGCGGAAAACCAGTCGCGCAATCTGCGGTCGATCGTCGATCGCATCCGCCCTTCGGTTGCCGGATTGCTGCAGACCGAGCTCAGGCACGATCTGGATGCATTGGTGCGCCAGGCCGTGCGCAGCAACATCAGCCTGTCGGCGGACCATCTGCGGCACGGGTCCGAGATCCTCGAGCAACTCATCCGCAACGATGGCCTGGTCGTGGTCGGCGCCGAGTATTCGCTTGATACGGGCGTCGTCGATTTCTTCGATGACGTGGATCCCGGGTAGCGCTGGCAGATGCCGGGAGGCGCTACGCGCTGCCTGCGGCCGGGGTTAATGCACGCGATGGACATCGTTGTGAGTCCTGCGGACGTCGACCGGGTCGTGGCTTCGGGCCTGCTGGCCGAACTCGACGCCGAGCTGTTGAGTCGTTACCCCGGCGAACCTGTCAACGGCATAGATCCGGAGGAGTTTCGGCGAGCAGACGGTTACTTCGTGCTGGCGCACGCGCAGGCCGAACTCGCCGGCTGCGGCGCCTTCAGGCCGTACGGCCCGTCCACCGTCGAGATCAAGCGCATGTTCGTCCGCCGCGGCTTGCGCGGATGTGGCATCGGCAGGATCGTTCTGCGGGCGCTCGAGGCCGAGGCCATGCACCGAGGTTATGCCGAGAGTATCCTCGAGACGGCGCAGCGGATGCCGGAGGCAATTGCCCTGTACCGGCGTTGCGGATACCAGGTGACAGAGCCTTACGGCCCTTTCATCGGCAGCGCGCGCAGCGTCTGCATGCGGCGGACGCTACGCTAGTCCAATAGCGCGGAGCTAAGGCAACTTGCAGTGCAACGGATCGTGAAAATCCTCGTGGGCGCGCTGGCGGCGGCGCTCGCCTGCATCCTGGTCGCGGGCACGCTCTACTGGACTCCCGACCGCCCGGTCGAGGAGCTGCGCGGTCGCTGGGCGCCGGCTCCGTCGCAATTCGTGACCATCTCGGGCATGCAGGTCCACCTGCGCGACGAAGGGCCGCGCGAAGACCCGGTGCCCCTCGTCCTGCTCCACGGCACCTCGTCGTCCCTTCACACCTGGGATGGGTGGACCCGAGTCCTCGGCCGGCACCGGCGCGTCATCCGCTACGACATGCCCGGCTTCGGGCTTACGGGTCCCGCGCCCGATGGTGACTACTCTCTGGACAGTTACGTACGCGCGTTCATGGCCGTGCTCGACAAGCTCGGCGTTGAGGAGTGCGTGGCGGCGGGCAACTCGCTCGGTGGCGAGGTCGCTTGGGCCGCCGCCGTGACTCACCCGCAACGCGTGCAGCGACTCATTCTCGTCGACGCGGCCGGATACGATTTCCGGCCGGTTTCGGTGCCGATCGGTTTTCGCCTGGCGCGCCTGCCCATCCTGGGGCGATTCCTCACGTACATTTTGCCGCGCAGCGTCATCGCGAGCAGCGTACGCGAGGTCTATGGAGATCCGTCGCGGGTGACGCCGGAGCTCGTGGATCGATATTACGACCTGACTACCCGCGCCGGGAATCGCCAGGCGCTGATCGAGCGGTTGCGGCAGCTGGCCCCTGGTACGCTCGCGCGGCGCATCCCCGAGCTGCGGTTGCCCACGCTGATCCTCTGGGGCGGCCGCGATCGCCTGATTCCGCCGCAGTACGGGCGGCGTTTTCACGCGGAGATTGCCGGGAGCCAGTTGGTCGAATTCGCACAGCTCGGTCATGTGCCGCACGAAGAGGATCCGGTCGCCACGGCGGCCGCCGTCGAGAGTTTCCTGGGGCTGCCGCGAGGCGCCTCGGCCCAAAGCGGCGGTGCCGGAGCTGTCCCCGAGGAAGCTGCACGATGACGCGGGAGTCCGTGCGCGAAGCCGTGCGGTACTGGGAACCCCGGCGACTCTGGTACAACCTGCTGCTGGCCGCGTTGGGCGTCGCGTGGGTTATCGGGACGTGGCCGCACTTCCGTCACGCGCTGACCCTTGGGCACTCGCTCGAACTCCTGGTGCTCGTGGCACTGGCGAACCTGTGCTACTCGGCGGCGTACCTGGTCGATATTCCGTTGCAGCGGGCAGCCTGCAGTGCGATCTGGCAGCGCCAACGCTGGATGTTGTGGTGGTCGGGAACGCTGTTCGCTCTCATCATCACCTACTATTGGATCGCCGACGAGATCTATCCATCGGTGTGAGTCGAATCACCCTGAATCGGCGGGCCGGGGCGATGGATGGAGGCGCACGAATTGGCTAAGGTACTGTGGGTAGGCGCGGGCGGATTCCTCGGTTCCGTGCTCCGGTTTCTCATCGGCGGCTGGGTCCAGTCGAGCTTTCCGGCTACGGTATTTCCCTACGGAACGATGTTCGTGAATGCCACGGGCTGCTTCGTCATCGGACTGGTGTCACAGCTCGTCGAGACCCAGGGGACGCTCGGGCCCGCAGCGCGGGCCTTCATCGTCGTAGGCGTCCTCGGCGGCTATACCACCTTCTCGGCGTTCGGCAACGAGACGGTCAACCTGGTGCGGGACGGCCAGCGACTCGCCGCCGGGCTGAACGTCGGCGGACAGCTCGTCCTTGCGCTGTCCGCCGTGTGGCTGGGGCGGCTCACCGCGCAACTCATCTGGAGATGACCTCATGGTGATTCCGCGTGAAGGTTACCTGCTGCGGATCTTCGTCGGCGAGAGCGACAAGCACGAAGGTAGGCCGCTCTACGAATGGATCGTGCAGAAAGCGCGCGAACAGGGACTCGCGGGTGCGACAGTGGTGCGCGGTATGATGGGTTTTGGGGCGCACAGCCGCCTGCATACGTTCAAGATCGAGCGCCTGTCGCTCGACTTGCCGATGATCGTCGAAGTGGTCGACGCGCGCGAAAAGCTGGAGGCGTTTCTCGCCTCGATCGATGACAACGTTACCGAAGGGCTTGCCACGATGGAGAAGGTCGACGTGCGCCTGTATCGCAGCGGGAAGCCGACTGCCGGCGGTGGCGCCTGACGCCGGTGCGCGGCCCCGGCCTTTTGCCATCGGCGGGGCACGGGAGTAGCCTGCCCCTACAACAGTGTCCCAATCCAATCGGGAGAATGTCATGCCTATCTACCTCTGGAGTGCCTCTTACACGGCGGAAGGCGCCAAGGGCCTGATCAAAGAAGGCGGATCGAAACGCCGTGCTGCTGTGCAGCAAATGGCCGAAAAAGCAGGCGGAAAGCTGCACGCCTTCTATTACGCCTTCGGCGACGCCGACGTCGTCGGCATCGTCGAGTTCCCCGACGCCGTCACCGCGGCGGCGGCCAGCCTTGCCGTGAACAGCACCGGTGCGGTCAGTCTGAGGTCGACGATGCTGTTCACGCCCGAGGACATGGATGCCGCCGCGAAAAAGACCCTGGCGTATCGACCACCTGGCGGCTAGTGCGCGCGTCGTGCCGCTCCCCATCGAACGGAGAAATAACGAGTGAAAACCGAGCTGTGTTACCTGGCCGCGGTAACTGCGTTTACCGGCCTGCTGTGGGTGCCCTACATCCTCAATCGGCTCGCTGTCCGCGGCCTGCTGGACGCGGTGGGCTACCCGGACAACCCGAAACCGCAATCCGCCTGGGCGCAACGCCTGATGAAGGCGCACGCCAACGCAGTCGAGAACCTGGTCGTCTTCGCGACGCTGATCCTGCTCGCCCACGTGCTCGGGCTCACGAGCTCCGCGATCGCCACGGCCGCCGTGGTGTATTTCTGGGCCCGTGTCGTGCACGCGGTGGCCTACACTTTCGCCGTGCCGTGGGTGCGAACGCTGGCCTTCACCGCCGGTTTCCTCGCGCAGGCCGTCATCGCGTGGCAGATCCTGGCCGTGCGCGCGAGCTGATGCGAAACCGCGCGTGATACGAGGCCGCACCGGTTCGCGACATCGGTCGCCGCGATGCCCTCGTCGAGCGATCATCCGGTCGGCGGCGGTTGCGACTGCCGGTCCGTCCGGTATCGAATGGAGACTGCGCCGCTCATCGTGCACCGCTGTCACTGTCGCTGGTGCCAGCGCGAGAGCGGCGCATCCTTCGCATTGAATGCCATGCTCGAGGTTGATCGCGTTACCTCGCTCGGCGCCGGATCTCTCATGCGTTTCGTCCGGGTCGGCACGCTCGATGAACCGGACCGGCTGCCGCCCGACATACACATCTTTACCTCGGCCAAGCAACCGTGGGTAATCCTGCCGCCAGGCACGCCGGCGCTGCGGCCCGATAGATTCCGATGAACCGTGGCTTGAGCGAAATCGGACAGATCGCGATTACCGTCAAAGATGTGGCGACTTCGCTCGCCTACTACCGCGACGTCCTCGGCCTGCAATGGCTGTTCAATGCTGGCCCCAATCTTGCGTTTCTCGCCGCTGGCCCGGTCCGCATCATGCTCACGACTCCGCAGGGTGCGGGTCAGGTCGGCGCGAATTCGATCCTCTATTTCAGGGCGACGGGTATCGCCGCGACCTATGCCGCGCTCCTCGCCCGGGGCGCAATCGGGGAACGCGCGCCGGAGCTGACCGCACGCATGCCCGACCACGAATTGTGGATCGGCCATCTGCGCGATCCCGACGGTAACCTGATCGGGCTCATGGAAGAGAAGCGCTGAGCAATGCCGGCGAAGGCGGCGCAACCGCGCTTCTTTCGTTCGGCGGCGGCCTTCCGCCGCTGGCTCGCGGAACATCATTCAACCGAGTCGCTGCTGTGGGTGGGTTTCTGGCGCAAGAGCTTGGGCAGGCCGAGTCTCACCTGGCCAGAATCCGTCGACGTCGCGCTCTGTTTTGGCTGGATCGACGGCCTGCGACAAGGCGTGGACGCGCGCTGGTCGCCGGCTCGCGGGGTTCAACCGCAAGTAGACGGGCGCGTCGCCGCTAGATTTTTTCGACGGCGAGCCGCAGGCCGAGCGCCACGAACAACGCGCCCAACGCCTTCTGCAGCCAGCCGGCCATACTCGTGTTACGGCGCAGCGACTCCGTCAGTCTTGCCGAGAACAAGACCACGACGATATTGAGCGGCAGCGCGATGGCGATGACGGTAATACCGAGCAGCAGAATCTGCAGCGTCGGATGCGCGGCTCGCGCATCGACGAACTGCGGCAACAGCGCAAGAAAGAACATCGCGACCTTGGGGTTGAGCACATCGTTCAGGAACGCCTGCCACAGGATGGTTCGATCATCGCGGCTCATGGAACCCGCGGTATTCAGTGCAAGGGACCCGCTGCTCGCGCGCAACATCATGACACCGAGATACACGAGATACGCGGCGCCCAGCCATTTGACCGCGGCGAACGCCGCGGACGAGGTCGCGAGGATCGCCGACAACCCGAGCGCGGCGGCGGTGAGGTGCACGTAACCACCCAGGCTGAACCCGACGGCCGCCATGATCCCGGCGCGCCGGCCCTGCGCGATGCAGCGCCCCAGCATGTACGCCATGTCCGGCCCCGGCACGATCACGAGCACGATGCAGGCAACGACGAATAGCAGGTAGCTGTGCAGGGACATCATGCGCGAAGCTCGCGTGGATCGCGGGACTAGTCGTGCAACGTCCGTTCGATGCGCGGATCCGGAGCGAGCCAGATCAGCGAGACCGTCACGTAGAGCGCGGCCGAGAGCCAGGGCGCCGCGAACGCCGTGGGTATGGCGATCGCGTACAAGGCCAGCGAAAGCTTGCCCTTCGCGTCGCTCCCGACTGCGCGCGCCAGGCGCGAATCCGGGCCTTCGCTGCGCAGAATCGTCAACTGCAGGATCGTGTAGGCGATACCGGCACAGAGGAAGACCGCGCCGTAGGCCGCCGTCGGCACCGCCGCAAGATGCGATTCCCCCACCCACCCCGTCGTAAGCGGTATGAGGGACAGCCAGAACAACAGGTGCAGATTCGCCCAGAGCACGCCGCCGGTCACGCGCTCGGTGGCGTGCAGCATGTGATGATGGTTGTTCCAGTAGATTCCCAGAAATACAAAACTCAGCACGTAAGTCAGCAGCTTGGGCACGACCGGTACGAGCGCGGCCCAGTCATCGCCTTGCGGGACCCTCAGCTCGAGCACCATGATCGTGATCAGGATGGCGATGACGCCGTCGCTGAACGCTTCGAGTCGCGTCGTCGTCATGGGAATGCAGCGCTCCCGTCGATGCTCAGGCCGCCGGGCGCCGCGTTATCGGTATGTAGCCAGGCTGCGCGGCCACCCGTTCGATCCACGCGCGCACGCCGGCGTACGGCTCTAGGTCGAGCGTCGCCTCGTGGGCCACGTGCGTGTAGGCGTACAGCGCGATGTCCGCGATGGAATACCTGGCGCCGACGAAAAACGGCGTCCGCGCCAGATGCCGCTCCATCACTGCCAGCGCCGCCCGTCCCTTCTCGAGTCTACCCGGCAACTCGGCGCGTCGCTCGCTGTCGGGTGGCAGGTGCTTGAGGATGAAGCGCGGCGTTGCGACGTAGGGTTCGTGGCTGTATTGCTCGAAGAACATCCACTGCAGCACCTGTGCGCGCCCGAGTCGGTTGTCCGGCACGAAGCGCGTGCCTTCGGCGAGATACCACAGGATTGCGTTCGACTCGGCAATGCAGGTCCCGTCGTCGAGCTCGAGCGTCGGGATGCGTCCGTTCGGGTTCTTGGCCAGGAACTCGGGCGTGCGGGTCGCGCCCCGCATGATGTCGAGCTCGACCCAGCGATAGGGCGTACCGAGCTGCGCGAGCAGCAGGCGCGCCTTGTAACCGTTGCCGGAATCAAGATAGTCGTACAGCCTGAGCATGACTGCGCTCCCCGTATCGATCAGAGCTCGACGACATCGATCCGCAGCCCCGCCGGACTTGTAATCTGTGCCATGCGGCCCTCGCCGAGGATCGAGCGCACCCGGCCGAGTTCGCGCAGGCCGAAGCTGCGGCCACGCTCCAGAATCGGCGTGAGATCCGGCACGACGAAGGTAATGCTCAACATGCCACGTGCCGGCGGCCGGGCGCGGGCGTAGAGATTGCGACCGGGCCCCTGGTCATAGCGCACCAGCTCGAGTTGCCCGTACCGACTGAGACCGTTGCCGAGTACGGTCACGTCACGCCCGGTGCTTACCAGCGTGCTTGCAGCGGCGCCGCCGAGCCGATACGTGGCAAGGGGCTCGAGCCGGAAGACGTACCGGAAGAATTCCCTCTCGCGCGCGATGTCCGAAGTAGTCAGCACGATGCGCGGCGTCGCACCGAACCCTTGCGGGCTGACCGGCTCCGGCGCGCCGCCGGGTTCGACCAGGATCAGGTCCATGTCTTCGGCTGCGAGCAGGTGCGCCTCGCGCATGGTCCTGCCGTCCGAGGCGGTGGTGCGCTGGATCGTGGAGCCGAACTTGAATCCCGCTGCGAGCAGCTCCGCGTAGCGCGCGGGCAAGTCGCGGACGGCGACCTCCATGGCGCTCGGCAGAAGATCGATGTTCGCGGCATCGCGCCGCACCGGCGGCCCGGGAGTCCTGAACTGCACCAGGTGCACGCCACCGTCGAACATGCCGGGCGTGTGCAGCAGCGCCTGATCCACGATGCCATCGTGCGGGAGACCCCAGGCGGCGGCGAGCTGCGCATCCTCCCCGGTGCGGCGCGTCTCGATCTCCATCCCGAGCCGGTTTACCCAGAAATCGAGCGCCGCGTCGAGATCCGCCACGCTTACGACGACGTATCCGACGGCGGTGCCGGAAGGACCCTTCACCGAGCTCGACTTGGGACTCGACGGCGGGCTGGTCGC
>JBAVOB010000060.1:0-18547 GCA_049691655.1 Steroidobacteraceae bacterium | reverse complement strand
CCCCCCGACACCGCGCCGGCAGGGAGCGCGCGGCGCCGACGCATCACGCCGATGACCGCGTTCTTTATTGCCTCGGCACTGCTCGTGTGGGTCGGGTGGATGTATCCGACCGAGCGCTTCATTACGCCCGAGCGGGGCCTCGGTTACGCCCTGGGCATCGTCGGCGGAAGCCTCATGCTGCTTCTGCTGCTTTATCCGGCCAGGAAGCGCGCGCGCTGGCTCGGCTTCATCGGTACGGTGAAGCGCTGGTTCCAGGTCCACATGATTTTCGGCATCGTCGGACCCGTGCTGGTGCTCTACCACTCGAACTTTCACCTCGGCGCCACCAACAGCAACGTTGCGCTCTTCTGCATGGTCGTCGTCTCGGTCTCAGGGCTCGTCGGTCGTTACTTCTACACGAAGATCCACCACGGCCTGTACGGCCGCAAAGCCACGCTCGCCGAACTGAAGGAGAACGCCGAGCGTTTGCAGCAGGTGTCGTCCACCATCTCGTTCTTGCCCGACCTCGCGCAACGCCTCGGGCAGGAAGAATCGCAACTGCTGACGCGGCTGGAACGGTTGCCGCATGTCGTGCGACCGCTCGCCGCGGGGCCGCTGATTGCCGGCGCGCGCTGGCGTCTGCGTCGTTATATCCGGCGCACCGTCCGGGCGGTGGTCGCGACGCAGCCAGCGCTCAGGAGTCAGAAACGGCGCTTTGGCAGTGTGGCACGCGATTTCACCAACCGGCGGCTGCACGCGACACGCAGCGTCGCGGAGTTCGAGTCCTACGAGCGGCTGTTTTCGTTGTGGCACGTGTTGCACCTGCCGCTCTTTTTCATGCTGCTGATCGCCGGCGTCGTGCACGTGATCTCGGTGCACGTCTATTGACCGGCGCCTGAGATGACGTCAGGGAGACTGCTGATCGTGATGCTGATGGCTGCCATATCGCTGAGTATCCCGGCGCGCAAGTCGTGGGCGACGGAGGTAGAGACTTTGCTCATGCCGGGCAAAGTGTCGACCGCGCATGCGAAGATCGAAGCCGATTGCGTGCAGTGCCACGACCGAACCGACCGCGCACGCCAGTCGCAGCTGTGCGTCGCCTGTCACAAGGATGTTGGCGCCGACCTGATCGCCCGCAAGGGCTTGCACGGCCATCTCCAGGGCGCAGCCGCCATGCAGTGCAAGGCCTGCCACAGCGAGCATCTGGGCCGCGACGCGGACATCGTCAAGCTCGCGCGCGAACAGTTCGATCACGCCATCACGAATTTCGAGCTGGACGGCGCACACGTGTCGGTCGCGTGCGCGAGCTGTCACACCGCGGGCCGCAAGTTCCGGCAGGCCTCATCGAGTTGCGTGGATTGTCATCGCAGCATCGAACCGCACGAGGGCAAGCTCGGCGCCAAGTGCCAGAACTGTCACGCGACGAATTCCTGGGCGAAGATCCGTTTCGACCATGATAAGACTGCTTTCCCGCTGCGCGAGCATCACCGCGATACAGCGTGTGCCGCCTGCCACTTTGGCAACCGCTATGCGGGCACGCCGAAGCTGTGTGTCTCCTGCCATGCGCCGGACGACGTGCATCGCGGCGAGCGCGGCGCCAATTGCGGCGAGTGCCACACGCAGGCGAGCTGGACTACGGCGAAATTCGACCACTCGAAGACCGGCTTCCCGCTGCTCGGCGTGCACAATCGTATCGACTGCCAGGGCTGCCACACGACCGGCAACTTCAAGGACAAGCTTCCGAAGGACTGCATCGGCTGTCACGCCGGCGTCGACTCGCACGCCGGGCGGCTCGGCAAATTGTGCAGCAACTGTCACGATTCCGATGCATGGAAGCCGACGAAATTCGATCACACGCGCGACGGGCACTTCGCGCTCGACGGCGCACACGCCAAGCTCGACTGCCACACCTGCCACACGGCGCCGGTGTCCGAGCAGAAACTCGGCAAGGAATGCGGCCACTGTCATCGTGCCGATGACGTGCATGGCGGCCGGCTCGGCACGAACTGCGAGACCTGCCATCAGCCGCAGAGCTGGAACAAAGGGATCCGCTTCGATCACGACCTGACGAGTTTTCCGCTCGTCGGATTGCACGTGGCGGTGCCGTGCGAGCAGTGCCATGCCGACCGGCGCTTCAAGGGCGCCCCGCGGGACTGCATTGGCTGTCATCGGCCCGACGACGTGCACCGCGGCAGGCTCGGCAAGGACTGCGCGCGTTGCCACTCACCGAACAGCTGGCGCTCGTGGAATTTCGACCATGGCAAGGAGACCGGCTTTGCGCTGACTGGGGCGCACGGCAAGCTCAGCTGCGAAGGCTGTCACCGGCAGCCGCCGGACCAGGTGAAGCTGTCGCAGACCTGCGCGTCCTGCCACATGAAGGACGATGTGCACCATGGTCAGTACGGCCGCCAGTGCGACCGTTGCCATTCGACGATCTCGTTCAAGGGAGCGCTGCTGCACTAGGTGCCGCGCTTGGAGATCCTCATGAAAACGCCAAATTCAAGAATCATCGGGATCGTGCAACGCGGCGCCGGCGTGCGCCGGCGCTGGATGCTGTGCCTGCTTGCACTTGCCCTCGGCGCGCTCGCACCCGCAGCGCAGAGTTGGAGTGCGCCGGCACAAGGCGGCCAGAACTTTGACCACCTGACGACCGGATTCGAGCTCATCGGCAGGCACCGTGACCTGCCCTGCGAGACCTGCCACGTCAACGCGATCTTCAAGGGCACGCCGCGCGACTGCGCCTCTTGCCACGGCGTAGGCACTCAGGTGCGCGCGATCGCGAAATCGGCGACCCACATCCTGTCCTCGAATCGCTGCGAGGCCTGCCATACGCCCATCGCGTTCATCCCGGCGGTCAAATTCGACCACACAGAGGCGCTCGGCAGTTGTTCGACCTGTCACAACGGCGTGCAGGCCTCGGGCAAGGGCCCGACCCACATCGACACGGATCTCGAATGCAACGCCTGCCATTCGACACTTGGCTGGGCGGGCGCGATCTTCAGTCACGTCAATGTCGCGGGAAAATGTGCCAGCTGCCACGACGGTGTCAAGGCGACGGGCATGCCGCCGACGCACATCCCGACCGGCGGCGCGGCGTGCGATTCGTGCCATTCGCCGACCAACTTCGTCAGCTGGGCCGGCACGTCGATGAACCACGCGGCCGTCACGTCGATGAGCTGTGCCAGCTGCCACGAGACGGGCATGAGCTTCGTCGGCGTCACGATCGTGACACGACCGCCGGCGCCGCATCCGATGACCGGCGACTGTGGCCAGTGCCACCTCGACACGATCTCGTTCAAGAACGGCACCAGCATGCCGCCAGATCACATCCCGACCACCCAGACGTGCTCGCTGTGCCACGCGAACCCGGCCGACTACAGCGTTTACATGATGGACCACCAGGGCATCACGAATAATTGCGCGCAGTGCCATGCCTCGGGCTTGAGTTTCGGGAAGCTGGTGCCACCGGCGCTCAAGGTGCCGCCGACCGATCACATACCGTTCGGCAACGCCGCCTGCGAAGGCTGCCATTCGGCAAGCAATTTCACGACCTTCCAGGTCGCCAATACCAGTCCGCCGATGAACCACGCGTCGGTACCGGGCGTCGCCTGCGCGACCTGTCACGCGAGCGGCCTGAACTTCGTCGGAGCACCGCCCACCGTCGCGCCGCCGACGACACACATTCCATTCGGAACGGCCGCCTGCGAGAGCTGTCACGCGCCGGCGAATTTCACCTCGTTCGTGTTTGCCAATGCGAGTGGCCTCGCGCCACCCTCCATGGTGCACAGTGTCGTGGCTTCAACCGCCTGCTCAACCTGCCATGAGGCCGGCAAGAGCTTTGCCGGCTCACCAGGCGTGGTGACGCGGCCCCCCACCACGGCATCGGGCGAGGTACATCCCGCCAACGGCGAGTGCTCGAACTGCCATACCTCGACCGTGAGTTTCAAGGGGGCTACCAACTACCCGGGCAACCATATTCCGCTGCCGAGCGGCGCATCGGCGAACTGCGCCGCCTGCCACGGCAACTCGGCGGACTTTGCGATCTACACCATGGATCACTCCGTGGTCACCAGCACCTGTGCCGTCTGCCATGGCGCCGGCCTGAGCTTTGCCAACATGGCGCCGCCGACGCTGAAGGTGCTGCCCGGCAATCACGTGCCGGTCGGTACCGCGGCGTGTGACAGCTGCCATTCGCCCACCAACTTCACGACATTCGTGATCTCGAACAAGAGCCCGCCGATGAATCACGCGATGGTGCCGGGCGTCGCCTGCGCGACCTGCCACGCACGCGGACTGAATTTTGTCGGCACGCCCGCGACCGTGGCGCCGCCAAGCACTCACATTCCGTTCGCCAACGCGGCCTGCGAGACCTGCCACGCGCCCGCCGATTTCACGACGTTCGTGATCACGAACAAGAGCCCGCCGATGAATCACGCGGCGGTTGCCTCGCTGAGCTGCGCGACCTGTCACGCGCGCGGTCTGAGCTTCATCGGCGCGCCCGCCACGGTTGTCGAGCCGACGAGCCACATCCCGGTCGGATCGGCGACCTGCCAGAGTTGCCATGCACCGGCCAATTTCACCTCGTTCGTGATCAACAATGCGAGCGGCACCGCGCCGCCCTCGATGGTGCACAGCGTTGTGAGTTCCACGCCCTGCTCGACCTGCCACGAGGCGGGTAAGAGCTTCGTCGGCACGCCGGCGGTAGTCGTGCGCCCGGTCAACAAGGCCGATGGCACTGCACACGTCCCCGGCGGCGAGTGCAACACCTGTCACTTCAACACCACGAGCTTCAAGGGCGCATCAGACCTGCCCGCCACCCATATTCCGCTGCCGGCGGCCGACAACAACAATTGCGCGCTGTGCCATACGACGCCCGGCACCTACAGCGTGGCGACCATGAATCACGTGAACATCACGGGCAACTGCGCACAGTGCCATGCGTCCAGCGCAAGTTTCGGCAACCTGGCACCACCGAGGCTCAAGGTACCGCCTGCCAATCACGTTCCCTTTGGCACGGCTGCGTGCGAGAGCTGCCATTCGCCGAGCGACTTCAACTCGTTCGTGATCACGAACAAGAGTCCGCCGATGAACCACGCGGTGGTGGCCAGCATGACGTGCAATACCTGCCATGCGCGCGGCCTCACGTTCGTCGGCACGCCGGCGACCGTGGTGGAACCCGGCAATCACATTCCGATCGGCACGACTGCCTGCCAGAACTGCCATGCTCCCGCCAACTTCACGACCTTCGTCATCGCGAATGCCGTGCCGCCGATGGATCACACGGGCTTTACGACGAACTGCATCGCCTGCCACGGCGCGGGGCTCACGTTCGTCGGCACGCCGGCCGTGAAGGTGCTGCCTGGCAACCATATCCCGACCGGCACGATCGGTTGCGAGCTGTGCCACTCGACCACCAGCTTCGGCACCTTCGTTGTGCCGAACGCAAGCGTTACCGCAGCGCCCGGGATGGTGCACAGCGCGGCCACTTCGATCGTCTGCTCGAACTGTCACGAGAAAGGCAAGACCTTCGTCGGCACGCCGCCGGTCGTCGTGCGGCCGGTCAACAAGGCCGACGGCTCGCCGCACGTCGTGGGTGGAGAGTGCAATACCTGCCACTTCAACACGACGAGCTTCAAGGGCGCGACCGACCTGCCGGCCAACCACATTCCGCTGCCGGCGGCCGACGCCAACAACTGCCTGCTGTGTCACACGACGGGTAACTACAGCCTGTACGTGATGAACCACGTGAATATCGTGAACAACTGCGCGCAATGCCATGCCTACGGCCTGAGTTTCGCCAACATTTCCGCTCCGGCGCTGGTGCAGCCGCCGGCGGGTGCGACGGGCCACATTCCGTCGAATCTGCCGAACGGCACGACCGAACTCGCCTGCGAGTTGTGTCATACGCCGACGGTGTTCACGACCTTTGCCGGCACGATCATGCGACACGTGCCGGTGCGCGGCATGACCTGCATGAGCTGCCACGAGATCGGCATGAAGTGGAAGACCAACACGGGCGTGAGGCTCTGGGTGCGCGACTCGGCGAATCACTACAAGGGCCAGGATTGCGGCGGCTCGGGCTGTCATTCGGCGCGCGACAGGCGCGCCCTGCGACCGGGCGTGGGCGCGGTGCAGGCCGGCGTCAAGGCGGCAGGCGCCATCGTTCCGCGCGCCGCGGCCATCACCGGTGCGGCCATCTCGCGGCCCGGCGGATTTGATCACCGGCGCATCATCGGGCAGACCTGCGTCAGCTGCCACGATCAGGCGAGCGGCATGGGCAAGCCCGCTGGCCACCTCGCCTCGAGCAACGACTGCGCGGCCTGTCACTCAACACTCGCCTGGCTGCCGGTCGGGCGGGTCGACCACAGCCAGGTCATCGGCAGCTGTGCGAGCTGCCACAACGGCACGATCGCCGCGGCCAAGTCCACGCGGCACGTCGCGAGCGCCGACACCTGCGAGACCTGCCATACAACGAACGCCTGGGCACCCGCGCGCTTCGACCACGGTGCGGTCACCGCGGCTAGTTGCGCGAGCTGCCACGATGCCGTGCACGCCATCGGCAAGCCGGTCACGCATATTCCGACGGCGGCCGGGTGCGACACCTGCCACGGCACGCTTGCCTGGAAACCGGCGAAGCTCGATCACTCGACGCTGAGCGCGAGTTGCGCGGCCTGCCACAACGGCGCGAGCGCCACCGGCTTGAGCGCCGGGCACCTGCAGACGCGCATCGATTGCGCGACCTGCCACAGTTACCCGGACTGGAGCGTCGTGCGCTTTACACACGTTGCGGCTAACTATCCCGGGGAGCACCGCGCGGCGCTCACCTGCGTAGCGTGCCACACCACGAACACCGACCAGGTGCCCTATCTGTCGGCGGCCGACGCCGGCAGCTGCGGCGCCTGCCACGCCAAGGACTTCAAGGCGGATCTGCACTTGAAGACCGTGGATGGCCAGAAGTACACCGCGAGCGAGCTGCGTGACTGCAGTGGCGCATGCCACGTTTACAGCGACGCGACGCGCACGACGCCAGCGAAGCTTGTGCCGGGGCCGTATCACCGGGTCGCAGACGATGCATTCAAGCACTAGGACCGGGGCGCTCGAGCTCCTCGTCCTGGCGGCCAGCGCGCTCCTCGCGCGCGACGCGCTGGCGCAGGCGACGGCGGCGACCGCGGGGCCGGGGCGCTTCGTCGACATGATCGAAGTGACCGACCACGAGGATCAGGCCGACATCACGGTCGTCTTCACCTGCTCGATGCGATACATCACGCATCTGCCGCCGGCCGAAGGGCGGGAATTGCGCGTCGAGCTGCAGCCGTTGCCGGACTGCGGCACGGCCGCCGGCGCGCAGATCGCCGGTGAGCTGCCACCGCTGTCGGGCGGTGGCAAGATCATCTCGGCCGCGCGAGTCGAGTCGGACGTTCCAGGGCAGGTCACGCTGGTTCTGTCCTGGCGCAAGGCCGAACGGTTCGTGCTCGCGCAAGGCGTCGATCCGCGCGGAATGCGCATTCGCCTGATCGATCGCGCGCGCGGCCGCGGCAAGATCATCGTCAGCGAGCCGGCCGAAAATGTCAGCAGTTACGCGATCAACCTCGATTCACAGCCGACGCCCTTCGATGAGGCCGCGGTCAAGCTCGCGAGCGAGCGACTCAAGATGCCCGCGTACGTCTCGCAAGCGACCGTCGACGGCGACCAGTGGTATCGCCTGCGCATCGGCCCGTTCGCCAAGCGCAACGAGGCCGAACGGATGTTGGCGCTCGCGCAGACGGACTATCCGCGGGCCTGGCTCGCCGTGGGTGACGATCAGGCGACGAGTGATGCAAGCGCGGTGTCCAGCGAAGGTCCGCTGCCGCCGGTCGAACGCATCGGCAGCGATTCCGCGCTCGACCCGGCGACGCTGCAGAGGACGCTCGGCGATGCGCGGGCGGCGCTCGCCGCGCGCAACTACCCGCAGGCGGTCACGCTGCTCACCAAGCTGCAGCGCCAGCCCGAGTTTCCCGACCGGGCGCGTGCCCAGGAGCTACTTGGACTGGCACGCGAACGCTCCGGACAGTTGGCGCACGCGAAAGCGGAATACGAAGAGTATCTGCGCCGCTACCCGAAGGCTGAGGGCGCGGAGCGCATTACGACCCGTCTGCATGCGCTGCGGCTGGCGTCCGCACGACTGCGGACCCGCGGCGGAGGTGCGACCGGGCAGGAGGGCAAGCGCTGGGCGTTCAGCGGTGGCGTTGCGCAGCTGTTTCGCTATGACGGCACGCATGTCGATAGCAGCGCGCCGCCGGGCCCATCGCCCCTGCCCGCATCGACACAGGTCACGAGCCAGAACTCCCTTTACAACGATGTGGACCTGCTCGCGCAACGCCGCGGCGAGCGCTTCGACCTGCTGGCGCGGCTGAGCGCCGGCTACGCCAAGAGCTTCATCCAGCAGTCGAACGGCGACACGAAGCGCGTGAGTGCCGCGTCCTTCGAGATCAGCGACCGGTCGCTCGGATGGCTGGCGCGTGTCGGGCGCCAGGCGCGCAATCAGGACGGCGTCCTCGGCACATTCGATGGGCTGTACGCCTCCTATCAGTGGCGGCCCGCCTGGAGCATCAACCTTGCGGCCGGTTACCCCGTCGATCGCACGGACGCCACTGTGCAGACCAACCGCCAGTTCGAAACGCTAGCGGTCGGGTACGCCCCGCCAGGCGCGCACTGGGACGCAAGTATCTTCGCCGCTGCGCAACGCTTCGACGGCGTGCGTGATCGCGAGGCCGTCGGGCTCGAGCTGCGTTTTCTGCAGCTGAAGCGCTCGCTCCTCGCGCTCGTCGACTACGATACGTACTACCAGTCGCTCAACGCGGTCACTCTGATCGGCACGGTGCAGTTGCCGTCGCGGTGGGCCATGTCGCTTGACCTTGAGCGTCGTAACTCGCCGGTAATCACGACCCGCAACGCGCTGATCGGCCAGCCCGTGACGACCATCGCCGAGCTGGAGCAGGTGTTCACGTTCAACCAGATCTTTCAGCTGGCGCGCGACCGCACGCCGATCACATCGAACTACAGCATCACGGCGACCCGGCCGGTCAGTGAGCGATTCCAGTTCTCCGCGGCCGTGTCGGCCACGGAGTCCGGCGCGACGATTGCCTCGGGGGGAGTCGATGCGCAGCCCGCCACGGGTCTCGATCTCACGTACCAGATGCAGCTCTACGGTTCGAACGTCTGGCGCACCGGGGACTTCAGCGTAGTGAGCCTGGCCTACTCGAACACGGAAGTCGCCAAGCTGTACGGGCTCGGTATCACCAGCCGCTTTCCGCTGAAAGGCGCGTGGCGGCTCGGGCCGCGGTTCGAGGTTGATCGCCGCGAGATCGCCTCCGACAGCAGCTCGGAGCTCGTGTTCGTGCCGTCGCTGCTCATCGATTACCAGCGCGACCGCCGCCTGGTGCAATTCGAAGTCGGCGGCCAGCTCGGCAAGCGCAGCGGAACGCTTCAGACTCAAGACACCAAGCGCTATTATGTGAGTCTCGCCTATCGCATTGCATTCTGACGTGACGCGCACGCTTCGACTGATCGCCCTGCTGGGACTGCTGCAATCGATCGCGGGGTGCGCGGCGGCACGCTCCGAAGGCGGGCCGATCGAATACGTCGACGAGCGGACGGCGGCGACGATAACCAGCGTGCGGCAACCGCTGGTGTTTGCCCGGGAGCGGCGCGAGCGGGCCGCGAACACGCGCGATTACGTAACGCTCGCCGCGGCCGCGGTCAATCGCAGCGGCAAGATCAGCTACGTCCTGATCGCCTACGTCTGGTCGACGGTCGACCTGCGCGGCGAGCCGCGTGCCGATGTGGCGGAATCACTGGTGCTGGCGGCGGACGACCGGCGCATCAGGCTGAGCTTTGCAGGCAGTAGCGCCGCCGACCAGGGAATCGCGCAGCCGGTGCATGCGCCGCCGAAGCAGAATTCACCGCCGAACGTCTATCGCACGGACCTGGAGACTCTGCGCTTCATCTCCGCCGCGCGCCGGCTCACCCTGCAGATCGGGACGGACGGCAACGGGCCGGCGTACGAGCTCTGGACTGACGCCCGGGGCGCGCTCGCGGAATTCGTGAGATTCATGGCAGGGGAAAGGTGATGACCCGGCGGGACCTGATCGGCGTGGCGGCGGGCGCGCTCGCGGCAACCGCGCTGTTTGGCCTGTACAGCTGGCGCGCGCATTCGGGTGCCAGCGCGCTCGTAGCGGGCGCGACCGCCAGCGGCGTCAACGCGACCGCGCAGGCCAAGCCGACAGCCGTCTCGGTCGAGGAGGCGACGCGCAGGTTGGCCGCGCGCCTGCAGCGAGACGGCGGCAGCCGCGAGGACTGGCGTCTGCTCGGCAATTCCTACGCGTATCTCGGCCGCAGGGCAGAAGCCGATGCGGCCTTTTCGCAGGCCGAGAAGGTGCCTGCGAGCCCGGTCAAGCCCGCGGCAGTCGCGCCGTGACGCGCGCCGATGCGGCCGATGACGTCTCCACGCGCGGCGGCACAGCCGTGCGCAGCGTCATCGATCACTGATAGGCGACAAAAGGTCCCGCCCCTGAGGAGGTGGTCTGGCCTTCGATGGCGATGTACACCGTGCGCCCGTAAAAAAATGGCAACCCCCAGTCGAAGCTCCCGCCGGACGGGTTGATCCCGCCGAGACTTGCGAACGCGATATAAGTTGCGTTGTTACCCAGGAGCGACTCGGCGTTCGCCACGCTGAAGCTGACGCTGCTCGAGACGCCGGTAACGCTCTGCAGCGTGGCGGAAAGCGTCTGCAGGGTCGTCGGACAGTAGAAGCCCGGAGCGACCGAACCGGTACACACCGGCAGCGAGCCGTCGGTGAAGAACAACCCGTTCGATCCCGAGTCGAGAAAGCT
Source organism: Steroidobacteraceae bacterium (assembly GCA_049691655.1). GTDB lineage: Bacteria > Pseudomonadota > Gammaproteobacteria > Steroidobacterales > Steroidobacteraceae > JBAVOB01. The sequence goes on along the minus strand of JBAVOB010000060.1, from coordinate 7,697 downwards.
TGCCGGCAGGCTCTGTCCCTTGTAGATGGTGGTGAAGCTCGCGGTCGCCGGGTCCACCTTGAGCACAGTGGCCCTGCCGAGCTGGTTATTGCTTTGCGTATCGATCCCAAACACCAGCGCGCCGCCGACGAGTGCCGCGCCCGCCGGATCGACGCTGCGCAGGACGAGCATCGCGCCATTGTTGTTGACCGGGAAACGCCAAGCAGGGTTTTGGACCTGGCCGGCGAGCGCGACACTCGCGGGCACGCAGCCGGTCGCCGGACAGCTGTAGTAGGTGGCCGGCACGGCAGCTGTCGCGCAGGCTGCGCCGCAGTCCTCACGGAAGACGCCGAGGCCGAGTATCCCTTTGGCGCCGAGCGTCTGTACCGTGTTTTCCGGTGGTCCAATACTCCCGCAATCGACCGGCACCGCCGCATAGGCGGGGTCGCCGATGACATGCACGGCGAGGTTGCTGGCCCGCTCCTCCGCGATCCTGACGTCGGCCCGTTTCAGCGATCCGAAACTGTGTCCATCGGCGAACTGTACGCACTCAGCGAGCGGGTTGCCGAGGCCATCCACGGCGGCAGGCAGCGTCAGTGCCGGATCGAGTAGTGAGGCGACGATGCGCAGGCCGGTCGAAGCGGTGTCGACGAGCACATGATCGATCGTCTGGCAGGTCGTGGTACCCGGCAGGCAAAGTGTGACACTCACGAACGGCGTGTTCACGGTGCCGGCCGGGCCGCTGTCGACCGTGATGGGCGCTACGTTCGCGCCGCTCGGCAAGGGGACCGGGCCGCCACCCACGGGTCCGGCCCCGCCGCCGCCTCCCCCGCAGGCTCCGAGGTTCAGCAGCACAATGCAGCCTGCGACGAGCGATGACCCTTTGCGCAGCGGGTCCATGTCTCAGCGCAACTCTTCGCTCGTCACGCCCGCAGGCAACAAACGCGGCAGATACGCCTGACCGGAAAAAGCGCGCTGGTGACCGGCCGAGCGTACGACTAGGTCGGGCTGCAGCACGGAGACATACCTGTGACCCGCGCGCCGCGCGCGCGCGGCGCTCTGGTAGGCGTCGAAATGCTCGCCGAGCATCTGGCGCAGGTTTGGCATGAACGGGCCCTGCCAGGCGACTGCGAATACGACTCCTGAGGGAGCAACGAATTCGCGCACCACCGTGCCGCCCGGCAGCTGCAGTTCGTGCACGATGTAGCGGGACGCCTCGCGCGTGTGCAGCGTGGCTTTGAGTTGCTGACGGTCGGCGTCGATGGAGCGCGAGTCCGCGCCCAGTCCGGCGCGCGTGACCACAGGCGCAACCGCCAGCGCGCAAGCCGCGGCGGTCAACAGAAAACTCATCCGGTGGTGCTGCATGGATTCGCCTCATCAGCCGCAGGAACCTTGGGCATCCGGCTGTCTCTGGATTGTAATCGTGCCAGAGCGGCAACGATGAGGCATGGTCTGGACTTTCGCGCACTGTCGTCGCGTGGCGACGCCGCCCGTGACACGAAGCGATCGCTCGAGCGGGCCTCGCCTCCCCCGGCGCCAGCAGGTGACGGCCGCGGTTGTGTCGGTTAGCCTGCGGGCAGTTGCAGGGGTGATCCGGCAAGAGCTTGGATGCCGTGGTCACCGGCGGCAGAACGGCGGACCGTCCGGTCAGAGAACCCTGAGTTGGTAGACGCTGGCAGCAGGCACATAAGAGGAGAGTGCGACTCGTGCCGACGGTTCTGATCACCGGCGCCGGCCGCGGGCTGGGCCTGGAATTCGCGCGCCAGTACGCCGCTAAAGGCTGGACGGTGCTCGCGTGCCTGCGCAATCCGGATGGCTCGGCCGATCTGCGCGCGGTGATGGCTGCATCCGGCGGTCGCGTGGAGGCTCACCGCCTCGATGTCGGCGATCACGGGACGATCGAGGCTCTGGCCGCGAAGCTTGCCCGCCGTCCGATCGATGTGTTGGTCAACAACGCGGGCACGATGGGCCAGGCCGATTTCGCGACGCAGGGAATGGCGCCGAGTCGGTTCGGCCAATCCAATTACGCGAACTGGGAGACGATCTTCCGCGTCAACACGTTCGCACCGATGAAGATGGCGGAGGCGTTCGTCGAGCATGTTGCCAGCAGTGAGCACAAGAAGATCGTTGCACTCACGAGCATCCTCGGGTCGATGGGGGAAAACCGGCTCGGCGGTCTCTATGCGTACCGCGCGAGCAAGGCGGCCCTCAACGCGATCATGCGATCCCTGAGCATCGACCTGGGACGCAGGTACGGGATCATCGTGGCGCCGATTCACCCGGGCTGGGTGCGCACGGCGATGGGCGGGCCGCGGGCCGAGATCCCGCCTGAAGAAAGCGTTGCCGGCTGCTGCAAGGTCATCGCCGGGCTGACGAAAGAGAGTTCGGGTCGCTTCTGGACGTACAGCGGGGGCGAGCTGGCCTGGTGACGCACCCTGCGGCCTGCGCCTTGGTAAGATCGCCGCCGGGGAGCCGGATCACGATTGGGCGGTTCCCGCGCCGGCGCGACATCGGCCTCGTCCGGATTCCCGGTGGCATGTACGACAGAGAATCGTCGAAATCACGTGAGAAACCCATGAACGCCCAGGTCGCTCCGTTGACGGAAATACCGATACCGGCGGAATTCACGGGCTGCTTCGAGCGGCAGCGGGCGGCGCATCGCGCGCAGACGCAGCCGAGCGCGGCCGAGCGGCGCGCCGATCTGCAGGCGCTGTCACGGCTGCTCACCGAGAACCGTGCACCGATCGTCGCCGCCATCAACCGCGACTACGGCAGCCGCTCGGAGTTCGAGACGCTGTTTTCAGAATTCTTCGTGGCCCTCGACACGATCGGCGACGCCACGCGGCGCGTGCGCAAATGGATGCGCCCGCAACGGCGAGCCATCGATCGGCTCATGTACCCCGGGGCGCGCAATCGGGTGATACCGCAGCCGCTCGGCGTCGTCGGCGTCATCGTGCCGTGGAACTTCCCGCTGTTTCTGTCGTTCGGGCCGCTCGCGGCAATTTTTGCGGCAGGCAATCGGGCCATGGTCAAGATGTCGGAGAACTCCAGTCACCTGGCACGCCTGCTCGTCGAGTTGAGCCCGAAGTACCTGCCGGAAGAGAAGCTGAAGTTCTTCGAGGACGCAGGCGGCCGCGGCCCGGCGTTCTCATCGCTCCCCTTCGATCACCTGCTGTTCACCGGGTCGGGCGCCACCGGCCGGGCAGTCATGGCCAATGCCGCGCGCAACCTGACGCCGGTCACGCTCGAGCTCGGCGGCAAGTCGCCGGCCGTCGTCGGGCCGGGCTATTCCATCCGGACTGCGGCCGAACGGATCCTCTGGGCCAAGTTATTCAACGGCGGGCAGATCTGCACCAACGTCGATTACGTGTTTCTGCCCGAGGGCACCGTGTCGGAGTTCGTCGAGCACTGCAAGCGCCTGTGCGCCGAGCGCTATCCCGACATCAACGGACCGGACTACACCTCGATCATCGATGCGCGCTCTTTCACACGGCTGCAGCGTGCGCTGGACGATGCGCGCCAGAAGGGCGCGACGCTCGTCAACCTGGCGGCCGGGCAGGTGCCGAATGCCGAGTTGCGCAAGTTCGCGCCGCATCTCGTGCTGAACCCGACCGATGAGATGGAAGTCATGAAGCGCGAGATCTTCGGCCCGATCCTCCCGGCCCGCACCTACCGGACCAAGGAGGAAGTCGCCGACTACATCAATCGTCACGACCGGCCGCTGGCGCTGTATCCCTTCACGCGCGATCGTGAACTCCAGAACTACTACATCTCGCAGGTGATGTCGGGCGGCGTCGGCGTGAACGAGCCCCTGCTGCACGTGTCGCAGCACGACCTGCCTTTCGGCGGCGTCGGCGCGAGCGGCATGGGGCACTACCACGCCCGCGAAGGCTTCAACACGTTCTCGAAGCTCCGTCCGGTTTTCTACCAGGGCCCGCTGTCCGCGATCCAGATGTGGTTTCAGCCGCCCTATGGTGGACGCGCGAGAAAATTACTGAATCTGCTCATCAGGTTAAAACGCTAGCCGGCTGCCTGCGGTACGCGACGCCAGGTTCGCACGGCGGCAGGGCCGCGCCGGGTCGGCCGGTCGATGGTCATCGCGCCGCGACGTGCGTGCGGCTGGACGCGAAGCGGCCTAGAATCCGGCAATGAAGCCGTGGCGCCAGGCCCGCGCCGCCCCATAAGAAGGAAGGAGAGGTCATGCGTACCCACCGGATCGTCCATTCAGCATTCATTTTTCTCAGCGCGTTGGCGCTCACAGTGCTTGGCGCCTGCGCCAAGAAGGAAGTTGCGCCCCCGGCCGCCGAGGCCGCCAAACCGGCAACCGCACTCGAGGGTCAGCTGGATATCGTCGCCTGGCCGGGCTACATCGAGCGCGGAGCGAGCGACAAGAACTACGATTGGGTGACGCCGTTCGAGAAGGACACGGGCTGCAAGGTCAACGTGAAGACCGCGGGCACCTCGGACGAGATGGTGTCGCTCATGACGCAGGGCGGCTACGACCTGGTGACCGCTTCCGGGGATGCGTCGCTGCGCCTGATCCGCGGCGGCACCGTGCAGCCGGTCGACATCGCCAAGGTCGCTAGCTACGAGAAACTCGATTCGCGCCTGAAGGAAGCGCCCTGGCATTTCGTCGACGGCAAGCATTACGGCGTACCGTACCAGTGGGGTCCCAACGTGCTGATGTACAGCACGAAGGTCTTCAAGACCGCTCCGACTTCCTGGGCCGTCGTGTTCGAACCGCAGAAGCTTCCCGATGGCAAGCCGAACAAGGGTCGCGTGCAGGCCTACGACGGGCCGATCCACATTGCCGACGCCGCGCTCTACCTGATGGCTAAGAAGCCGGCGCTCGGGATCAAGAACCCCTATGAGCTGAACGAGGCACAGTACACGGCGGCGCTCGATCTGCTGCGCAAGCAGCACCCGCTGGTGCAGCGCTACTGGCACGATGCGAACGTGCAGGTGCAGGACTTCACCAACGAAGGCGTGGTGGCCTCCGGCTCCTGGCCGTTCCAGGTGAATACCCTCGTGACCAACAAGCAGCCGATCGCCAGTACGGTTCCCGCGGAGGGTGCGACTGGCTGGGCGGACACCACCATGCTGCACGCACAGGCGAAGCACCCGAATTGCGCCTACAAGTGGCTCGAGTGGTCGCTCAATCCGAAGGTACAGGGAGACGTGGCCTCGTGGTTCGGGTCCGTGCCCGTCGTCCCGGTGGCCTGCGCGGACAATGCGCTGCTCGGCGCCGAGGGGTGCAAGACGAACGGCATCGACAACTTCGACAAGATCGCCTTCTGGCGTACGCCTGAAGCCGCCTGCGCGTCGCAGGGCACGTGCGTGCCCTATAGCCGCTGGGCGACGGACTACGTGGGCGTCATGGGCGGCAGATGAAGAACGCGCCGGACGTGCGCTCATCGGTGTGATCGCCGGTCGCGGCCCGGGATGACGGCGGCCATTGAGCTTCGCGGCGTCATGCGCGCCTTTGGCGCCGTGCGCGCCGTGGACGACGTGTCATTCGAAGTCGCACCCGGCGAGTTCTTCTCGATGCTCGGTCCGTCGGGATCGGGCAAGACGACCTGCCTGAGGCTGATCGCTGGATTTGAAGTGCCGAATGCCGGCACCGTGTATCTCGGCGGTGCCGACGTCTCGGCCGTGCCGCCGTACGAGCGCAACGTCAACACCGTGTTCCAGGACTACGCGCTGTTCCCGCACATGGACGTGCTCGAGAACGTGGGCTACGGCCTGCGCATGCGTGGCGTTGCGGCGGTCGAGCGCCGGCGGCGCGCGGCGCAGATGCTGGCGCTCGTCAAGCTCACGGATTTTGGCGCCCGCCGCATCGCGCAGCTCTCGGGTGGGCAGCGCCAGCGCGTCGCGCTCGCGCGGGCGCTGATCAACGAACCGAAAGTGCTGCTGCTCGATGAGCCGCTCGGTGCACTCGACCTGAAATTGCGCGAAGAGATGCAGACTGAGCTGAAGGCGCTGCAGCGCCGCCTCGGCATCACGTTCGTCTACGTGACCCACGACCAGGGCGAAGCGCTGTCCATGTCGGACCGGGTGGCGGTTTTCGATCGCGGCCGCATCGAGCAGCTCGATACGCCGCGTGCCCTGTACGAGCGGCCAAAAACGGCGTTCGTGGCGCGCTTTGTCGGCAGTGCAAACATCGTGGGCGATGCGCTGGCCGAGCAGCTTACGGGTCAGCGCGGCGCCTTTGCGATCCGGCCGGAGCGCATTGCGGTGCGGCGTCTGAACGCGCCGCCGTCCGCCGACTCAGCGTACTGCGAGGGGGTTGTGATCGACCTGCAATATCACGGCGCGACGAGCCGGGCGCAGGTGCGCCTCGACGACGGAACGCTGCTGGCCGCGGACCAGCCCGCCGACCGCCCGGACGGATACCAGCCGGCGGCCGGTGAGCGCGTGCGGCTCGAGTGGCCGCCCGCCGCCGCGGTGCGGCTCGCGGTACCCGCATGAACGCGGCGGTCATTGCCGCGCCGCGCCGCGGGCTGAGTTCCTCGGCCGCCGCGTTTCTCTATCGCCGGCCGCTGTTCTATGTACTGCTGCTGCTCGCGCCGCCACTGCTGTGGTTCGGCACGGCGTACCTCGGCTCGCTCCTGGCGCTGCTTGCGCAGAGTTTTTACGCGATCGATGAGTTCACGGCCACCATCGTGCGGGAGCCGACACTCGCGACGTATCAGCAACTCTTCACGCAGCCGGCGAATCTCGACATCGTGCGCCGCACGCTCGTCATGGCCGTGGCCGTGACCCTGGCCTGCGCCGTGGTGGCGCTCCCCATCGCGTATTACATGGCGCGGCATGCGCGCGGCCGCATGAAGGCATTCTTCTATGTCGCCGTCATGCTGCCGATGTGGACGAGCTATCTCATCAAGGTGTACGCGTGGCGATTGATTCTCGCGAAACAGGGGATCGCGAGCTGGTTCTTCACGACACTCGGATCGCAGCGCGCCCTCGACGCGATTCTCGAGGCGCCGGGGATCGGTGGACCGTCGCTGTCATCTTCCTATCTCGGCATGTTCATCGTGTTCGTCTACATGTGGCTGCCGTTCATGATCCTGCCGCTCGCGGCCGCGCTCGAGCGCGTGCCGCCGTCGCTCCTGCAGGCGTCGGCCGATCTTGGAGCGACGCCGCGCCAGACTTTCCGTGCGGTCACACTGCCGCTGGCGCTGCCCGGGCTGGCCGCCGGCTCGGTGTTCACGTTCTCGCTCACGCTGGGTGACTACATCATTCCGAGCGTGGTCGGCGCGCCGGGATATTTCATCGGCATGATGGTCTACCAGCAGCAGGGCACGGCCGGAAACCTGCCACTCGCGGCAGCTTTCTCGGTGGTGCCGATCGTGTTGATCGGACTGTACCTGCTGCTCGCGCGACGGCTGGGAGCCTTCGATGCGCTCTGACGCCCTGCGCCGCGTGCCGACCTGGGACCGCCCGTCGGTCGGCGCGCGCGTCGCAGCATTCGCCGGCATCGCGTTCATGCATGTGCCGGTGTTCATCATCGTCCTGTATGCATTCACGACCGAGGATCGCACCTACCAGTTTCCACCGCCGGGCCTGACGCTGCACTGGTTCGACGTCGCCTGGGCGCGCGACGACATCTGGCAGGCGCTGCGGCTCTCTCTCGGCGTGGCGGCCGTCGCCACCCTCGCCGCGCTCGTGCTCGGGACGCTGGCGGCGCTCGCGCTGGCGCGCCATCGATTCCCGGGCAA
>JBAVOB010000059.1:0-3151 GCA_049691655.1 Steroidobacteraceae bacterium | reverse complement strand
CTCTACTCTCCGATAGACGGTGAGCTCGACACGCGGCGGCTGATCGACCTCGCGCGCGCGCGGGGCTGCCGCGTCTACCTGCCGCGCATCACGAGCTTCCGGCAGCGCCGTCTGTGTTTCGCGCCGCTTGCGGCACGCCGCTCAACCAATCGCTACGGCATTCCCGAGCCGACCGGCACGGTCGGTATCGCCGCACAGCATCTCGACCTGATCCTCGCCCCGCTGGTCGCCTTCGACGACCACGGCACCCGCCTCGGCATGGGTGCTGGCTTCTACGACCGCGCGCTGGCGTTCCGGCGGCGGCGTGGAGCCTGGCGGCGTCCGCGCATCGTCGGTGTCGCTTTCAGCTTGCAGGAAGTGCCGCACATCGCGGCGGCCGCGCATGATGTGCCGCTCGACGCGGTGATCACCGAAGGCGGCACGCGCTTCTTCGGCGGCCCGCTCGCATGAAGCACTGGCTCATGAAGACCGAGCCGGAGACATTCGGCCTCGACCATCTGGCGGCTGCGCCGCGCCGCACGAGTGGCTGGGACGGCGTGCGCAACTACCAGGCCCGCAACCTGCTGCGCGATGCGATGCAGCGCGGCGACCAAGCGTTTCTCTATCATTCGAGCTGCGCCGCGCCCGGGATCGTCGGCATCATGGAAATCGTGCGCGCCGCGTACCCCGACGCGACGGCCTTCGATCGCCGGCATCCGCAGTACGATCCCGCCAGCGAGCGCGCGCAGCCGCGCTGGTTCATGGTCGACGTGCGACTCGTGCGCCGGTTGCGACGCATCATCACGCTCGCCACGCTGCGCGCGCACGCGACGAACGAACTCGCGGACTTGTGGTTGCTCCGGCGCGGCAATCGTTTGTCGGTGATGCCGATCACGGCCGTTCAGTGGCGGTTCATACTCTCGCTCGAGTAAGTTTCACCGGATACCGCCGCTTGTAATTTGTCAATGCGTGTATATACTCGATCCCCGGACTAACCCGTTCAACTGGAGAAGCATCATGGCGAAGCGTAAAAAGGCCAAGAAGGCTGCGAAGAAAAAGTAACAGCCTTGACGAGTTGTCGGCGAGCGGCGAGTAACAACTTCTCGCTCGCCGATTCGAAACTCGAGACTGTGCCCGCGCAAGCGGGCACTGTCATTTTCGGGCCAGGCGATTCGGGGGAGACGGTCGGCACGCATGACGAGCCCACAGGACGCGGCCAAACGCGCTGCCGCAGTGGCGGCGCTGCGATTCGTCGAGCCGGGAAGCATCGTCGGAGTCGGCACGGGCTCGACCGTGAACTTCTTTATCGACGCCCTGGCCGGTCGCCGCATTGCAGTGCGCGGCGCGGTGTCGAGTTCCGAAGCTTCCACACTGAGACTGCGCGCGGCGGGGTTCGACGTGCTCGAACTGAACGCCGTCGACGGCCTCGCTCTCTATGTCGACGGCGCCGACGAAGCGACCCGCCAGCGCCATCTCGTCAAGGGCGGCGGCGGCGCCTTGACCCGCGAGAAGATCGTCGCCGCCGCTGCGCGGCAATTCGTGTGCATCGTGGACGAATCAAAACTCGTCGAACGCCTGGGCCGGTTTCCCCTGCCCATCGAAGTGATTCCGATGGCGCGCGAGTACGTGTCGCGGGAGCTGCGGGCGCGCGGCGGGCGGCCGGCATGGCGCGAGCGCTGCGTGACCGACAACGGCAACCAGATCCTCGACGTGCACGGCCTGTTGATCCCCGATCCAGTGTTGCTCGAGCGCGAATTGAACCAGATCGCGGGCGTCGTGTGCGTGGGACTATTCGCGCAGCGACCGGCCGACGTGCTGCTCGTCGGGCGCGCGGGCGCCGTCGAGGAAATCTGACCCGACCGGCGCCGCAATGGCGCAGCCCCGCGCGTGGCGGGGATGCGTGGATTGGCTGGGGGACTAGGATTCGAACCTAGGTAAACGGAGTCAGAGTCCGTTGTCCTACCGCTAGACGATCCCCCAGGAGCAGAACGCTGGACCGCGGTCGCGACGGCAGTACGCGGGGCGTACCGGCCGCGCCACCCGTTCGTCAGCGCTTGGAGTACTGCGGTCCGCGGCGAGCCTTGCGACGACCCACTTTCTTGCGCTCGACCTCGCGGGCATCGCGCGTGACGAACCCGGCGGCGCGCAGCGGCTTGCGGAGCGCGGCGTCGTAGTCCATTAGTGCGCGCGTCAGCCCCATGCGGATCGCGCCTGCCTGCCCGGTGATGCCGCCGCCTTCAACCTGCACCGAGATGTCGAACTTGTTCGCGAGCTGCGCCTGCTCGAGGGGCTGGCGCACGATCATGCGGCCGGTCTCGCGCCCGAAGTACTCATCGAGCGGCCGGTCGTTGACCAGGATGCGGCCTGTGCCCGGGCGCAGGTACACGCGGGCAGCCGACGTCTTGCGCCGACCGGTTCCATAATGATTAGCGGTCGCCATAAATTCAGTTCCTTCAGATAACGAGCGGCTGGGGCTGTTGCGCGCGGTGCGGGTGTTCGCTGCCCGCGAAGACGTGCAACTTCCGGTACATGTTCCGGCCGAGCGTGTTCTTCGGCAGCATGCCCTTCACCGCAAACTCGATCGCACGCTCCGGGTGCTCCTTCAAGAGCTTGTCGAGCCCGATCGCCTTGATGCCGCCAATGTGGCCCGTGTGGTGGTAGTACACCTTGTCCGTGAGCTTGCGGCCGGTGACGCGCACCTTGCCGGCATTCAGCACGATGATGTGGTCGCCCATGTCGACGTGCGGGCTGTAATCCGCCTTGTGCTTGCCGCGCAGGCGATGCGCGATCTGCGTCGCGAGGCGCCCGAGCGTCTTGCCGTCCGCGTCGACGACGAACCAGTCGCCGCGCACCTGGCCCGGCTTTGCAAAAACAGTGGTCATTTCAATGAACTCCAGACCCCTTGGATGTCCGCCCGCGGCGGCCCGGGGTCCGAAAAAGGCGGGCAAGTGTACTTGATGGCCAATCGCCTTGGCAAAGCGGGCCGGCACGGTGCGACGGTGCGCGATCCCGGGCTCTGCGTTTGCCCCTTGGCGCGACTATAATTTACTGATGGGCTTGGAAAAACGAGCGCAGAGAGACTGGCTGGACGCCCTGCTCGGGGCCGCCGACCGGGCGCTCAAGGCCGCGCTCGTCCCCCCGCGATCGGACCGGCCGCTGCCCGCCGCTGCTG
>JBAVOB010000058.1:0-3657 GCA_049691655.1 Steroidobacteraceae bacterium | reverse complement strand
GCCCACGACCGCGGGCAGCACGGCCTGGACGTCCTCCGGCAGCACGGCGTCACGTCCCGCGAGGCAGGCGGCCGCCTGCGCCGCGCGCAGCAGCGCGAGGCCCGCACGCGGCGACAGCCCGAGCTTGAGGTCACTCCGTTCGCGTGTGCGTCGCACGATCGCCTGGACATAGTCGAGAATCGGCTCGGCGACGTGCACGGCTCGCACCGCGTGCTGCAGCGCGACGACGCCTTCCGGATTCAGCGCCGCCGGCAGCTGGGGAATCAGGTCGCGGCGCTCGCCGCCGCGCAGCAGCTCCCGTTCGTGGGCGCGATCGGGATAACCGAGTTCGACGCGCATCAGGAAACGGTCGAGCTGCGACTCCGGCAGTTGAAAGGTGCCAATCTGCTCGTGTGGGTTCTGCGTCGCGACGACGAAAAACGGATCCGGCAGACGATAGGTGGTCACTTCCGCGCTCACCTGCCGCTCTTCCATCGCCTCGAGCAGCGCGCTCTGGGTTTTCGGGCTGGCGCGATTCACTTCGTCCGCGAGCAGGAGTTGCGTGAAGATCGGACCCTTGCGGAAGTGGAACTGCTGCGTGGCGCGGTCGAAAACGGCGACGCCGATGATGTCGGCCGGCAGCAGGTCGCTCGTGAACTGCACGCGCTGCCACGCGAGCCCGAGCACGTGGGCGAGGGCGTGCGCCAGCGTCGTCTTGCCGACACCCGGCACATCCTCGATCAGCAGATGGCCGCGCGCCAGCAGGCACGCGAGACACAGGCGCAGCTGCGCAGGCTTGCCGAGCACCACCTGCTCCAGAGTGCGCAGCGCCTCGGCCAGCCGCTCGTGCATCATTGCAGGAGCCTGCGCACGCGGGCGAGCTGCGCATCGAGACTCGCGATGGCGCGGCGCAGTTCGGCCTCGCGGGCACGGTCCGTGGCGACGACGTCCGGTGGTGCATTGCGCAGGAAATTCGCGTTCGCGAGTTTCGCGCGCGTCTTGTCGAGGTCGCCCTGAGTTTTCGCAATGCGTCGGTCGAGTCGTTCGACTTCGGCGGCGGGGTCAATGAGGCCAGTCAACGGCAGCAGAACCGTCATGGCGCCGACCAGTGCCGGGGCCGACTCCGGAGCAGCTTCGTCGCTGCGCAGCGGCCGTAAGCTTCCGAGGCCGGCGAGCCGCTCGAGGTACAGGCGCTGCGCGTCGACGAGCGACAGGTCCTCGGCCGAGGCGTTTTGCAGCAGCACGTCGACTTTGCGCGAGGGGGCGAGGTCGAGTTCGCCGCGGATCTGCCGCACGCCGAGCACGAACTTCTGGACCCAGTCGACGGCGCGCTCGGCCTCGGCGTCGCGTGGGTAGTCAGTCGCATCCGGCCAGGGCGCCACCATGACGCTCGGTCCGGTGCGCCCGGCGAGCGCTGCAACCCGCTGCCAGATCTCCTCGGTGATGAACGGCATGAAGGGATGCAGCGCCCGCATCAGCGCCTCGAGTATCTCGAGGAGGGTGCGCCGCGTACCGGCCTGCGCGGCCGGCGAACTCGTGGCGGATTGCAGCACGGGCTTGGTGAACTCGAGGTACCAGTCGCAGAACTCGTACCACGCGAACTCGTAGAGTGCGGTGGCCGCCAGATCGAAGCGATACTCGGCGAGTGCGGCGTCGACCTGGGAAAGCGCGCAGCCGAGCCGCGCGCGAATCCAGCGGTCCGCCACCGAAAGCGAGGCCGGCGTGCCGCTCGGCCCCGCGGTGTCGTCGGATTCGACGGCGAGCAGGGCGAAGCGGGCGGCGTTCCACAGCTTGTTGCAGAAATTGCGGTACCCGCCGACCCGACCGAGATCGAAGCGAATGTCGCGCGACGGACCGGCGAGCGCGGCGAAAGTGAAGCGCAGGGCATCGGTGCCGTGAGCGGGAATGCCTGCGGGGAACTGCCTGCGTGTCGCCTTGTCGATGGCGGGGGCGAGGTGCGGCTGCATCAACCCGCTGGTGCGCTTCGCCACCAGCGCTTCCAGGTCGATGCCGTCGACGATGTCGAGCGGGTCGATGACGTTGCCCTTCGACTTCGACATCTTCTCGCCGTGCTCGTCGCGGATCAGGCCGGTGATGTAGACGTCCCGGAACGGCACGTCTCCCATGAACTCCAGTCCCATGATGATCATGCGCGCGACCCAGAAAAAAATGATGTCGAAGCCGGTGACCAGGACGCTCGTCGGGTAGAAGCGCGCGAGCGCGGGCGTCTGCTCGGGCCAGCCGAGCGTCGAGAACGGCCACAGGGCGGATGAGAACCAGGTGTCGAGCACGTCGTCGTCGCGGCGCAGCGCCATCGAAGCGCTGAGGCCATGGTGCTGGCGCACCTCGGCCTCCGAGCGTCCCACGTAGACCCTGCCCGCGGCGTCGTACCAGGCGGGGATACGGTGGCCCCACCAGAGCTGGCGGCTCACGCACCAGTCCTTGATGCTGCGCATCCACTCGAAGTAAGTCTTCGACCAGTTCTGCGGCACGAAGCGGATCGCGCCGCTCTCGACCGCACCGATCGCCGGCGCAGCGAGCGGCGCGATGCGCACGTACCACTGGTCCGTCAGGTACGGCTCGATCACGGCGTTGCTGCGATCGCCGCGCGGCACCGTGAGCCGGTGTGCCTCGATGCGCTCGAGGAGCCCCGCCGCCTCGAGCTCGGCGACGACGCGCTGGCGGGCCGCGAATCGATCGAGGCCGCGCAACGCCGGCGGCGCGTTCTCATTCAGATGCGCCGTGGGCGTGAAGATATTGATGCGCTCGAGCCCGTGGCGCTCGCCGACCTCGTAGTCGTTGAAATCGTGTGCCGGCGTGATCTTCACGCAGCCCGAACCGAATGTGCGGTCGACGTAGGCATCCGCGATCACCGGGATGGTCCGGCCGGTGAGCGGCAGCCGCACACGCTTGCCCACGAGCGAGCGGTAGCGCTCATCGTCGGGATGCACCGCGACGGCCGTGTCGCCGAGCAGCGTCTCCGGCCGCGTGGTCGCGACGACGAGGTGGCCGCTGCCGTCCTCGAGGGGATAGCGCAGGTGCCACAGCGACCCCGCCGTCTCCTCGTTCAGCACTTCGAGATCGGATACCGCCGTGAGCAGCACGGGATCCCAGTTCACGAGCCGCTTGCCGCGGTAGATCAGGCCCTTCTCGTGCAGCCGCACGAACACTTCGGTCACGGTCGCCGAGAGCGCCGGGTCCATGGTGAAGCGGTCACGCGACCAGTCGACCGAATCGCCGAGGCGGCGCATCTGTCGGGCGATCGTGCCGCCCGATTGCTCTTTCCACTGCCACACGCGCTCGACGAACTCTTCGCGCGTGAGGTCGGTGCGGCGCTTGCCCTCGGCGTTCAGCTGGCGCTCGACCACCATCTGCGTGGCGATGCCGGCGTGGTCGGTGCCGCACTGCCACAGCGTCGCGTCGCCGCGCATGCGGTGCCAGCGAGTCAGGGCGTCCATCAGCGTGTGCTGGAACGCGTGGCCCATGTGCAGCGTCCCGGTGACGTTCGGCGGTGGGAGCATGATGCAGAACGGCTGGCCGCGGTCCGCCGCGGCGAACCAGCCGTGCGATTCCCAACGCTCGTAGAGGCGCCGCTCGATATGCTGCGGCGAGTAGACTTTGTCCATCGAACCGTCGATCGCGTGGCGACGCGGTCGATTATAGGGGCACGTGCCGGGG
>JBAVOB010000057.1:0-2521 GCA_049691655.1 Steroidobacteraceae bacterium | reverse complement strand
CGCGGATGCGATGCCGAACGTACGCCGCCGACTCGGGTCCCTCGAGCGGCGCGAGGTGATAGCGCCCCGTGATGCGCTGCGCGAGCTGTCGCAGCTCGGTCCGCCCGAGCAGTTCGCGCAGCTCCGGCTGGCCGATCAGGATGATCTGCAGGAGCTTCTGCGTCTCGGTCTCGAGGTTGGTGAGGAGCCGCACCTGTTCGAGTACCTCGGGTGCGAGATTCTGCGCTTCGTCCACGACCAGCACGACGCGGCGGCCGTCCGCGTGCGCGCGCAGCAGGTAGCGATTGAGGATATCGACCAGATCTTTGACGCTGCCTTCGGCCGAGTCGGGTACGCCGATCCCGAGTTCCTCGCAGATCGTGAGCAGGAACTCGGGTGCCGTCATCCGCGGATTGAGGACGAGTGCCACCTCGGCGTTCTTCGGGATCTGGCCGAGGAGCGAGCGGATGATCGTCGTCTTGCCGGTGCCGACCTCGCCCGTCAGCTGAATGAATCCGCCGGCCTCGGTGATGCCGTACACCAGGTGGGCGAGCGCCTCCGCGTGCCGCTCTCCGAGGAAGAGATAGCGCGGGTCGGGGGTGATGGCGAACGGCTTTTCGTTCAGGCCGAAGAACGACAGATACATGCGGACTTGTGTCAGGGCCGCTCGTGTGTCGGAGCAGTATAGCCGTCGGATTCCGGTTTGTTGCACCGGGCGCCCCGGGGCCGGCGGCGGCGGGCCAGGGTAGTCGTACGTCGCGTCAAGGTCGCTGATTGCGCAGGCCGCTCGCGCGCGTAAGCGCCCGGGCGCCGAACTTCTCGCGGATCCGATCGAGCGCCGCATCGAGGCGGCTGGCCTGCGGCGCGGCGGTGTCGTCGAACAGCCCAAGCTGCTCGGCGGGCGCCAGCTCGCTCACTCCGACCCCGAGCAGGCGCAGCCGCGCCAGCGGCTGGCCGCTGAGCCATTCCGCGAGCAACGCAGCCGCGAGGGCGGTGATCGCGCGCGAATCGTTGCCGGCCGGCGCGAAGCGCCGCTGGCGCGTGCACGTCGCGAAATCGTGTTGGCGGATCTTCACCGTGACGCAGCTCGCAACCAGTGACTTCGCCCGCAGGCGCGCGCAGGCGCGATCCGCGAGTCGCGCGAGCTCTGCCTGCAACCGGGCGGGATCGGCAATGTCGGTTGCGAAAGTGTCCTCGGCGCTGATCGACTGGTCTTCCCGGTCCGCGACGACCGGCCGTTTGTCGATGCCGCTCGCGCGCTCGCGCACGCGGCCGCAGTAGCGGCCGAACAGCCGCCACAGCTGCGCATCCGGCGCGCGGCGCAGTTCCCCCAGCGTCGCGAATCCCGCGCGCTCGACGCGTTCGCCTGCCTTGCGCCCGAGGCCGGGCAGGCGGCGCACCGGCAGTGGATCGAGCACTGCGTTGATCCGCTCAGTCTCGACGACTACCAGTCCGTCCGGTTTCTCGAGGTCCGAGGCGATCTTCGCGACGAGCTTGTTAGGCGCGACGCCGATCGAGGCAGTCAACCCGGTGACCGCGTGGATGCGCGCCTTGACGGCCCGCGCGATCGACACGGCGTCGCCCTTCAGCGCCTGGCTCGCGGTCACATCGAGGTATGCCTCATCGAGCGACAGGCCTTCGACAAGCGGCGTGAACTCGTGGAACACGCCGAAGATCTGTCGCGACACGTCCTGGTAGCGTGACATGCGCGGCGCCACGCAGACTGCGTGCGGGCACAGGGTCAGTGCCTGGCGCATCGGCATGGCCGATCGCACGCCGAAACTGCGCACCGCGTAATTGGCCGCCGCGACCACGCCGCGAGCACCGGTGCCGCCGACGATCAGCGGCCGGCCGGCGAGCGACGGATCGTCCCGCTCTTCCACCGAGGCGTAGAAGGCGTCCATGTCGACGTGCAGGATGGCCCGGGAGGCGTGCATGTGAAACCTATCCTGGGTGCCGCCCCGGGGCTTGGCAACGGGTGGCCGGGAGGGGGGGTGCCCCGGGGCCCCGCGGGCGTCCCGGCGCGTCCGGATTGGCGGCTCCCGGAACCTTCGGCTAGACTCGGCGCCGATCGTAGCCCTTCCGTTTCTGCTGGAGACGCCGCGTCCTACGCGCGTCGCCCCCTTCGAGCCGAATCGACGACGATCAGGTGACAGGGTTCACCGTCGGACGATTCGGCGGCAAGCCCTGCGTTCGTTGGTCGCCGCGCGACTCCGTATTATTCGCGCTCGCCGGTGATCGTTCTATCAATTGGAAAGTGATCGAGATGACCAAGATCTATGTTGGAAACCTTCCCTTCAGCGCTGACGAAGAGGCCGTCCGGGCCTTGTTTTCGCAGCACGGCACGGTTGAATCCGTATCGCTGCCCACCGATCGCGAGACCGGCCGCCCACGCGGCTTCGGGTTCGTGGAGATGAGCCGCGCGGATGCGACCAAAGCCATCGAGAGCCTGAACGGCTATTCGATGGGCGGCCGTCCGCTGCGCGTGAACGAAGCCCAGGACAAGCCGCGCGGCGGCGGTGGCGGCGGTGGTGGCTTTCGC
>JBAVOB010000056.1:0-4966 GCA_049691655.1 Steroidobacteraceae bacterium | reverse complement strand
GCCCCCGCCCGCGACGCGACCCGCCGCGCCCGAACCGCTGCGCACCATGATGATGTCGGAGACGGAGGTGGCGCGGGCCGTGCAGGCCGGCGAGGTCGCCACCGCGCCGAAGCTCGACATCTCGACTCTGAAAGGCGGCGACATCATCGAAGGCCGCTACAAGTACATCGAGCGCATCGGCCGCGGCGCCTTCGGCACGGTGCTGCTGATGGAAGACACCGTGGTGGATGAGCGGCTGATCCTGAAGTTCCTGAATCCGAACGTGTCGCAGGACGAGGAGATGATGAAGCGCTTCGTGCACGAACTGCGCTACTCACGCAAGATCACGCACGAGAACGTCATCCGCATCTACGACTTCCTGTTCATCCAGGGGAACTACGCCATTTCGATGGAGTACTTCCCCTCGCACACGCTCGGGGCCGAGGTCGTCGGCGACAAGCCGATGCCGCTGAAGCGCGCGATCGGTTTCGGCATCGACATCTGCAACGGCATGACCGTCGCGCACAAGATCGGCATCGTGCATCGCGACCTGAAGCCCGCCAACGTGCTGATCAACGAGGCGGGGCTCCTGAAGGTCGTCGACTTCGGCGTCGCGGCCGTGCAGCGCGAAGGCGAGACGCAGCTCACCAAGACCGGTTACGTGATCGGTTCGCCGAAGTACATGGCTCCGGAGCAGATCCTCGGCAAAAAGGTGGATCCGCGCGCCGACATCTATGCGCTCGGAGTGATTCTGTACGAGATGCTGACCGGCGTGCCCCCCTATTCACGCGGCGATCACATGTCCGTGATGTACCAGCACGTGCAGGGGAAGGCCCGTACTCCGCTGGAAGTGAATCCGGCCCTGCCGCCGGAGCTCTCCGCAGTCATCGTGCAGGCGATGGCGGTGGACAAGAACAAGCGTTTCCAGAGCATGGACGAGCTGCGCGTCGCGCTCGAGAAATACCGCTGATCCGCCGACCGGACGGGCGCGCGGCTCGACCGGATCACATCCCGGTTGCCAAGAACCGTGTACTACGTCAAATTCCGGGCCGGTAAGCGTTGAAACACCGGGACTTACGCGTTCTGATGAGCGCGTAGCCGGATACCGGGAGTCCTCACCTTGGCGCGCATCGACGCGTTTCTGAAGCTCGGCACGCAGCAGGGCTGTTCCGACGTGCATCTGGCCGTCGGCGTGCCGCCCATGCTGCGCGTCAACGGCGATCTGCTGCCGATCAAGTTCCGCGACGTGCGCGACACCGAGCTGGAAAGCTATCTCACCGAGATCATGACGAACTCGCAGCAGGAGAAGTTCCGCCAGGGGAACGACCTCGATTTCTCCTACGTCTCGGCGGACGGCGGCCGGTTCCGCGTCAACGTGTTCCGCAAGGAAACCGGGATCGGCGCCACCTTCCGCACCATTCCGAGCGACATCCCCTCGCTCGAGAAGCTGCACATGCCGCCGGTCGTCGCGAAACTCTGCGACTACCACCAGGGCATGGTCCTGGTCACCGGCTCGACGGGAACCGGCAAGTCCACCACGCTCGCGGCGATGATCGACCTGCTGAATGCGAAGCGGCGCCTGAACATCGTGAGTCTCGAGGACCCGATCGAATTCGTGCACCGGAGCAAGATGTGCCAGGTGATCCAGCGCGAGCTCGGCACGCACATCCCGAGTTTCGCGGAAGGCGTGCGCGCCGCGATGCGCGAGGATCCCGACGTGATCCTCGTCGGCGAGCTGCGCGATGCGGAGACGATCCGCATGGCAATGACCGCCGCCGAGACCGGGCACCTGGTGCTCGGCACCCTGCACACGACCAGCGCGGTCAAGACCATCGACCGCATCATCGACGCGCTGCCGGTCGAGGAGCGCGAGCAGACCAAGAGCTTTCTCGCGCAGAGCCTGCTCGCCGTGATCACGCAGGTACTGGTCAAGACTGCGGACGGGCGCGGCCGCCGTGCGGTCTGCGAGGTGCTGGTGATGACGCGCGCCATCGCGCGGCTGATTCATGACGAGCAGGTGCACCAGGTGCCGAACCAGCTGCAGACAGGGCGCGACCTGGGCATGGAACTGCTCGACCAGGCGCTGTTGCGCGCCGTGGTCGCGAAGGAAGTCGATCCCGACGACGCCTACGCGTACGCGAGCGAGAAACGCCTGTTACAGAAATACGTGACCGACACGGGACTGATGCCGAAGCTCGACCTGCCCGCAGGCACGGCACCTGCGCCGAGCGCCACGGCGTCGGGCTGAGCAGCGGGGCATCGCGTGGCGCGCATCGACGAATTCCTGGGTGAGGTGCTCGAGAAGAGCGGTTCCGACCTGCACTTCATTGCCGGTGACCTGCCGCGGATCCGCCGCTACGGCGACCTGATGCCGCTGCGCCAGGAACCACTCGGCCTGGACGAGGTGCGCGAGTCGCTCTATGAAATCATGCCGAAGCTCGCGATTGAGCGCTTCGAGACCAAGGATGGCGCGGACTTCGCCTACAACATGGCCGAGCGCGGCCGCTTCCGGGTCAACGTGATGCGCCAGCTGAACGGCATGGGCGCCGTGATGCGCGCCATTCCCTCCCAGGCCCGCACGCTCGATGAACTGAAGCTCCCCGAAGCCGTGCGGGGCATGTGCCGCGCGGTGAGCGGCCTGATCCTGGTGACCGGCAAGACCGGTTCCGGCAAGTCGACGACGCTCGCGGCGATGATCGACGACATCAACCGGCGCGTGAAGGGCCATATCCTGACGATCGAGGATCCGATCGAGTTCGTGCACCCGCGCAAGTCGTGCCTGGTGAGCCAGCGCGAGATCGGCGTGCACACGGGGAGTTTCGCGGCGGCGCTGCATTCGGCCCTGCGCGAGGATCCGGACGTGATCCTGGTGGGCGAGTTGCGCGATCTCGAGACCATCAGCATCGCCGTGACCGCAGCCGAGATGGGGATCCTCGTCATGGGCACGCTCCACACCAATGGCGCGGCCCAGACGGTCGATCGCATGGTGAACGTGTTTCCCTCGGACAAGCAGTCGCACGTGCGCACCATGCTCTCCACCTCGCTCCGCGGCGTCATCTCGCAGCAGCTGCTGCAGCGCTCGGACAAGAACGGGCGGGTGGCAGCCCTCGAGATCCTGATCAATACCCCGGCCGTCTCGAACCTCATCCGCCAGGGCAAGCTCGATCAGCTGGAAACCGTGATGCAATCCGGGGGCAGCGTCGGCATGCGCAGCATGGACGCGGCCATCCAGACGCTGTTCGACGGCCGGCTGGTCACCGGCGCCGAGGCGTACAAGAAGGCCATCAACAAGTCAAAGTTCGAGACCGTCAAGGACCGCCAGACCTGAGCGCCGCGGCCGTCGCGGCCGTGCCGCCGCGGGGCGCGCGAACTTTCGGGCTGCGGGGCGCCGTCGCCAGCCTGTAAACTGGCCGGATGTCTCGCAAGATCCTCGTCACCAACGCGCTTCCTTACGCGAACGGGCCGCTGCATTTCGGCCACATCATCGAGGCTGTCCAGGCCGACATCTGGGTGCGTTACCAGCGGATGCGCGGCCACGACTGCCTGTACGTGTGCGCCGAGGACGCGCACGGCACGCCGATCATGATCCGCGCCCAGGCCGAGGGCATTGCGCCCGAGGCGCTCATCGCACGCGTCGCCGCGGAACACCGCGCGGACTACGACGGCTTCCTCATCGGGCATGATCAGTTTCATTCGACGCATTCGCCCGAAAACCGCACCATTACCCACCTGCTGTACGGCCGATTGCGCGACGCCGGACACATCGCACGCCGTTCCGTGCGCCAGGCCTACGACGAGCAGGCGGGCATGTTCCTGCCGGACCGCTATGTCCGCGGCACCTGCCCACGCTGCGGCACGGCGGATCAGCACGGCGACAGCTGCGAGAACTGCGGCGCGACCTACACGCCCGCCGACCTGCTCGCGCCGGTGTCCACGGTGAGCGGCACCCCGCCGGTGTGGCGCGACTCCGAGCACCTGTTCTTCAGGCTCGGGGCCTTCGAGGCCGTGCTGCGCGCGTGGTTGCAGCACGGCTCGCTCCAGCCCGCCGTGCGCGCGAAGCTCGATGAGTGGTTCCGGACGGGATTGCAGGACTGGGACATCTCGCGCGACGCACCGTACTTCGGCTTCGAGATCCCGGATGCGTCGGGCAAGTACTTCTACGTCTGGTTCGACGCCCCGATCGGCTACCTGGGAAGCTTCCGCGCGCTCTGCGACCGGCGCGGCCTCGACTTCGACGAGTACTTGCGCGCCGACAGCCGCACCGAGCTCTACCACTTCATCGGCAAGGACATCAGCTACTTTCACACGCTCTTCTGGCCGGCCGTGCTGCACGGTGCGGGCCTGCGCAAGCCGACCGCGGTGTTCGTGCACGGGTTCCTCACCGTCGACGGGCAGAAGATGTCGAAAACGCGCGGTTCGTTCATCACCGCGCGGCGCTATCTCGAGCGCCTGCCGCCCGAGCCGCTGCGCTATTACTTTGCGGCGAAACTGTCGGATGGCGTGGACGATATCGACCTCAGCCTCGGGGACTTCACTGCACGCGTGAACTCCGACATCGTCGGGAAGCTGGTGAACATCGCGAGCCGCTGCGCGGGATTCGTCGCCCGCGCCGGCGGCACGCTCGCCGCGCAGTTGCCGGAGCCCGCTCTCTACCGGGACCTGGCGCAGGCGCGCGAGCGCATCGGTGCGCTCTACGAGTCGCGCGACTATGCGGGCGCCATCCGCGAGATCATGCTGCTCACCGACCGCGCGAACCAGTACCTGGACACCCGCAAGCCCTGGGCGCTCGCGAAGGACCCGACGCGCGCGGCAGAGACCTTGGCGGTCGCCACGCAGGGCATCAACTGCTTCCGCGTCCTGATGAGCTACCTTGCGCCGGTGCTGCCGAAGATGGCGGAGGCGGCGGGCCGCTTCCTCGGCGTGACCTTCGGCGCCTGGGACGATGTCGAGCGCCCGCTCCTCGGAGCGCAGCTCGCGGCCTACGAGC
>JBAVOB010000055.1:0-3661 GCA_049691655.1 Steroidobacteraceae bacterium | reverse complement strand
GGTACTCGCGGGGTTCGAGCGCGCGCGCGGCCAGTCGGTTGCCGTAGCGATCCTGCAGCGTGAGCCGGACCACGGGCGCCGGCTGGCTGCGCGAGGCGTTATTCTTCAGGCTCGCGTGGATCAGCAGCGGACCACCGGGCCGCGTCGGCGTCGCGGCGCCGAGCTGGCGAATCTCGTACGAGCGCGGGTCCCAGTTCGGCGTGAGTGGCCAGCCGATCGCGGCATAAAACCTGCCAACCGTTGCGGCGAACCAGTCCTGCGACGCGAGATCGTTGCGATAGTGATGGGTGACCTGACCGAGGAGCGCGAGCGCCAGAGCCGCGGATCCGATCGATGCGATGCGCTGCACTTGCAGATGCCGGGCGGCCTGCGTGTCGTCAGGTTCGAGGCTCTGCACGAACTTGTCGACCGCCTCGGCGCCGGCCGCGTTGAATTCTGTATAGGCGCGGGCAACCGGCTGCCTGTGCACCGTGCCAGGCAAAGCAGCCGCGTGCGCCACAGCGCGATGGCGCTCCTTGGCGCTGCGCCGCCGATCCCGGCCGCCCGGTCGTCTGGCGGGCCCCCGCGCTGCGCGACGGGACTCGGCGGCGACCGGCGCATCCGGCACACCAGGTTGCACGTTCCCTGCGGGCGCACCCGACGGTTCCGCAAGGTCGGCAGTTTGTGGCTGCGGTTCCGGGGCGGTCGACGACCGCTCCGGCGGCTCTGCACCCGCCTCGGTCAGGTCAAGGTCCAGCCGGGTGGCGAACGCGCGCAGTTCCGCGTCGACTTCTTGCTCCGCGACGACTTCTTCGGTCTGGCTGATGCCGGATCCCTGCAGAACGATGGTCTCGAAGGTACCGGTGCCAATGGCCTCGGCCTCCCCGACTGGCTGGATCGCCTGGGCATCGAAGTCCGAGCGCGCGGCATCAGCCCCGCGTGCCGTATCGCCGTCGCCGGGGACGCCGCGGCGGGCGCCCGGGATGGACGGTTCGGGCTGTGCAGGCGGTTCCTCGTCCGGTTCGGCGCCGCTCGAGGCCGGACTTGGCTGCTCGAGCCGCAGATCGTCCCGCAGCGAAACGAGACCGTTGAACACGCTGGAACAGCGGCCGCAGCGCACGTATCCCTGGCCGACGCGCAGGTCCACGGCGGTGACCGCGAGCGTCAGAGCGCACTTAGGGCAGATCGTGAACACGCCTCACACCCGCGAGGCAAATCCAGCCGTCGCGTCCGCTGAAAACCCTAGTATCAAACCACGGGGCGCAGGCCGCTGTCACTGCGTCGGCGTTCTCATCGAGCAGGCCCGAGAGCACAAGTGCGCCGTCCGGCCGTACGAGCTGCGCGAATCGGGGCGCGCGTTCGATCAGCGCAGCGGCGAGGATGTTGGCGAGCAGCAGGTCGGCGCCGCGCGGCAGGTTCGATTCCGTCGCCGGGAGCCGCACGATCGTCGCGACGCGATTGCGCTGCGCATTGTCCCGCGTCGCGATGTGCGCCTGCGGATCGATGTCCCACGCGTACGCGGCGCAGGCGCCAAGCCGGGCCGCCGCGATGGCGAGGATCCCGGACCCGCAACCGTAATCGATCACTGTCATGTGTTCCGGCGGATGCGCATCGAGCCATTCCAGGCAGAGCGCCGTGGTGGGGTGGGTGCCGGTGCCGAAGGCGAGCCCCGGATCGAGTTCGACGACGACGGCGCCGGGCGCGCTGACCGGATCGTGCGAGGGCGCGATCCACAGGCGGCGGCCAAACCGCATGGCATGGAACCCGGCCAGCCACTCTCGTTCCCAAACGCGGTCTTCGACGGCGGCCACCTCGATACGCTCGGCCGCCACCCCGAGAACGCTGCCGAGCCCAGCGATGAGTTGTGCCGACGCCCGCTCGGCGGAGAACAGCGCGCGTAGACGAGTCGCGGGCCACAGACGGACCTCGCCCGGCGCGGGCTCGAGCACGGGATCGTCGCGCATGTCGCTGAGCGTTACAGCGAGCGCACCCGCGTCGAAGCATGCCGCCTCGGCGCGCCCTGGATCCAGGCCGGGCGCGAGCTCGATACCGACGGAGAGAAATGGCACCGGCGCCGCGTCCGCGCGCTATTTCAGGCCGAGGCGTCGCTCGAGATAGTGGATGTCGAGCCCGCCGGCGCGGAACGCGGCGTGGTTGAAGATCTCCTGGTGCAGCGGCACGTTGGTCTTGATGCCCTCGACGACCATCTCGAGCAGCGCGTTCTTCATCCGCTCGATCGCGGTCTCGCGCGTGTCGCCGTATGCAATCAGCTTGCCGATGAGCGAATCGTAGTACGGCGGCACGTTGTAACCGGAGTACACGTGGCTGTCGACGCGGATACCCGGTCCGCCGGGCGAATGCCACAGCTTGATCGGGCCGGGCGAAGGCATGAACGTCCGCGGATCCTCGGCGTTGATGCGGCACTCGATGGCGTGGCCGCGCAGCTGGATGTCGTTCTGCGTGTATTGCAGCTTCTCGCCCGAGGCGATCAGCAGCTGCGCCTTGACCAGATCCACCCCGGTGATGAGCTCCGTCACCGGATGCTCGACCTGGATGCGAGTGTTCATCTCGATGAAATAGAACTCGTTGTCCTGATAGAGGAACTCGAGCGTGCCGGCGCTGCGGTAGCCGACGGCGGTGCAGGCTTCGACGCAACGGTCCCCCATGACCTTGCGCTGCCGCGGTGAGATTCCGGGGGCCGGGGCCTCTTCGATGACCTTCTGGTGCCGGCGCTGCAGCGAGCAATCGCGCTCGAACAGGTGAATCGCGTTGCCGTAACTGTCCGCGAGTACCTGGAACTCGATGTGCCGCGGGCGATCGAGAAATTTCTCCATGTACACCTGGTCGTTGCCGAATGCCGCCAGCGCTTCGCCCTGCGTCAGGTTGATCGCGTTGACGAGCGTCGCATCGCCGTGCACCACACGCATGCCGCGCCCGCCGCCGCCGCCCGAGGCCTTGATGATCACCGGGTAGCCGATGCTGCGCGCAATGCGGAAGTTCTCGTCCATGTCCTTGCCGAGCGGGCCATCCGAGCCCGGGACGCAGGGCACGCCATGCTTTTTCATCACGCGAATGGCGGAGACCTTGTCGCCCATCATGCGGATCGTCTCGGCTTTCGGCCCGACGAAGATGAAGCCGCTCTTCTCCACGCGCTCGGCGAAATCCGCGTTCTCGGAGAGGAAGCCGTATCCGGGATGGATCGCGACCGCGTCCGTGACCTCGGCGGCGCTGATGATCGCGGGCATGTTGAGGTAGCTCTGCGCGGACTGCGGGGGGCCGATGCACACCGTCTCGTCCGCCAGCAGGACGTGCTTGAGGTTGTAATCGGCCGTGGAGTGCACGGCGACCGTCTTGATGCCGAGTTCGCGACAGGCCCGCAGGATACGCAGGGCGATCTCGCCGCGATTGGCGATGACGACTTTGTCGAGCATGGAGCCGGTGCCGACTATTCGATGACGAACAACGGCTGGCCGAATTCCACCGGATCGCCGTTCTGGGCCATGATCGACGTGATGCGGCCCGCCTTGTCCGATTCGATCTGGTTCATCATCTTCATGGCTTCGATGATGCACAGCACCTGGCCCGGCTTCACTTCGTCGCCGATCACGACGAACGGCTTGGCGCCGGGCGTGGCGGACGCGTAGAAGGTGCCGACCATCGGCGCCGTCACGACATGTTCGTT
>JBAVOB010000054.1:0-18082 GCA_049691655.1 Steroidobacteraceae bacterium | reverse complement strand
GCCGTATACAGTCTCATCGTTGGCACCGCGGAAGCTGAACTGCTCATAGGCGCTCATCGCGCGCGTGCGCAACAGCTCACCGTTTACGTCGGTGAGGCGCCGCAGCGCGCCGCCGTTGAATCTGATCGCCTGCAGGTCCGCCGGCGCCCCGAGCGAGGCAAGCGCGATCACCACGGTGTCGCGCGCGACGGTGAAGTGCGTGATCTGGCCCTGATTCCACAGCCGCGTGGGTTTGCCGGACGCGAGGTCGATGGAGAACAACGCGTGCTGACCCAGATCGTCCGCGCTCGCCAGAAGACGGCGGCCGTCGGGCAGCGCGGCGAGCTGCGACACGGAACGGTCCCAGTCGGCCGTCAGCGCGCGCTTCGCGCCGCTGCGCGCGTCGCGCAGCACGACATGGAATCGATCGGACTCGAATCCGGCGCGATCCGTCGCGAGATAGGCGAGGTCGCCGTTCTTGAGAAACACGGGACGCGTGTCCCAGGCGGGATTGTCGGCCGTGAGGTTCTGCGGCGCGGCCGAGCCGTCGGCCGGCACTTCGAAGAGGTCGAAATTGGTTGACCACGGTTCGCTGCGGCCCGCCGTGCGCGCCGTCAGCACGATGCGCCGGCTGTCGGGACTGAATGCATATTCCTCGCTCCCGCCGAACGGCTTCGAGGGAACGTCGGCATCGAGCGCACGCGACAGGTCGACGGGTGTGCCGGCCGTACCATCGGGACCGAGGGGCGCGCTGAACAGGTGCGACCGCGTGCCGTCGCTCCACTCGTCCCAGTGCCGCACGAACAGGCGATCGAAGCTGCGGCCGCTAGCCGGGGATTTTTGTCGCTCGTCGAGCCGCTGCTTCGTGCACCGGAGATCGGCGCAGTCCGCGAAGACAGCCATCGACACGGCGATGCGATCGCCGGTCGGCGACACGAGCAGCGTCCCGACGTCGAGCGGATAATCGGTGACGCGTGTGGCTTCGCCGCCGTCGAGCGACAGCCGCCAAACCTGCGACGACCCGGATCGCGTGGAAAGGAAATAGAGAGTACGGCTGTCCGGCGCCCAGCGCGGGCTCGAATCGTTCGCCGCATCGCGGGTTAGCGGACGCGCCCGGGCCGACCTGGCCGTCAGGTCGACCAGCCACACGTCGGTCCGCCCCCGGTTCGCTTCCAGGTCGGTTTCCCGCAGCGTGAAGGCAACATAGTGCCCATCGGGCGAGGCCTGCGGATCGGACACCAGTTTCAGCCGTACCAGGTCCTCGACGGTGAATGGCTGCAGCGCGCCGCCGGCGGGTGCGGCCGCGGCGCTGATCGCGAGCACCGGGGCAAGGAGTGCCAGGCAGGCGAGTGGCGCGAACGCATGGCGGCGCGCGGCGGCGGGTGGTCGCAGCTTCATGAATACAGTCCTCGGGGACGATACGCGATTCTAATGCGCGCCGGGCGCAGCGGGGCGACCTTTGACACACGTGCCGGCGCAACCTAGCCTGACTGCTGCCGATGAGCGCCACGGTCGAGGTCGTCAGCCTGCATTGCTACCCGGTCAAGTCCTGCCGTGCCGTGGACCGGAAGGTGGCGCGGATCACGAACTCCGGCCTGCCGTTCGACCGCGAGTGGATGATCGTGGACGCGCGCGGCGGTTTCCTGACGCAGCGCACGCATCCGCAACTCGCGCTCATCACCCCGACCGTCGAGGCCGCGCAGCTTGTGTTGCGCTGCGACGGGCAGCGCGAGTTGCGCATCGCTCTCGGTGAGCCGGGCAGCGAGCGGGAGGTCGAGATCTGGGACGCACGCACGAGTGCGCTCGATTGCGGCGATGCGGCGGCCGAGTGGTGCTCCGAGGCCGTCGGCGAGCCGGTGCGGCTCGTCCGGGCGAATCCTGCAGCGCCGCGCCGCGCGGACTCGCAGTACAGTGGCACGGTGCAGGCGCCGCTGCGTTTCCCGGATGGGTACCCGATCCTGTTGATTGCGCAGGAATCGCTCGACGCCCTCAACGCGAGACTCGAGAGCGCTCTGCCGATGAATCGTTTTCGCCCGAACATCGTGATTCGCGGCGCCGGACCCCATGCGGAGGATGCCTTGCGTGAGTTCGTCGCAGGGAGTTTGGTGCTGCGGGCCGTGAAACCGTGCACCCGCTGTCGTATTACGATGACGGACCAGCTGAACGGCCGGCTGACCGGCGACGACGAGCCGCTGCGCACACTCAAGACTTATCGCTGGGATGCCACGCTGCACGGCGTCGCATTTGGCCAGAACTGCGTCGTGGCGAGCGGTGCGGGCGCATCGCTCGCGGTCGCGGACCGGCTCGTCTGTCGCTGATGCCTGGTGCGGGCACTTGCGAAGCGCGGCGCGGCGCGGCGAGCGGTGGCGAATGGCGAAACAGAGACCTGTGCCCGGACTTATGCCATCCCCGGCGCTCGCCCGCGGCCGATTCAGTGCGCTTGTTCACGGAACGCGAGGGCCCGCGGATGTCATCTTCATCCACAGGTTGCCGATGTCGATCGGCAGAGGGTGAATAGATGACACAGCCGTCGGACGTCCGTGTCCTGCCCGTCGCGAATCTGAAGGAGTACTTTCGCGACGAGTTGCATTCCGCCCTCGAACATCAGCGCGTGGCGGTCGACGGACAGACCGAGCATTACGTAGTCGACCTGCTGACGCTGTTCTCGCGCTCCGAAGCGCTGTTCGAGCAGACGCCGCGCGGGCCGCGGCTGCGACCGCTCGCGGTGATGCTGGGCGACGCGCTCGAGGCACGCACCGCCGAGGAGCGCCAGCGCGGCCTGCAGCGGCTTGGCGACGTGTCGCTGTTCGTCGCCGGATTCCTCGCGCAGAGCTTCGCGCGCAGGATCGTCGACATCGACTACCACATCGCGATGGGCGGCCGCGCGTACGGCACGCTCGCCAGCTCGATGAATCGCGGTCCCGACAGGCCGCTCGCCCGCGTATTTGCCGAGCTGGCGGCGAAATTCCAGTCTTTCGTCGACGTGCTGAACGAGTTGAGCGAAGCCGCCCACCGGCATTCGGACCAGGACATCCTGCGGCTCTATGAACTGTGGCTCAAGACCGGCAGCCAGCGGGCGCGTGGGCTGCTGCGCGGCCTGGGCGTCGAACCCACCGATTCAGCCCGCAGCGCATTCGAGCACTGAGGCGCGGCGTGGTCCTGCGCCAGCTGCAGCATCTTCTCGCCGGCCTGTACGACGTCGACTTCGCGCTCGATGTCTACGACTACCTGGTCACGGATCGCGCACGGTTGCCGCCGGGCGTGCGCTGGGCAGCGACGGACGAGCAGCTCGTCGTCGAACAGAACGCCGGCGACGTGGCAATGTCGCTGTTTCTCGACCGGCGAGTGCTTGAGCGGCTCGCCGCGCAGAATCCACTCGCGGCATTGCACAGCGGCAATCTTGCGGATTACTGGACGGCCCTCGAGGGCGTGAGCCACTTCGTCTATCTCGCCTGGCACGCTGGTTATGACCGGCCGGTCTCGGTGCACGAACTCGAGATGCAGGCGGAGGTGGACAAGTACGTCACCTCGCTGTGGTTGCTGCGCTCACAGCAACCCGACCGGCATCCGCATGCCCTGCATTCGACGTTGTTCGAGCGCACGCGCATCGACCCGCAACTGGCCGGCGAACGCAGCGGGCTCTACCGCAGGGCAAACGGCTACGCCGCGCGCTTCTGCAGGTATCTCGACGGGATCCTCGCCGGTTCGGCGCGTGACCGGGACGCGCGCTTCGTCGCGGAATTGCGGCGTTTCTATCGCCTGTCGAACACGCGCAAGCTGGAACACATCCGGCGCAACGCCTGAGACCCGACGCGCGCCTGCCGCTGGCGCGGCCGCCGCTCACTCCGGCGGTTTGTCTTTTTCCATCTTGCGCTTCAGCTTGATCCATTCGGACAGCTTGCGCAGGTCCCGCTGGCCTTTGGCTCCGCCACCCGGTTTCTGCGCGGCGCCCGTTTGCCCGTACGGATTCCAGGCGTTCTCGGGCTCGGGTGGCTTCGGCGGCTTGGCCACGGCCCCCTCAACGGACAAAGGGACGCGATGTTCGTCGGGCGTGGCTGCGGCAGTCTCGGGCACGTCGATCCACTCCACCCGCGCATTGCCGCGCTCGTCGCGGACGATGCGCGACAGCCTGCGCTTACCCGGCGCTGCCGCCGGACTCTCCTCATCCGCCGGCTTGGCCGGCATCCACTCTTTTTTCTGATCGCTCATGCCCGGACGTCTGGCCGCCGCCGAGCGGCGGCAACTGCTTCAGCGTAATGGAGCGCCGGATCCAGCAACTGTGCGGCTTGTCACGAAACGGCGGCGGGAACGCGGCGATGTGCCGCTCTGAGAATCCCGACAACGGTCTTGCCATCGCGCAGGTCGCCGTTCAGGGCCCGGGCGCTTGCATCGGCGAGCGGGATCCAGTGCACTTCGAAGACTTCGTCGGCTTCGGCGCGGGCGGGCGCCGCCTCGAGCCCGGTGGCGAGAAACAGGTGAATCACTTCGTCGAAGACCCCGGGCGAACTGAGGTAACTGCCGAGGCTCGCCCAGTCCCGGGCGCTCACCGCACCTTCTTCCACGAGTTCGCGCCGCGCCGTGGCGAGCGGCGGCTCGCCCGGGTCGAGCTTTCCCGCCGGCAGTTCCCAAACCCAGCCGCCCGCCGCGTGCCGATACTGCCGCAGCAGGCAGACCCGCTGCGCCGCGTCGATCGCCACGATTGCCGCGCCGCCGGGATGGTGGATCACTTCAAGTTCCGCACGATGTCCGTTAGGCAGCTCGACGGTCTCCACGTTCAGCGTGACGACCCGGCCTCGAAACACCGTGCGCTCGCTCACGAGCTGTGCTGCGCGCTTGTGCATGGCACCGACTGTAGCGTTGCCACGCGCCACCCGTAAACTCGCCGGCACCAATTTGGCTCAGCAAAGGTGGCGCGGCCCGCGACCCTTTCGTATGCTCGCTCGCTCATGCCAGCGACTTCTCCGCTCGACAAACTCAACGCGCAGCAACGCCAAGCGGCGACCTACGGTGAGCCGCGCCCGGACGGCAGGGGATTGCGGTCCGGGCCGCTGCTGATCGTCGCCGGCGCTGGTACCGGCAAGACGATGACGCTGGCGCACCGCGTTGCCCACCTGGTGATGAGCGGCGTCGACCCGGCGCGCATTCTCCTGCTCACATTTACGCGGCGCGCGGCGGTGGAGATGCGGCGTCGCGCGCAGGAGGTGGTGCGCGTCGCGCTCGAGGATCCCAGGTCGGCGGCAGGGCAAGCCATCGCGCGGCGACTCGACTGGGCGGGAACCTTTCACTCCATCGGCAACCGGCTGCTGCGCCACTACGCGAAGCACCTGCAGCTCGATCCGGGATTCACCGTGATCGATCGTGGGGATGCGGCCGACGTCATCGACGGCTTGCGCCAGCAGCTCGGGTTCGCGGCCCGGGAACAGCGATTCCCGCGCAAGGACACCTGTCTCGCGATCTATTCTTACCGCGTCAACACGCAGAAACCGCTGCAGGAGACCCTTGCGGCACAGTTCCCGTGGTGCGCGCAGTGGGAATCGGACCTGACGCAGCTGTTCCGCGCCTACGTCGCGGCGAAACACAAGCTCGCGATGCTCGACTACGACGACCTGCTGCTGTTCTGGCATGTGATGATGGGTGAACCGCGGCTCGCTGCGAGCGTCGCTGCAAATTTCGATCACGTGCTGGTCGATGAGTACCAGGACACGAACCGGCTGCAGGCCGATATCCTGCTCGCCCTGAAGCCGGATGGCGCCGGCGTCACCGTGGTGGGCGATGACGCTCAATCGATCTATGCGTTCCGCGCGGCAACGGTCGAGAACATCCTCAGCTTCCCGGACCGGTTCACGCCTAAAGCGGCCGTCGTGACGCTGGCACAGAACTTCCGCTCCACGCAGGCTGTCCTTGACGTTGCGAACGCGCTGATGGCCGACGCACCACGGCAGTTCCGCAAACAGCTGCTGTCGCTGCGCGGTGCCGGCCTGCGGCCGCGCTATGTCACAGTGGACACGCTCGAATCGCAGGCCGAATTCGTCTGCAGCCAGATCCTCCGGGCGCGCGAGGCGCAGGTGCCCCTGAGGCGTCAGGCCGTGCTGGTGCGCACCGGCAGTCATACCGATCTGCTGGAGATCGAACTCACCCGGCGCAGGATTCCCTTCGTCAAGTACGGCGGACTCAGGTTCCTCGAAACCTCGCATATCAAGGACCTGCTCGCGGTGCTGCGTTGGGCCGACAACCCGCGCAACACGCTCGCGGCTTTCCGCGTCATACAGTTATTGCCGGGGATGGGTCCCGCGAATGCGCGCAAAGCAGTCGAGCATCTCGAGGTCGCGGGCGGAGCGCTGCAGGCGCTGCAGACCTTCGCGCCGCCGCCGGCGAGCGCGATACCATGGCGCCAGCTTGCCGAGCTCATGGCGACGCTGACCGAGCCCGAAAAGGCCTGGCCCGGCCAGCTGCGCGTGGTGCGCGACTGGTACCGGCCGCACTTCGAGCGCATCTACGAGCATCCGCACGCGCGGCTCTCCGATCTCGATCAGCTCGAGATGCTCTCGAGCCAATACTCCTCGCGCGAGCGCTTCATCACCGAGCTTACGCTCGACCCGCCGCAGGCCACGTCCGACCGCGCAGGGACGCCATCGCTCGACGAGGACTACCTGGTGCTCTCGACCATCCATTCGGCCAAGGGCATGGAGTGGGATGCCGTCTACGTGCTGAACGTCGTCGACGGCAGTTTTCCGTCGGAATTCTCCACCGGCCGCCCGGAACTCATCGAAGAGGAGCGACGGCTGCTGTACGTGGCGCTGACGCGGGCGCGAAACGAACTCACGCTGCTAGCGCCGCTCAAGTTTCACGTGACGCAGCAATCGCGCCAGGGCGATGCACACGTCTACGGGCAGCAGAGTCGGTTTCTCACGGACAAGGTGCTCGCTTGCTGCGATCGCTCGGGCTTCCAGGGCACGCAGCTCGCGGACGTAGCCCTCGGGGAATCGGGCGCTGCCGCAATCGACGTCAGTGCCAGGCTGCGCGAGATGTGGTAGCCGGCGTCCTCCCGGTGGCGGGCCGGCCCCCCGGTCAGCGTTTCACGAACTTCAGAGTGAAGCGGTCGCTCTCGCCGATGGCCGCATACTTTTCGCGATCGGTGCTGCCGAGCCGATAGGTAGGTGGCAGGGTCCACACGCCCTGCTCATAGTCCTTCGTATCCAGCTTGTTCGCATTGACTTCGGACTTCGCCACCAGCCTGAAACCCGCAGACTCGATCAGCCTGATCGCGTAGTCCTCGTTCACGTAGCCGCTCTTCGCCTTCGGATCCTGTTCGCCGCCCTTGCCGCGGTGCTCGACGACGCCGAGCACGCCACCGGGCTTCAACGCGCGGTACATCGCCTGGAAGGCGGCGGGTGCAAAATCGCGCGCCATCCAGTTGTGGATATTGCGGAAAGTCACGACCAGGTCCGCCGAGCCGGGCGGCGCGATGTCGAGGTGCTCCGGGCCGAACTCGGTCACCATTACCTGCCCGTACAGATCGGGTCGCGACGCGAGCTTGTCGTTGAACGCTTTGAGGGTGTCGGTGAAGTAACGGCTGGCGAGGTCCGGCACGTACTGGGCCGCGTAGTACCTGCCCCTGCCGTGCATGAGCGGGGCGATTACTTCCGTGTACCAGCCCGCGCCCGGCCACACCTCGACGACCGTCCACTCGGGGCGAATCCCGAAGAACAACAGAGTTTCCTTCGGATGCCGGTAGGCATCGCGCGCGCGGTTATCGGGCGAGCGATGATCGCCCGCCAGAACCCGGTCGAGCTCCTCCGCAGTCGAGGCGCGGGAACTCGGTGCGGTCGTCGCGCAGCTCGCGAGCGCGAGGGCAGCCGCGGCGGCCACCAGGCTTCGGGATATCGGCGACAAGGCACTCTCCTGCTACGACGCGCACAGTATGCCAGCCGACGCCCGGCGGTACGACTGGCGACCCCGTGCGCGGCGCAGGTGCCCGGCCGGGATCAGCGGCGAAACGGTCCGCCGCCGGGACGCGAACGCGGCGGTCGCTCCTGTGCCTCGTTCACGCGCAGCGCCCGGCCGTTCATCCGGAAGCCGTTCAGGGCCTGGATCGCGGCCTGCGCCTCGCTCGGCACCAGGTCGACGAAACCGAAACCGCGCGGCCGGCCGGTTTCGCGATCGTTGATGAGTTTTACCGCTTCGACCGCGCCGAGTTGTGCGAACAGCGACTGCACGTCCTGCTCGGCCGCGTCGAAGGGGAGGTTGTCAACGTAGATCGTCGTCATCCGGAACTCTCGCTGCAAGCGGACAGCGGCGGCGTTCGCAGGGAACGCCGCATGAACCGCGTGACCGGGGAAACACGGAGTCAAACCTTCGGGGCGCACGGTCGGCAACGGCGCCGCGGATGCGCGGCGCCGCAACGGTCTGCCGCTGCATCGCAATGTGACGTCGAGTACCGCTGCCGAGCCATGCGACGCGCCGCATGCTACCCCCGCCGCGCGACGCAAGTAAACGGCAATGGCGCGACCGTCCGTGAGCGACTCAGTGTCGTTTGCAATATGTCCAATCGGTCGCCGGCCCGCGGCGCAGGGACTGTCGATGGCTCGGGCACAATTGCCAAGCCCGCTGTTCGGGTTGCACGCATCGCCCCGCGCATTGAACGGAGGGAGTAGGTACGGCACAGCGTGTCCGCCGGCGCCACTGCCGGCCAAACTCGACACAGCCCGGGGCGGCGCGTAACGTCGCGCGCCATGCGGCTCGCGTATCACCTCGTCAATGTCTTCACTCGCGATGGTCACGCGCTGTCCGGCAATCCGCTGTGCGTCGTCGAGGCGCCGGAGTCCCTGCCGGATGCCTTGATGCAGGAGCTCGCGCTGCAGTTCAATCTTTCGGAAACGACGTTCATCGGGCCGTCCGGGCAAGCGTCGGCGCGCGTGCGCATCTTTACGCCGGGTTACGAAATGCCGTTCGCCGGGCACCCGACGCTCGGCACGGCCCACATCGTGCGGCGCTTGCAGGGCGGCGATCGCCTCACGCTCGAGATGCGCGCCGGCGTCATCCCGGTCGAAGCGAGCGGCGATCACTGGACACTCACGGCGATCGAACCGCAGCACCGGCGTGCGGAACAGGCGTCTGCCACGGTCGCCGCGGCGATCGGGCTCGAGGCGCGCGATCTGGCCGCTCCGGTGCTCTGGGTGAACGCGGGTACCGAACAGCTGGTCGTGCCGCTCGCCTCGACCAGCGCGCTCGAGCGCGCGCAGCCGGATGCCGGGCTGCTGCGCACCATCACGAATGCGGCCGGGGTTTCACAGGCGCTGGTTTTTGTCATGCGTGACGCGACGGTCGCGCAGTCGCGGTTCTTCTTTCAGTCCGGCGCCGGGTTCCTCGAGGATCCGGCCACCGGTTCCGCGTGCGCCAATCTCGGCGGCTGGATGCTCGCGACGGGTCGGCCACTGCCGCTCGGCCTCACCGTGTTGCAGGGCGATGCCGTCCGCCGCCCCTCGACGCTGCGCCTGAGCGTCGCAGCGAACCGGCGGGTACGCGTAGGCGGCGACGTGCGCTACCTCGGATCCGGTATGCTCGAGCTTTGAGGCTTCACGAGCCACTGCATCCGGCACCGGCCTGCTCAGCACTGACCGCCCGCCCGTCATGGAAGCCTTCCTTGTCTCGACAGGCGTCGTCGCGCTGGCGGAAATGGGCGACAAGACCCAGCTGCTGGCGCTCGTGCTCGCCGCGCGATTTCGCAGGCCCCTGCCGATCATCGGCGGCATATTTGTCGCGACCGCGATCAATCACACGCTCGCGGGCGCCATCGGGGCCTGGCTCGCGGCGGCGATCGGTGCCACGGCGCTGCGCTGGATCCTCGGGCTGGCGTTTCTCGCGATGGCGGCCTGGGCACTCATCCCGGATCGTTACGCGGAACGGGACGCGGGCGGATCACGCGCCGGCGTCTTCGTCACGACGCTCGCCGCGTTCTTCCTGGTCGAGATGGGCGACAAGACGCAGATCGCCACGGTGGCGCTCGCGGCGCGGTACGCCTCGCTGTTAGGCGTCGTCGCCGGCACTACCTGCGGCATGCTGCTCGCGAACGTGCCCGTCGTGCTGCTCGGCAACGCAGCCGCCGTGAAACTGCCGATGCGCATCGTGCGCGCGATCGCAGCGGCGAGCTTCGCCGCGCTCGGCATTCTGGTGCTGCTCGGTGTCGGGGTCCGGCGCTGAGTCGCTGCCGCCTGCCACCGGGCGGGCGTCGCGCGACTTCAGCTCTCGAGGTAGGCGTAGCCGCCGAGCTCGCCTTCGTAGAAGCGCTTCAGCGCCTGGCTCTCCGCGAGTGTCATGCGGCCCTCGCGGATCGCGCGTTCGCAGTCGCGGGCTAGCGCCGGGTAGAGTTTCTCGACGTCGTACTCCATGTAGGCGAGCACCTTGTAGGCCGTATCGCCCTTGACGATCTCGTCGATCCACCAGCCGCCTTCGTCGTGAAAACGGATGTGCACGACGTGCGTGTCGCCGAACAGGTTGTGCAGATCGCCGAGCGTCTCCTGGTAGGCGCCGACCAGGAACGCCGCCAGGTAGTACTCGTCCTGGTCGCTCACCTCGTGCAGCTCGAGGCTGCGCTTGACGTCGCGCAGGCTCACGAAGCGGTCGATCTTGCCGTCCGAGTCGCAGGTGATGTCCGCGAGCACGCCCTTGCGCAGCGGCTCCTCCGTCAACCTGTGGATCGGCATGATCGGGAACAGCTGGTCGATCGCCCAGCTGTCGGGGAGCGACTGGAACACCGAGACATTGCAGAAGTAGATATCCGAGAGAATCGACTCCAGGCCCTCGAGTTCCTCGGGCACGTCGTCCAGCCTGCGGCAGGCATCGCGAATGCGCGCGCAGGTCGCCCAGTAAAGCCGCTCGGCGAGCCCGCGGAATTCCAGCGACAGCAGGCCGAGGTTGAACATCTGCAGCGTCTGATCGCGGGCGGTGAGCGCGTCGTGGTAGCACTCGACGAGGCGTCGCTCGGTCACCGAACGATAGGCTTCGAACAGGTCCTGGACCGGCTGCGGCAGTTCCTTCTCGCCGTTGTAGTCCTGTTCCTCGCGACCCGTGACCTGAAACTTGTCGAGCGCCGACATGCCGAGCGTGTTGAAGATGAGCACGCTGTGGTAGGCGGCGATGGCGCGCCCGGATTCGCTCACGATCATGGGATGCGGGATGTCGCGCGCGTTGCAGACGCTCGCAATGCGGTACACGACGTCGTTGGCATACTCGTTCAGGGTGTAGTTCATCGACGAGGAGAAATTGGTGCCGCTGCCGTCGTAGTCGACGCCCAGGCCGCCGCCGACGTCGATGTACTGCACGCCGGCGCCGAGCAGCTGCAGCTCGGCGTACACGTGCGCGAGCTCGGTAATGGCTTCCTTCACCCGGCGAATGTCCTGCAGCTGGCTTCCCGGGTGGCAGTGCACGAGCTGCAGGCAGTCGAGCATGTTGCGTTCGCGCAGCACCGCCACCGCCTCGAGGATCTCCGTGATGAACAGGCCGAACTTGGATTTCTCGCCGGCGGAATCTCGCCACCGACCCGACCCCTCGCTCGCGAGCTTGACCCGCACGCCAATCCGCGGCCGCACGCCGTAGTTCTCGGCGTGCTTGAGAATCAGGTGCAGCTCGGAGAAATTTTCGACCACGGGCACGATGGTGCGGCCGAGCTTGGTGGCGAGGATCACCGCCTCGATGTAACTGTCGTCCTTGAAGCCGTTGCAGACGATGAGCCGGTCGGGCGAATCCTCGGTCATCGCCATCACCGCGAGCAGCTCGGGCTTGGAACCGACTTCGAGTCCGAAGCCGAATTCCTTGCCGTAGCGGAACACTTCCTCGACGACCAGTCGCTGCTGGTTCACCTTGATGGGGTACACGGCGGCGTACCGGTTCCGATACTCGTTCTCGGCGATCGCCTGCGCGAAGGCGTCGTGCAGGTGGCGCAGGCGGTGCGCCAGGATGTCCGAGAATCGCACCACTACCGGCGTCGTCAGATCGCGGGCCTTCAGACCCTGCACCACTTCGAGCAGATCGATCTGGCGCGTCGGCGTCGCGTCGGGCTGCACGACCACGTGGCCGGCGGCGTTGATCGAGAAGTAGCCCTTGCCCCAGGCACCGATCTGGTAGAGCTCGGCGGAGTCATCCGTCGTCCAGGCATGGGTGCCGCGGCGGCGCGCGCCGTTCTCCGGAGCCTGTTGCGGATCTGCTGCCACCCGTGTGCGACCTCCGAAAACGACCGTGGCCGGTCCGCGCGGGACCAGCCACGTGAGCCATGCGAAGCTGGCCGGGGCACGATAGCAAAACTGGGCGCCATGTAAATGCAGTGGTCCGCAGTTCATCGCGAGGTGAGACGGCGGTCACCACACGGACCGCATCGGGTGCGCGCCGGCGCTTCCGGCTATGCTGCGCGCGAGCCCGGCTACGGAGACTCTCATGTTCACCTGCCGCAAGACCGTGTTCGTCGCGCTGGCGCTGGCGTTCGCGGTCGCCGGCTGCAACGCGGCGCTGCAGCGAGTACTCGACGCCCGCGCGAGCCTCGTGCGGGCCACCGACATCGATCTGGTCCGGCTGCTGCCCCCGCCCCCCGCCGCCGATTCGCCGGAAACGCGTGCCGAACTGGATCAGCTGCTCGCGCTGCAGGCACAGCGAACGCCGGCCGCGGCCGAACGCGCCAGGGCCGATGACGAAGCCTCGGTGTTTCGCTTCGCCGATGTGTTCGATGCGCCGGCGGCATTTACGCCTGCACGCCTGCCGTGGACCCGGGCGCTCTTCAGTCAGCTGCGCGACGACGAGCTCGCCGCGGTCAAGCGCGCGAAGGACATCTTTGCGCGCGTGCGGCCGTGCCGCGCCGAGCCTCGCGTTGCGCCGGTCATTCGATGCCCGGGCACCAGGGCCTATCCGAGCGGACACGCGACGCTCGGCTGGATCGACGGCCTGGTGCTCGCCGACATGCTGCCCGAGAAGCGTGCGCAAATTCTGGCGCGGGCGCGCGAATACGGATGGAACCGGGTCGTCGCCGGCGTTCACTACCCGAGCGACATCGAGGCTGGCCGGGCATCCGCGACCGCGATCGTTGCACTCCTGTTCGCATCCCCCGAATTCCGGGCACGCGAAGCGCAAGCGCGCGAGGAGCTGCGCCCCGCACTCGGCTTCCAGACCAAACCAGCGGATCCCTGACGACGCGTGCGCTGCGTCGCCGGTCCTCGCGGCCGTCAGCCCGATCCCGTGGCGCTTGGTCGCGCCGGATCCCGGATCCACTCGCTCCAGGAGCCTGCGTAAAGCCGTGCGCCACGCAACCCGGCGTGCTCGAGCGCGAGCAGGTTGTGGCAGGCGCTGACGCCCGAGCCGCACATCGCGACGACCGAGCTCGCGGGGTGACCGCCGAGCGTGTCATGCCAGTGGCGGCTGAGGGCGCCCGGCTCGAGGAATCTGCCGCTCGCGTCCAGGTTCCCTATGAACGGATGGTTCACGGCGCCCGGAACGTGGCCGGCGACGGGGTCGATCGTCTCGTTTTCGCCGGCGAAGCGATCGCTGGCGCGGGCGTCGACCAGCCGGATGCGACCGGCATCGAGTTCGCGCACCACGTCCGCCGTTTCGAGCGCGTCACCGAGCGGTGCCCGCGGCACGAATGGTCTGGAGGCCCGCAGGGCCGGCTCGCGGCTGAGCGCCAGCCCCGCGTCAAGCCAGGCAGTCAGACCGCCATCGAGTACGGCGACTCGCGCATGACCGTGCCAGCGCAATAGCCACCACAGTCGCGCGGCGAACATGCCGTTGCCCTGATCGTAGGCGACGACCTGCGCTGACTCATCGATCCCCCAGTCCGCCGCGCTGCGCGCGAAGTGCTCGCGCGCGGGCAGCGGGTGGCGACCCGTCGCGGCGGTCACGGGACCGGAGAGGTCGCGGTCGAGGTGCGCATAGAGCGCGCCCGGCACATGTCCGTCGTGATAGGCACCTGCGCCCCAGGCCGGGCGCGCGAGTTCGAAACGGCAGTCGATGACGACCAGATCGGCATCATCGATGCGTCGTGCGAGATCGCGCGTGCCGATCAGGGTCGTGTACATGCTGCCGGTCCTGCTTGCCGCGGGCGCCCGCCGTGGTCCGTGGTTTTCGGCGCTCGCGGCATCCGGTTACAATCGCGCGAATGGGGATCGACGTCTACTGGGGAAGCGGCAGCCCGTATTCCTGGCGCGTGCTGCTCGCCCTCGAACACAAGCGGCTCCCCTACGTGAGTCACCTGCTGCAGTTCTCAAAGCAGGAACACAACACCCCGCACATGCTCTCGATGAATCCGCGCGGGCGGCTGCCGGTGCTGAAGCACGACGATTACATCGTCTTCGAGTCGGTCGCGGTGCTCTATTACCTCGATCTGAAGTATCCCGACCCGCCGATTTTCGGCCGCACGCCCGAGGAAGCGGGGGTGATCATGCGCGTCATCTGCGAGTTCCAGGCCTACATCGAAGAGCATCTGATGAAGATCGTGCGCGCGGTGCTGTCCACCGGCCCGGAAGCGCCGCGCGACGGACTCATGCAGTCGATGCACATCGTCGGCCGCGAGGCGCGCACGATCGAAGGGCGCTTGTCGCAGTCGGACTGGATCGTCGGCGAGAATTACTCGGCCGCCGACATGGTCATCTTCCCGAGCATCCAGATCCTGCAGCGCGCGCTGCGGCGTCCGGAGGCGCGGGACCTGTCCTCGCGCTTCCTGCCGGTGGAAGTGAATTATCCGGCGCTGCGGCGCTGGATGAATCGCGTCGAGGAGCAACCCGGTTTCGATCGCACGTATCCGCCGCATTGGCGCGAACCCGCGCCCGCGGCCTGAATCGCGGCGCGGCCCGCCATCTGCACCGCTGGCGGCACGGCGTCGCGATTGATAACCTGACGTCCGGCATCCGAGGGACGGGATGCGCAAGCGAGCACAGAGCATCATGATCCATGCGGATTTCAAGATCGATTTCCCCGGCCGGATCGTCCTCGTCGGATTCGGCAGCATCGGCCGGGGCCTGCTGCCGCTCATCCAGCGGCACCTGAACGTTCCGCCGGCCCGCATCGCGATCGTCACCGCCGACGATCGCGGCGAGAAACTGGCGCAGCAATACGGCGTCAAGTACGTCCGGGAAGCGCTGACGCGCGAAAATTACCGGCGCGTGCTCGACCCGCTGGTCGGCCGCGGCGACTTCATGATGAATGTGTC
Organism: Steroidobacteraceae bacterium; assembly: GCA_049691655.1. Taxonomy (GTDB): domain Bacteria; phylum Pseudomonadota; class Gammaproteobacteria; order Steroidobacterales; family Steroidobacteraceae; genus JBAVOB01. The sequence continues at coordinate 2,916 of JBAVOB010000054.1, read as the reverse complement.
GGTCGATGTGTCGACGATCGCGCTCATCAAGCTGTGCTGGGAGCGCGGCGCGATGTATCTCGACACCTGCATCGAGCCCTGGCTCGGCGGCTACACCGATCCGACGGTACCGGCCTGGCGGCGCACGAATTACGCCCTGCGCGAGGACACGTTCGCGCTGCGTGCCGGCAACGAGAAAGCGCCCACCGCGGTGGTGACGCACGGCGCGAACCCCGGCCTGGTATCGCATTTCGTCAAGCAGGCACTGCTCAACATCGCGGCGGACGTGCAGGCCGACGCCGGCAATCCGCGCAGCAGCGAGGACTGGGCCGACCTTGCGCAGCGGCTCGGCATCAAGGTCATTCACATCGCGGAGCGGGACACGCAGGTGCCCGACCGCCCGAAGGAGCCGGGCGAGTTCCTGAACACCTGGTCGGTCGACGGTTTTATCGGCGAGGGATCCCAGCCCGCCGAGCTCGGCTGGGGCACCCACGAGAGGAATTTCCCGCGCGACGGCAAGCGGCACGATTCCGGGAGCGGCGCCGCCATCTACCTGATGCAGCCGGGCGCTGCGCTGCGGGTGCGCACCTGGACGCCGCTCGCGCGCCACTTCCATGGCTTCCTGATCACGCACGGCGAGTCGATCTCGATCGCGGACTACCTCACGGTGCGGCAGGGCGGTCAGCCGGTCTACCGGCCCACCGTGCACTACGCGTATCACCCGAGCGATGCGGCCGTGCTTTCCGTTCACGAGCTCGTCGGCCGGAATTTTGTTCCACAGGAGCGCAAGCGCATCCTGATGGACGAGCTCACCAAGGGGATCGACGAGCTCGGCGTGCTCCTCGCCGGGCACAAGAAGAACGCGTACTGGTACGGTTCGCAGCTCTCCCTCGAGGAGGCTCGCCGGCTCGCGCCGTACAACAATGCGACGTCGCTCCAGGTCACATCGGCGTGCCTGGCGGGCATGATCTGGGCGATCGAGAACCCGAACAAGGGCCTGGTCGAACCGGACGACATGGACTTCCGCCGCAACCTCGAACTCTGCACGCCCTATCTCGGGCGCGTGACCGGCGAGTACACGGACTGGACGCCGCTGCACGAGCGCGAGCGCCTGTTTCCCGAGGATCTCGACAAGACCGATCCCTGGCAGTTCAAGAACGTCCGCGTCTTCTGAGGCACCGCGTCCTAAGCCGCACTCTCGTATTCGATGCCTGCGATCGTGAAGCGCCTGGGCCCCGATGGAGACTGCACGCCGACCTCGTCACCGAGCAGTCGGCCGAGCAGTGCCCGCGCGAGCGGCGAGTCGACGCTGATGTACTGCGCCGAGTTGTCGAACTCGTCCGGGCCGACGATACGGTGGCGGATCCTGCTGCCGTCCTGCGCTTCGAGTTCCACCCACGCCCCGAAATAGACCCGGCTCGGGTCGGACGGCGCCTGATCGACGATCACCATGCCCTCGAGGCGCTTGCGGAGGAACCGCACGCGCCGGTCGATCTCGCGCAGCCGGCGCTTGCCATAGGTGTACTCGGCGTTCTCCGAGCGGTCGCCCTGCGCCGCCGCCTCGCTCACTGCCTGCGTCACTCGCGGCCGCTCGATCCGCCACAGTTGCTCGAGTTCCGCGCGCAGGCGGCGTGCGCCGGCGGCGGTGATGTATTTCGCGCCGGTTTTTTCCGGCTCGCGAAAGCGGCTCACTTGATCCCCAGCATTTGACGTAATCGCACCACTCGTCTGCTCCGCGCCCGGCGGCGGCCGCGCCTACTGCATTAGTCGAACCGGCCCACAAAGTGCGCGGAATGTTCTGTGGATCGCCTCACAGTGGTCGGCCCGGCTCCGATCCTAAGCTTGCACCATGGCCACAAAGTACTACACGCACTTCGTGACCGGCGCCGAGGAGGCGCTGAATGCGCGCGAGTGGAGCGGTGTTGTGGAGTTGGCGAAGCCGCTGGTAGAGCGCCGCGCGAGCCACGAGCTACAGGCCCTGCTCGCCGAGAGCTTCGACCTGGACTCTGAGGAGATCCGCATTCTCCACTGGGCCCGGCTGCACTGAGATCCCCTAGCGGACTTCCTTCCCTTCATTGGAAAGTCCGCATTTCAACCCCAGGCCTCGTGCCTGGGGTTTTTTTTGCCCCGCAGGGATTCCCCGGGCGCCCCGGGTGCCGGCCGCGTTGCCGGGCCGGTCAGCGCGTGCCGGCCGGAGGGCCAGCCGCCGGGCGGGTAACACACCCGCTGCGGATCGTGTGAGAATCCGCACTCCGCCGGCCAGACACAGCGATCGCCGGCCCGAACACGGAGTGTGCGATGCGTACCCTGACTCTTGCCTTCCTGGCGCTGGCGACCTTGGGACTTTCCGGCTGCGGCTACAACACCCTGCAGTCGCAGGATGAAAGCGTGAAAGCCGCCTGGTCCGAAGTGGTCAACCAGTACCAGCGGCGATCGGATCTCATCCCGAATCTCGTGAATACCGTGAAGGGCTACGCTGCGCAGGAGCAGAAAGTGCTCATCGGCGTAACCGAGGCGCGCGCCAAGGTCGGCACGATCCAGGTGACACCCGAGCTCGTGAACGATCCCGAGGCGCTCAAGAAATTCCAGGCGGCCCAGGGCGAGCTCACGCAGGCCCTGAAGAGCCTGATCGCGGTGAGCGAGAACTATCCGCAGCTGAAGTCGGACCAGAATTTCCGCGACCTGCAGGCCCAGCTCGAAGGCACGGAAAACCGCATCACGGTTGCCCGCAACCGCTACATCGACGCCGTGCGCACCTTCAACGTCACCGTGCGCAGCTTCCCGACGAACCTGACCGCGATGCTCTTCAAGTTCAAGGAGAAGGCACAGTTTACGGTGGAGAACGAAGCCGCGGTCGCGCGGCCGCCGACCGTGGACTTCGGTACCACTCCCGCTGCGGCGCCGGCGCCGTCGGGCAACTGACGCAGGCCGATGCGC
>JBAVOB010000053.1:0-2221 GCA_049691655.1 Steroidobacteraceae bacterium | reverse complement strand
GTCGCGCCCGACGATCCACCGGCGCTCGATGCGCGCCGCAAGCACACGATCGAGGCGGTCGTCGACCGCTTTCGCGTGCGCGCCGACGTTGGCCAGCGCCTCGCCGAATCCTTCGAGACGGCGTTGCGGCTCGCGGGCGGAACGGCGCGCATTGCCACCCTGGAGGCGGGTGAGCGGGCCGAGATGCTGTTCTCGAGCCGCCACGCGTGTCCCGAGTGCGGCTACAGCGTGCCGGCGCTCGAACCCAAGCTCTTCTCCTTCAACAACCCGACCGGCGCGTGCCCCACCTGCGCCGGGCTCGGCGTGAAGGAATTCTTCGATCCCGATCGCGTGGTCGTGCATCCGCAGCTGTCACTCGCGGGCGGCGCGATCCGCGGCTGGGATCGGCGCAATACCCATTACTTTCAGATGATCCAGTCGCTCGCCCGCCACTACCGCTTCGACGTGGAGCTGCCCTGGTCCGAGCTGCCGCGCGCGGTGCAGCGGCTGCTCCTCGAAGGCAGCGGCGATACCTCGATCGCGTTCCGCTACAGCGAGGGCAGCGGCAAGCCCACCCGCCAGCGGCACCCGTTCGAGGGCGTCTTGCCGAACCTCGAGCGCCGCTATCGCGAGACCGAATCGCCGGTGGTGCGCGAGGAGCTGGCGCGCTACCTGTCCATGCAACCCTGCCGCGACTGCGGTGGAGCCCGCCTCAACCGCGCAGCGTGCAACGTGTTCGTCGGCACCGAGTGCCTGCCCGCGCTCGCGCAGCGCTCGATCGCGCGTGCGCTCGAGTACCTGCGCGCCCTCGACCTGCCGGGTGCGCGCGGCCAGGTCGCGCGCAGGATCGTGAAGGAACTGAACGACCGGCTCGAGTTTCTCGTGGATGTCGGGCTCGATTACCTGACGCTCGATCGCAGCGCCGAAACGCTCTCCGGCGGCGAAGCGCAGCGCATCCGCCTCGCGAGTCAGGTGGGCTCGGGCCTCACCGGGGTGATGTACATCCTCGACGAACCCTCGATCGGGCTGCACCAGCGCGACAATCAGCGCCTGTTGACGACACTGAAAGCGCTGCGCGACCTCGGCAACACCGTCATCGTCGTCGAACACGACGAGGAAGCCATTCTGGCAGCGGACCATGTCGTGGATCTTGGCCCGGGCGCCGGGATACACGGCGGCGCCGTCGTCGCCCAGGGCCCGCCTGCCGCGATCATGCGGACCGCCGAGTCGCTGACCGGCCGCTACCTCTCACGCCAGCTGGAGATTGCCTTGCCGCGGCTGCGCACGCCGCGCACCGACGCCAGCGAGCTGCGCATCGTGGGCGCTCGCGGCCACAATCTTCGCGACCTCTCGGTGACTGTGCCGCTCGGGCTGCTGACCTGCGTCACGGGCGTCTCAGGCTCCGGCAAGTCGACGCTCGTCAATGACACCCTGCTGCGCCACGCCACGGCCCGGCTTGCAGGCGCCGCGCCGCCTGCCGAGGCCGCGCCGTGCGATCGCATCGAAGGCCTGGAGCGCATCGACCGCGTGATCGACATCGACCAGAGCCCGATCGGCCGCACGCCGCGCTCGAACCCCGCCACCTACACCGGCCTGTTCGCGCCGCTGCGCGAGCTGTTCGCCGCCGTGCCGGAGGCGCGCGCTCGGGGCTACGACGCCGGCCGCTTCAGCTTCAACGTCAAGGGCGGACGTTGCGAGGCATGCCGGGGCGACGGCCTGATCCGCGTCGAAATGCATTTCCTGCCGGATGTCTACGTGGCCTGCGACGTCTGCCAGGGGCGCCGTTACAACCGCGAGACGCTCGAGATACGCTGGCGCGGCAAGAACGTGTACGAAGCGCTCGAGCTGACGGTGGAAGACGCGTTGCGCCTGTTTCAGACGGTGCCGGCGATCGCCTCGCGCCTGCAGACCCTGATGGACGTCGGGTTGGGCTACGTGCGCCTCGGGCAGAGCGCGACCACGCTCTCGGGAGGCGAAGCACAGCGGGTCAAGCTGGCGCGCGAACTCGCCAAGCGCGCCACCGGCCGCACGCTTTACGTTCTCGACGAACCGACGACCGGACTGCACTTCCATGACGTTGCCCAGCTGCTCGACGTGCTGCACCGGCTGCGCGACGCCGGCAACACGATTGTTGTGATCGAGCACAACCTCGAGGTCATCAAGACAGCGGACTGGATCATCGACCTCGGGCCCGAGGGCGGCGATGGCGGCGGACGCCTGGTCGCGAGCGGTACGCCGGAAC
>JBAVOB010000052.1:0-2275 GCA_049691655.1 Steroidobacteraceae bacterium | reverse complement strand
TGATGCGCGCCGCGCCGAGCGGCGACGCCAGCGTGAAGCGCGTGACGAAGCCGTCCGCCGCAACATCCGTCGCGATGGCGCTGGCCCGAAAATCCGCCGCCTGCTCGATGCCGAAGGTGCGCGTCCGCGCGCGCGTCATGCCGCGCCACAGCGGCGCGAACACATCGTCCGCGTTGATGACCGCCACGCCGTCCGCCGGCAGCCCCGCGAACATCTCCCCTTCAGCGCGTGCAACGCCCTCGATACTGCCAAATCCTTCCAGGTGCTCCGCGCCCGCGTTGGTCACGAGACCGATTGCGGGTCGCGCGACCGTAACGAGTTCCGCGACATCGCCGGCGCGGTTCGCGCCCATCTCGATGACTGCGAACCGGTGCGCCCGATCCAGGCGGAACAGCGTCACCGGTACGCCAATGTGATTGTTCAGATTGCCCTGCGTGGAAAGCGTAGGCCCGGATGCGGCGAGGATCGCAGCCGTCATCTCCTTCACCGTGGTCTTGCCGTTGCTGCCGGCCACGCCGATGAGTGGCAGGTCGAACTGGGCGCGCCAGGCGCCTGCGCCCGCGATGAGCGCGCGCTGCGTGTCGGGAACCACGACCTGCGGGAGCACAACGTCCTGCGCCCGGTCCACCAACGCACCGGCCGCGCCCGCGGCGGCCGCTGCCGCGACGAAATCGTTGCCGGTGAAGCGCGGCCCATGCAGTGCGACGAACAGGTCCGCAGTGCCGATCGTGCGCGTGTCGGTGCTCACCGTCGCGTACTCGCGGTCTGCGCCCTGCAGTGCGCCGCCGCAGGCTCGGGCGAGGTCTGCGAGCGTGCGCTTCATGTGGTCCGTTCCGCCAGCGCGCGCCGCACAACATCGCGATCGCTATAGGCGCGGCGCTCGGCGCCGAAAATCTGGTAGTCCTCGTGACCCTTGCCGGCGATCAACAGGACGTCGTCCGGCCGCGCCGCGGCCAGCGCATCCCGGATCGCCTGGGCGCGCTCGTGCACGACGCGCAACCGGGCGCAGGCGGGCACGCCCTGGAGGATGTCGGCAACTATCTGAGCCGGGGATTCGCCGCGCGGGTTGTCGTCAGTGACGACGATCTCATCGGCCAACTCGGCCGCCACCTGGCCCATCAGCGGGCGCTTCCCGCGGTCGCGTTCGCCGCCGCAGCCGAAGACGGCCCACAACCGGCCGGCACAGTGAGCGCGCGCCGCTGCGAGTGCCTTGCGCAGGGCATCGGGTGTATGCGCGAAATCGACAATCGCGAGCGGAGCCCCCGCGGCGCCGAAGGTTTCCATGCGACCCGGAGGCGCGACGCATCCCGACAACGCCGCCGCGGCCGCCTGCAGCGGAGTGTCCCACGCCAGCAGAATCGCGAGCGCCGTGAGCGCGTTCTCGACGTTGAAGTCGCCGACCAGCTGTGTGCCGAGTTGCGCGGCGCCGAACGACGAACTGACTTCGATCGCCAAGCCGTCCGGCCCGGGCGTGGCGCTGTCGGCCCGCACCCATGCGTGCCGCTCGAGGCTATGCGGCGGGGAATTCGCCTCACTCCGCGTGGTCAGCACGAGCCGCACGTCCGGCCGCGCGCGCCGAGCGAGTTCCAGGCCGAACGCATCGTCCGCATTCACGACGCAGGCGCGCAGCGACTGCCATGCGAACAATCGCGCCTTCGCCGCGCCATATGCGGCCATGCTGCCGTGATAATCGAGATGATCACGCGTCAGGTTGGTGAAAACGGCGGTGTGAAAGCGCACGCCGGTGACGCGCTCCTGATCGAGCGCGTGCGAGGAAACCTCCATCGCCACGCACTCGGCACCCTCCGCCCGCAGCTGCGCGAGTTCCCGATGCAGCGTCACCGCGTCGGGAGTCGTCAGCGCAGACGCGCGAAGCGCGGGAGGCACGCCGAACCCGAGCGTGCCGGCATACGCGCAGCGCCGGCCAAGGGCCGCGAGCGCCTGGGCCAGGAGCCACGCGGATGTCGTCTTGCCGTTGGTCCCCGTGATTCCGGCAATCGTCAGCGCCTGCGACGGCCGGCCGAAGAACCGGTCGGCGATGACACCGACGTGCCGCGTGAGGTGCTCGACGGGCGCGACGAAGATCGCACTGCCAAAATCCGGGACGGTGACGCCGTCCGCGGGCTCGTAGATCACGGCGCGCGCGCCGCGCTCGACCGCCTGCGCCGCGAAACCGAGCCCGTGCGACCGCTGGCCGCGGCAGGCAAGGAAGGCTGCGCCCGGCATGACGTTGCGGCTGTCGAGCGTGAGATCGGTCGCCACGAGCGAGCGCGGG
>JBAVOB010000051.1:0-5645 GCA_049691655.1 Steroidobacteraceae bacterium | reverse complement strand
CTCTTCGGCGGCGCGACCATCGTGTTCGGTCTTTCGACGGTCTTCAGCCTGTCGCTCGGCGCGCTCGTGCTGCTCGGGGTCGGGGACATGGTGAGCGTGTTCATCCGTCACATCCTCGTCCAGACGGAAACGCCGGACGCGATCCGCGGTCGCGTCAGCGCCGTCAACGCAATGTTCATTGGTGCATCGAACGAACTCGGCGAATTCGAATCGGGAGTGACGGCGCGCTGGTTCGGGCTCGTACCCGCAGTCGTGTTCGGCGGCTGCGCGACGCTCGCCGTCGTGGGTGCGCAGCTGCGCCTGTTCCCGGGACTGCGCGGCATGGACCGTTTTCCCGAGCCGAAACACGACTGACGCGGTAGGCACTTTACGCGAGGGCTGTACGGACGTACAGTTACCGAATGGCCATACCGCTCAAGGGCCGGGGCACTGCATCGCGGCCGCCGGGACGGTTCGCGCGCACGCGCCTCGACCCGGTGGAGGATGGCTGGACAGCGCGCGAAGAGGCGCCCGCAAGCTGCGCCACGTCCGTCGAGCCCGAAGCGGCACGCTCGATCATCACCAGGAACGATTCGCCCGACATTCCCTTCGACCAGTCGATCAATCCTTATCGAGGCTGCGAGCATGGCTGCGTTTACTGCTACGCGCGGCCGAGCCACGCCTTCGTCGGGCTCTCACCGGGGCTCGATTTCGAGACCCGGCTCTTCTACAAGATCGGGGCGGCGCAACTGCTCGAGGCCGCGTTGGCGCGGCCCGGTTATGTCTGCAAGCCGGTCATGCTCGGTTCGAACACGGATCCGTACCAACCGATCGAGCGCGGGCTCAAGGTCACGCGGAGCCTGCTGGAGGTGTTCGCGCGGCGCCGGCATCCGGTCGCGATCGTGACCAAAGGCGTGCTGATCGAGCGCGATCTCGACCTGTTGGCCGATCTCGCCCGCGACCGCCTCGTGTCCGTCATGGTGAGCGTGCCGACCCTGGATGAGACGCTGAAGCGCACGCTGGAGCCGCGCGCGGCATCGCCGCAGGCGCGCCTGCGCGTCATGCGTTCACTACATAATGCCGGCGTTCCGGTGGGCGTGATGGTGGCGCCCGTGATTCCCGCGATCAACGATCACGAGCTCGAAAGCGTACTCGAAGCGAGTCGGGGAGCCGGTGCGAGCCGGGCGGCCTATGTCCTGCTGCGCCTGCCCCATGAGGTGAAGGACCTGTTCCGCGAGTGGCTCGCCGCGCACTACCCGGGCCGCGCGCAGCATGTCATGTCGCTGGTGCGGCAGGCGCGCGGGGAACGGGACAACGACTCCGCTTTTGGCTCGCGAATGCGCGGCACGGGTCCGCTGGCGGAGCTGCTACGGATGCGTTTCCATCTCGCCTGTCGCCGACTCGGTTATCGCATCGAGCGCGAACTCGATCTCGACACCTCGCGCTTTGTGCCACCCTGTGCGGCGACGCCCCAGCTCGCATTCGCCCTGTAGGCGAAAGGGGCCCGCCACCGCAAGTGGGGGGGAACCGGGCCCCGGCACGGGCTGTCTCAGGACATGGGGGTGAGCGTGGCATACTGGGTTGCGCTGTCGGCCGCGGCCGGATGAACGGCCCGGCGGGCCGCAGCCGTGCACGTTTTCCGCGACGAAGGGGACACCATGGTGCGTATCCGCCTGCGATTCTCGAGCCAGCTGGCAGCGCCTGCGATCGCCTGTCTTGCCGCGACAGGTTGCATGAATGCGCGGGTGGATCAGTCGCGCGAACTTCCCACTCATATTGCGACAGACGAAGCGGTCGTCATCCTGGCGAAGCCCCAGATCGAGGGGACCGGTTCGGAAGACGCCTTCATGGACTGCGTGAGCAACGGCCTCGCGCGGGGCGCGAGCCATATCCGGGTTCAGGGCAACAATGCGTTCGTGGATCAGATGTTTCCGTGGTTCGAGCCGGGTACCGCGCCCGCGAAACCGGAAGCCGTAGCGGCGCTGCTGACCAGGCCCGGCGTCAGTGAGCGCATCGCGGCCACGGGCGTGCGGTATGTGGTGTGGCTCGATGGGAGCACGCGCAAGACCGACGGTGGCGGCAGCCTTGCGTGCGGCGCCGCGCCGGGCGCGGCGGGCTGCATTGGGTTTGGCTGGTGGGAGAAAGAATCGGCCTACGAAGCCACGATCTGGGATCTCAAGCAGGCAAAGTCGGTCGGTTCGGTCGATACCGATGTGACCGGCACCTCGGCGATCGTCGGCGCGGTGGTGCCGCTGCCTTTCATCGCGCGGGTACAGGGCGCGGCATGCACGCGGCTCTCCAACCAGCTGCGCAGTTTCTTCCTCGGCTCGGACTTGCCGGGATCCGCTCCCGCGCGCGGGTCGAGCGGCACCACGGGCACCTGAGCAATGTCACGGCCAGGCACCGCCCGCACGGTGGCGTTGACAGCGCGTCTCGCGTCGGTGACGGCCACGCTTGCATTGGCGCTGGCGGCGACCGGCTGCGCGACGCCCGGCAGTACCGGCGCGCCGAGCATGCCGAGCCCGTCGACGAGCGTCCCGTCGCCTTCGAGTAGTTCGACGTCGACCCGGGACAGTTCATCGGCGTCCACCGGCAGTTCAACTTCGTCGCAGGACAGTGCTCCGTCAACCAACTCCACGACGTCGAGCGGTTCGGCCTCAACGGCCGCGACTGCTGCATCGACCGCGCCGTCCGCAGCCGGCGCGACGAGCAATGGCCAAGCTTCGGGCTCGGCGTCACCGGCCGCGGGTTCGGCGGACGTGAGCGCTCCCGCCCAGACGAGCGAGGAGCGGCGCGCGGCCATCGACAAGCGGCTCGACGACTCGCTCGGAAAGTTCGATCGCGAGTTGCAGGGTGAGCAGGAACGCGTAGCCAGGGAACGCGATGCGCGCAGCGCCGCCAACGCGGGCAAGGGCGAGGAGGGGAAAGACGCCAGCGGGTCGGCGACCCCGGAAGGTCCGGCGAGCGACAGCGCGCGTTCAAAATCCGGCGATCTGCACTCGGACAAGGCGGGCGAGAAGTCCGGCGATGCGAGCAGCGCACAGGCGGGCAAGCCGGCCGAGGGCGGCAGCGCGGGCGGAACCAGGACCATCGGCTCGGGTGCCGCAGCGAAGAACATTCCCGATGGGAGCGACGACGACATCGTGGCTCGCCGGCTGCGCAAGGCGGCCGAGCAGGAAACCGATCCGGAGCTGAAGGAAAAGCTCTGGAAGGAATACATCGAGTACAAGAAGAGCGCCGGCAAGGGCTGAACGCCGCGCGGCTTGCGGATAACCGAGAGGCTCAAGAACATGGTTCGCGCGAATACCGCCCGCTGGCTCCCCGCGCTCCTGCTGGGCGTGGCCATCGTTGCTGCGGCGGCCGGCTGCACGGTCACCGATACCAAACCGCTGGCGAAGATCAATCCGGTCCAGGCGCAGACGCAGATCCCGCAGGAGCAGCTGCTCGACGTCGGCATACGCACGTTCGATCCGGGAATTCCAGAGGCGTTGGCAAAGGACGACGACGCGCTCGCGAAGAAACGCATCTTCACGGATGTGCGCAAGGCGGAAGCGAAATTCCTGCCAACCCTGCTGCGCGCGACACTCGAATCCACCGGCCAGTGGGGGGCGGTGCGCGTCGTACCCGAAACGGTGCAGTTCGTCGATGTACTGGTCACCGGCCGGATCCTCGAGTCGACGGGAGCGCGGCTCGCACTCGAGATCAGCGCCACCGATTCATCGGGGCGCAGGTGGATCGACGCCAGGCGCTATGCGAGCGAGGCTGACCTGGGCTCCTACAAGACGGAGGCGGCGCTCAAGGCGCGCGACCCGTTCCAGAATGTCTACTCGCAGATCGCCAACGACCTGCTGGCGGCGCGGCAGAAGCTCACGGACGAGCAGCGCCGCGAGGTGCAACGGGTCACCGAGCTGCGCTTCGACGCCGATCTTGCGCCGCAAACTTTTGCCGGTTATGTCGCCCGCGATGCAAAAACCGGCGCAACGCAGGTCGTGCGGCTGCCCGCGCAGAACGATCCGCTGGTGCAGCGCGCGCGCCGCATTCGCGAGCGCGATGCCGCGGTGATCGATACGGTGAACGGCTACTACGGCGGTTTTTCCGATCAGGTCCGTGATTCCTATGGCAGCTGGCGCCAGGCGAGCCAGGCCGAGATCGAGAAGGAAGACAAGGCGCGCGCTTCGGCCCGGACCCGCACGGCCCTGGGAGCGGTGGCCGTGCTCGGCAGCATCTTCGTCCCCAGCCAGTGCGCGGCCGACAATTACAACTGTCGCAGGATCGAAAGCGCCGCACGCACAGCCGGAGCAATCGGCGGCACCGCCGCCGTGCTCTCCGGCATCAAGAAATACTCGGATGCCAGGTCGCATGCGCAGGCCCTCAGGGAAGTCTCTGCGTCTTTCCAGGCCGAGCTGGCGCCGCAGGTCGTTGCCGTCGAGGGGAAGACGCTGCGGCTGACGGGATCGGCCGAGGAGCAGTACCGCGAATGGCGTCAGCTCCTGAAGGACCTCTACAACGAGGAGACAGGCGTGGCGCCAGCGGCCACGACGGAGACCCGGCCGCCCGCGAAGTCCTGAGCACGCATCGATCGCGGAAGGACCATGCGCGAACTCTCGAACGGGCAGCAGTTATTCGGCCGATTCACCCTGCTCGAGAAAATGGGTGCTGGCGGCGCGGCCGAGACCTGGCGCGCGCGCGACGAGCGCACGCAGCGCGAGCTCGCGCTGAAAATCCTGTTCCCACAGGCCGCGGGGCTTCCCGGCGCCTGGGAGCGGCTGGAGCGCGAGTGCAGCATCGCGCGCAGCCTCGCGGACCGCTACGTGCTGCAGATCTTCCCGCCGGTGCGGGACGCGGACACCCTGGCGCTGCCCATGGAAATCGCATGCGGGGGCGATCTGCGCAGACTCCGTGGCGCCGCGTATGCGCGCCTGGTGCCGCTGCTGATCGAGATTGCCGAGGCGCTGGACCATGCCCATGCGCGCGGCGTCGTTCACCGCGATCTGAAACCCGGCAATGTGCTGCTCGACGCGGCGGGTCACATCAAGCTAGCCGACTTCGGCATCGCCGCGCTCGACGGCGCCGTGCTGCCGCGGCGGTCCGGGTCGCCCTTCAGCGCGAGCCCACAGCAACTCGCGGGAGAGCCTGCTAGGCCCGCCGACGACATTTACGGATTGGGCGCGCTTGCGTACGAGCTGCTCAGCGGCTATCCGCCGTTCTATCCGCAGGTGGATGCAGCCCGCGCCGCGCCAGTTGCCGTACCGGACCTGAAGCCGGCACACCCATGCCCGCCGCGCCTGCACGTGCTCGTGATGCGCATGCTCGCCCGCGAGCCGGACAATCGCCCGGTTTCGATGCGCGAGGTCGTGGAGGAGTTGCGCGAGTCGCTCGACGACACGCTGGGTGAGCAAAGCGCCGCGGCCGATCCAGTCCCGGCTGCGCGCGAGCGCACCCCGCCACCGCTCGGCCTGGAGGGCGAATCCATCGTCGCGCGGCCGATTCCACCGCTGAGCGGTGTCGTGGCGCGGGGCGGGGCCGATCTGCGCAGCGACCTGCCGCCGATGCGTGCCACCGGTCCGCGCTTGAGCGCTCCAGAGTCGGTGCGCGCGCGCCGCTGGCCGTACGCGCTGCTGATCGTCCTGTTGCTTGCGGCGGCGGCCGCGTTCGTCGCTCTGCCG
>JBAVOB010000050.1:0-1828 GCA_049691655.1 Steroidobacteraceae bacterium | reverse complement strand
GTGTACTTCGGATCGTTGGCGTCGGCCTGCAGGTTGTTCTTGGTCACGTTGGCCGGATTCGACGCGCGGCCGTCGGTGAACCGCAGTTCGCGGCTCAGCGCTGCGAGCCGGCCGATGTCGGCCTCGTTCAGCAGGTTCTTGATTTTCAGAAACACGATGCCCTCGCGAATTGCCGCGGCCGCTCCTGCGCGGCCGCTTAGACGTGCGCCCCCGGATCGGTGCCGTTGAACGCGTCCGTCGCGGCGATGACCCGCGCGATCGCCGTGCGCTCCTCGGGCGACAGGCGCGGACTCCAGATATCGCAGATGAGGATGATGCGCGTCTGGTCGCTGTCGTTCCATGCCTCGTGCTCGATCGTGTCGTCGAATACCCAGGCCTCCCCCGGCCGCCACTCGCGCGTTTCCCCGCCGACCCGAAATCCGCAGCCCGGCGGCAGGATCAGCGGCAGGTGCACGAGCAGCCGGAAATTCGCGACGCCGGTGTGCGGCGGGATGCGCGTCTTCGGCTGCAGCTGCGAGAAAAGCGCGGCGGGCGATCGCAACGGCACCTCGGGCTGCGGCAATCGCGCGAGCGCCTTGACGGTGTGCGACGCGCGGCGCCAGCGCTCCTCGATCGGATTGCCCTGGTGAAAGAAATGGAATGCCGCCCAGCGCGGCGAGTGGTTGAGTTCGCGCCACTGGTCGAGCGGTGCGTGCTCGGGGTAGTGAATGTACGGCGTGAAGCCCGCGGCATCGTCGCGCACGATCTGCAACAGGTCCTGGCGGATCGCATCCGTGGCGGCTTCGAAGTCCCTGAGCCAGGGAAACTCCTCGCGCTCGTAAAACTCGATCGCCGGCAGGCCCGGGTAGAAATACTCGAGCGGCTCCTGCCGGTAGCGCGGCCGGATGCGCAACGACGTGGCGATGAAGGAGTCGACGTTGCGCCGCTCGGTCGCGGTGCACTGGCCGCGCGCGTCCGCGACCTGTGCGTGCACGAAGTTGTTCATCTCGGTCAGGTACTGCGTGTAGAGCTCGCGGGCGTGCGCGACCGCCTGGGCGGTGGGCGCATCGAGATACTGGTCGGGCGGCACCTGGGCGAGCGCGCGGCCGTAGGCAACGGCCGCCGGCTGCATCTGCCCGAGACGCTCGAGCATCGCGGCGCTCATCAGCAGCGCCTGGAAGTTGCGGCTGTCGAGGGTCAGTACTTCGCGCAACGATTCGAACGCGCCGTCCGTATCGCCGAGCTGGCGGCGCACGACCGCGAGCTTCAGCCACACGCTGGTGTTGCTGCGATCGCGCTGCACGGCCTCGACGAGCGTGGATTGCGCGCCCGCAAGATCGCCGGCCGCCATGGCCCGCATGGCCGCGCGATTGAGGTTGACCGCCTCGGTGTTGTCGCCGGTGGTTGCCATCACTCTTTCCGCTGTTGCTTCGAATCCCGGGGTCGCGCGGCGCCGGGCACGCAAACAAGGCACACTCGGGCACACTACAGCGTCGGTCCCAGGACCCGCAAGGCTTCACCGATCGCCGTACACTCCGTCACAATCCATGCCCCTGAACCATCGCCGGGCGCATTCATGACTGCAGACCAGGACGACCGCGACGCAGGCGTCGAGGCGCTCGAGCGCGGCGATGCCCGGGCGGCGCGCGACTACTTTGCGCGGCTGCTGGCCGCCGGCAAGGCCGATTCGACGGTGCTGCTGAGCCTGGCGTATGCCTGCAGCCTGCTGCAGGACGACGCCGGAAAGCTCGCGGTGCTCGATCGGCTGCTGCAGTTAGAGCCGGGAAACGTGCGCGCACTGGTGCTGAAGGGCGATCACTTCGCCGCGCGCGGCGATGCGCGTGCCGCC
>JBAVOB010000049.1:0-2758 GCA_049691655.1 Steroidobacteraceae bacterium | reverse complement strand
GGCGTGGCTCGGGCCGCGTGCCGCGTGAACACCCGGCGCAGACGTCCGCGAAGTGATAAGGTTAATCACAACAGAGAGTTAGCTTGTCTTCCTCGATTGGTGTGCGAGAATTTGCCACTCGCTCGTCGAGACCCGCAGAGCTTTCGCTGAGGATCCCGCGCCGTATGTCGACGATCATCCCGGACGAGAGAAGCGATCTGTCGGCCTCGGACATCCTGTCGCCGAAAGGGTGGGCGTCCCGCGCCGACCGCGGGACGCTCGACCTCGAGCTCGCCTGCACCAAGATCGCCGTCGATTTCCAGAACATGAGCCGCCAGGGCGCGGCTGCTTGCATCCACGAGAATCTCGAGATCCTGCGCGATGCGAGCGGCTGCGACTGCGCTTTCTTCGCGAGCCTCTCGGAGACGCTGCAGTTCGAGGAAGTGGTGGTGGCCCGCGGCACTTTTACGCAGGGGCGGCCGGAGGAGCTGCGCGGGGAGTCGCTCGAGGCGTTCCCTTGGCTGAAGAGCCGCCTCGAGCATCTGCGGCTCACCGAGCTCAGAGACGCGAGCGCGCCGCGCACCGGGCAGGCGGTGGATGCACGCCGCTTCGCCGATCTGCACCTCGCTTCCGTTCTGGTGGTGGCCTTCCACGTGCAGGGCAGGCCGAGCGGGCTGCTCGGCTTGGGCAACGGGCTGCCGCGCGGCTCGTTCGACGTCAACCTGCAGCTGCTCCTGAAGCTGCTCGGCACGAGCCTCGCGACCGGCCTCGAGCGCATCCGCCTTGCCGGACGGCTCGCCAAGCTCGAGGAGCAGGTGGAGCTCGCGCAGGATGCGGCCAACGACGGCATCTGGGACTTCGACGTCGAGCGCAATCATGTGCAGTTCTCGCCCCGCTGGAAGGCGATGCTCGGCTACTCGGACGCGGATGTTTCCGCGGCGCTCGACTGGCGGAGCCTGGTGCACCCCGAGGACATCACGCGGGTGCAGGCGCTGCTGCGCGATCACGTCGCCGGCACCACGCCGATATTCGAGAGCACGCACCGCATGCGGCATCGGAGCGGCGAGTGGCGCTGGGTCGTCAGTCGCGCCAAGGCGCGGCTCGATGAGCACGGACGGCTGGTACGGCTGGTCGGCGCCGAGATGGACGTCACCGAGCGCAAGCTCTACGAGGACGCGCTGTTTCGCGAGAAGGAGAGCGCCCAGATCACGCTGCAGTCGATCGGCGACGGCGTGGTGACGACCGACGCGAACTCGACCATCGATTACATCAACCCGGTCGCGGAGCAGCTGACCGGCTGGCACTTGGAAGATGCCATGGGCCGCAAGGTCGAGGAAGTGTTCCGCGCCTTTCACGAGGAGACCTGCGAGCCGCTCGAGAATCCGCTGAGCGTCGCGATCCGGCGCGTGCGCCCGATCAAGTCGGTGCGGCCGAACCTGCTCATCCGGCGCGACGGGAACGAGCTGTACGTCGAGAGCACCGCGGCCCCGATCCGCGACGGCGCAGGCAAGGTCTCGGGCGGGGTGCTGGTGTTCCACGACGTCAGCGAGTCGCGTGAGCTGAACCGGCGTCTTTCCTATCACGCAAGCCATGACCTGCTCACCGGGCTTGCCAATCGGCGCGAGTTCGAGAATCGCCTCGAGCGTGCGCTGAAGAGCGCCAAGGCGCGCGAGGCGTCCTTCGCGGTCTGCTATCTCGACATCGACCAGTTCAAGATCATCAACGATTCCTGCGGCCACAGCGCCGGCGACGCGCTGCTCGGCCAGGTGGGGGCGCTGCTGAAGGCCAAGGTGCGCTGGCGCGACACGCTCGCGCGGCTCGGCGGCGACGAATTCGGCGTGCTGCTCGAGAGCTGCTCGCTCGATGAGGCGATGCGCATCGCGGACACGCTGCGCGAGGCGCTGCGCAATTTCCGCTTTACCTGGGAAGACCGTGTGTTCCGGCTCGGCGCGAGCGTCGGCGTGGTGCCGGTCACGGCCGACAACGAGGACGTCGCCTCGATCCTCTCGGCTGCCGACAGCGCCTGCGCCGCGGCCAAGGAAGCGGGCCGCAACCGCGTGCACAGTTTCGCCGAGAACGACATCGAGCTGATGCGCCGGCGGCGTGAGATGCAGTGGGCCGCGCGCATCAGCGCGGCGCTCGAGGAAGGGCGCTTCGAGCTGTTCCTCATGACCATCCAGCCGCTGCAGAAGCCCGAATCCGGGCAGCACTACGAGCTGCTCCTGCGCATGCGCGACGAGGGCGGGCGCATCATCTCGCCCGACAACTTCATTGCCGCGGCCGAGCGCTACAACCTGACGCCGAACATCGACCGCTGGGTGATCGAGAACGCGTTCCGCTGGCTGGTGTCGGAGGCGGACGAGCGCGAGAAGCTGGCGCTGTGCTCGATCAACCTCTCGGGACAGAGCTTCGGGGACGACAAGTTCCTGCCGTTCGTGATCGACCAGTTCACCAAGAGCGGGATCGATGCGCGCAAGATCTGCTTCGAGATCACCGAGACGGCCGCGGTCGCGAGCTTCTCCCAGGCGAACCGCTTCATCCAGGCGCTGAAGGAGCTCGGCTGCAAGTTCGCGCTCGATGACTTCGGCACCGGGCTGTCATCGTTCGGTTACCTGAAGCATTTCCCGGTCGACTACCTGAAGATCGACGGCAGCTTCGTGCGCGAGATCCTGCACGATCCGATCGATCGCGAAATGGTGCGTTCGATCAACGAAATCGGTCATCTCACGGGCAAGCAGACCATCGCGGAATTCGCCGAGAATGCCGAGATCATCGAGAT
>JBAVOB010000048.1:0-3725 GCA_049691655.1 Steroidobacteraceae bacterium | reverse complement strand
TCGTCGAGCCCGACGACACGACCGTCGATGCGCGCGCGCACGAAACCCTGTCCGCGCAGGTCTTCGAATAGCTCGGCGTGCTCGCCCTTGCGGTCGCTCACCAGGGGCGCCAGCAGCATCGCCGCCTGTCCCTCGGGCAGCTGCAGCACCTGGTCCACCATCTGGCTCACCGTCTGCGCGGCGAGATCGATGCCATGGTCGGGACAGCGTGGCACGCCGGTGCGCGCATAGAGCAGCCGCAGGTAGTCATAGACCTCGGTCACGGTGCCGACGGTGGACCGCGGGTTGTGCGAGGTGGCCTTCTGCTCGATCGCGATGGCCGGCGACAGCCCTTCGATGGCATCGACATCGGGCTTGTCCATTATCTGCAGGAACTGCCGGGCATAGGCCGAGAGCGATTCGACGTAGCGGCGCTGCCCCTCGGCGTAGAGCGTGTCGAACGCGAGCGAGGACTTGCCGGAACCCGACAGCCCGGTGAGCACAATCAGCGCGTTGCGTGGCAAATCGAGGTCGACATTGCGCAGATTGTGCGTGCGGGCGCCGCGGATGCGGATATCGGCCATGGCGGGCGGGTCCGGCGAAGCAAACCGGAAATGGTACGCGGAAGCAGCGGCCGGGCTCAAAGTGCCTGCAAGGCCGTATCTTGCCGCTTGCACCCGATTGCAGCGTGCGCCGGGCACCGCGGGACGACTAGAATAGGCGCTCAAGCAGATGGGAAAGGCAGAGCCATGTCGCGCGGCATCAACAAGGTGATTCTGGTCGGGCATCTCGGGGCGGACCCGGAAACCCGCGCCCTGCCATCGGGCACGACGGTTGCGAACATCCGCGTCGCCACCAGCGAGAGCTGGAAAGACAAGCAATCCGGCGATCAGCAGGAGCGCACCGAGTGGCACAACGTGGCCATGTTCGGGCGCTTGGGGGAAATCGCCGCCGAGTACCTGCGCAAAGGCTCGCAGGTGTACATCGAGGGCCGGCTGCGCACGCGCAAGTGGCAGGACAAGCAGGGGAATGACCGCTACACGACCGAAATCATCGCGAACGACATGCAGATGCTCGGGGGTCGTGGCGGCGGTGGCGGTGGGGGCAATGCGGAGGGCCGGACGAGCCGCGAGCGCGAGCAGGCTGAGCCCGTCACCACCAGCACGGAAAAGGACGACTTCGACGACGATATCCCGTTCTGACGCGGAAGCCTCCCGCGTTCGCGCCTAACCCTCTGATTGGCTGACGTAAATATGTCCGAAGCCCCGGCCGTAACCGGGGCTTCGGCGTTTCGCCGCTGCCCCAAAACCGGTAACCTTTGTCGCTCTTCCCCGTATGCCCGGACGCTACTTCATCAAGACTTTCGGCTGCCAGATGAACGAGTACGACTCCGCCAGGATGGCGGATCTTCTCGGGGCAGCGGGCGAGCTGACCGCCACATCCGATCCCGTCGAGGCCGATGTGCTGCTGGTGAACACCTGCTCGGTGCGCGAGAAAGCGCAGGAGAAGGTGTTCTCGCTCCTCGGCGAGTGGCGCCTGCTCAAGCAGGCACGCCCCGGCGTGATCATCGGCGTCGGCGGCTGCGTCGCGAGCCAGGAGGGCGATGCGATCACCGCGCGGGCGCCGTGCGTCGACCTGGTGTTCGGTCCGCAAACGCTGCATCGACTGCCCGAGATGATCGGCGAACTGAAGCGCACCGGCCGGCCGGTCGTGGACGTGAGCTTTCCGGAGATCGAGAAATTCGACTGCCTCCCGGAGCCGCGCGCCGCCGGGGTCGCGGCGTTCGTGTCCGTGATGGAAGGCTGCAGCAAGTATTGCAGCTTTTGCGTCGTGCCCTACACGCGCGGCGACGAGATCAGCCGCCCCTTCGAGTCCGTCCTGCAGGAAGTGCGCGCGCTCGCGGCGCAGGGCGTACGCGAGGTGACGTTGCTCGGCCAGAACGTGAACGCGTACGCCGGCAGCATGGCGGATGGAGCGCGCGTCGATCTTGCGACCCTCATTCATCACGTTGCCGCCGTGCCCGCAGTCGAGCGCATCCGCTTCATGACGTCGCACCCGCTCGAGTTTTCCGACAGCCTGATCGAGGCCTTCGCCAATGTGCCGCAGCTTGCCAACCACCTGCACCTGCCGGTGCAGAGCGGTTCGGACCGCATCCTCGCGCTGATGAAACGCGGCTACACCGCGCTCGAGTTCAAGGAGCGCGTGCGCAAACTCCGCGCGGTACGGCCGGACATCACGCTGTCGTCCGATTTCATCGTCGGATTTCCCGGCGAGACGGAACGCGACTTTGAGGCGACGGTGCGGCTCGCCCGCGAGGTCAACTGCGACGAAGGCTTCAGCTTCCTCTATAGCCGCCGCCCCGGCACACCCGCTGCGGCTTTGCCTGATGAGCTGACCCATCCCGTGAAACAGCAACGCCTGCTGCGGCTGCAGGCGCAACTCGCCGCCCAGGGCCGCGCGATCAGCGCGTCGATGATCGGCACGACGCAGCGCGTGCTCGTCGAGCGCGTCGCGCGCAGGAGTGCGCGCGAAGTCGCGGGCCGCACTGCGAATAATCGCTGGGTGAATCTTCCGGGCGAAGCCGCGCTGATCGGCTGCTGCGCAGAGGTCGTGATCACGGACGCCCGGGCGCACACGCTGCGCGGCCGGCTGGTCGGCTGCGAGGCGCGGATTCCGCGCGCCGCCGCGGACGAGCCGCGCGCCATGCGGCCCGTCGGCGCGGCCGTGATCGCTTGACCGTGGTCTCGACTCCCGCAGTGCTCAGCCGCGAGTTCGATCTCGAGCCGCAGGACAACGCGCGCCTGGCGAATCTTTGTGGCCCGCTGGATGAGAACCTCAAGCTGCTCGAGCGCCGGCTCGAAGTGGAAATTCGCCGCCGCGGCTGCACCTTTCACGTGCTCGGCGCCCAGGCGCGGGCGGCCGAGGACGTCCTGCGGGAACTTTTCGAACTCACGAAATCCGAGAGCGTGACGCCGGAGCGCGCGCACCTCGCGCTGCGCGAACACGATCACCCGGACGCCTCGAGCAGTGCCGTGCGCGACGCGGCATCGGTGCGCGTGGCACGCGGCGCGATCCGCGCTCGCGGCCCTCATCAGCGCGAATATCTCGCGGCGATCCAATCGAGCGACCTGACGTTCGGGATCGGTCCGGCCGGCACCGGCAAGACCTATCTCGCAGTCGCCTGCGCCGTCGAGGCGCTGCAGGGCGATCGCGTGCGGCGCATCGTGCTCGTGCGCCCGGCGGTCGAGGCCGGGGAGCGGCTCGGGTTTCTCCCGGGCGATCTCACGCAGAAGGTGGACCCGTATCTCAGGCCGATGTACGACGCGCTCTACGAGATGATGGGCTTCGACCGCGTGGCGCGTTTCATCGAGCGCAACGTCATCGAGGTGGCGCCGCTCGCGTTCATGCGCGGCCGCTCGCTGAACGACTCCTTCATCATTCTCGACGAGGCGCAGAACACGACCATCGAACAGATGAAGATGTTTCTCACGCGCATCGGCTTCGGTTCGCACGCGGTCGTCACGGGTGACGTGACGCAGACCGACCTGCCGAGCGGGCGGATATCGGGACTGAATCACGCCATCGAGGTGCTGCGCGGAGTCGACGGCGTGGCGTTCGTGCACTTCGATTCGCAGGACGTCGTACGGCATCCGCTGGTACAGCGCATCGTGCGCGCGTACGAGGCGCGCGGCGACGCGCCGGGCTCGGGCTCGTGAGCGGCTCGACGGCAGGCGCCGTGCTTGCGG
>JBAVOB010000047.1:0-18777 GCA_049691655.1 Steroidobacteraceae bacterium | reverse complement strand
TTGTAGCAGAATCCCGCGCCCGTGGCGCGCACGCGTGTCGGGAACAGCTCGGGCAGGTAGAACGTGAAGCTGCCGAAGATCCCGAACACCGCGAGTCCTACGAAGAAGTACAGATGCAACCGTGTCTCGGCCGGCAGATCGAGACCGAACGTCGTCATCAGCGCCACCGCGGCAGCGCCAAAGTAGGCGGCGAACATCGCCCGCCGCCCCAGGCGCTTCGCGATCGGTACCGTCAGCAGCGTGCCGAGCAATCCCCCCAGGTTGAACCAGGTGGTCGCGAGCGTTTTCCAGCTCTCGACCAGCGCGCTCGTCGCCGCCCGATCGAGACCGCGCACGACCGCTTCCGCCTGGCCGAGCGTCGCGGCAACGACCGGTATGAACGCATTGCAGCTCCACCACATGAGCAGCGCCGTCACCGTCATGAGCAGTGCGCTGCGGGTGCGCGGCCAGAGCGCGGGGCTGAAGATTTCCCGAATGCGCGGTTTCGGCGCTCGGGCCGCGACCGCCTGCCAGCGCTCGGGCTCCTTGACGAAGATCCGTACCACGAACGCGAGCGCGGCAGGCAGCAACCCGAACGCGAGCACGTACCGCCAGGACAGTTCCGGCGATGCCTTGGCGAACCCGCCGGCCACCCACGCGTTTACGGCCGTGGCGAGGAACAGCCCGATCGGCGCCGAGGTGTACAGCAGCGCGCCGGCTTCGACCCGCGACTCCTCGGGCACGACCTCCGCCACCATCGCCGAGCCCGCGGCCCATTCCCCGCCGATGCCGAGGCTCGCGAGCAGGCGGAACACGATCAACTGCGGCATGCTGGTAGCGAGAGCGCACGCGCCGGTGCCGACGGCATAGAGCAGCATGGTGAGCATCAGGGTGCGGCGGCGACCGAACCGGTCGCTGATCGGCCCGAAGATCACGCCCCCTACGGCCCAGCCGAGCAGGAACAAGGCGGTCAGCAGCCCCGTCCAGAACAGCACCGCGCCCTTCGCGGCGGGCCCGCCGATAGTGAGGTGTAGCAACGTCGGCACGGCATTCGGCGCCACGTAGTTGAACAGCAGGCCGTCGAATACATCGAAACCCCAGCCGAGCCACGCCGCAACGAATACGGTCCACTGGTAGCGCGTGAGCTTGAGCAACCGCGTTCTCGCCTCAGCCCGAGAGCGTGCGATCGAGCCGCTCGAGCGCGGCCTTCCAGAACGCTTTCTGTCGTGCAGCCGCCGCGGCGCCCACGAGCTTGCCCTGTTGCACGCTCACCTGACAGCGTCCAGGGCCGCGCGGCAGGAACCCGACGCTGATGCTCTTGCTGCCGTCGATCCACGTGGCCCGCACGGATTTCGGCGCTGTGGCGCGGTGCACCGCCAGCTTGCTCGCCCGCAGCCAGCGCCGGCGCAGCGCCGCGTCGGTCCAGGCTGCGAACGCCCGCTCGACCGGAGCCACGAACGTGCGGCTCACGCTGATCTCGAAGCCGGTGGGCTTCTCATGCAGGCGCCGGCGTCCGCGCGCCTGCTCGTAGGCGACCGTGATCATCTGCCCCCACCATGGACCGACGCGGTAGCGCCTGGACATGAGTGCCGCGATATCGCGATGCGCGAGCTGCGCAGCGCCGGCGCGGTCGAGCAGCGTGAACCACTCGGGCCAGTCGCGACCGGTTTTCGCTTTGACCGCCGCAGCGCCGATCCGCAGTTTGCCGCCCAATCTGGCTGGTTTCATCTCACGCGTCCTCGCGCAGCATTGTAGCCCGGTCGCGACATTCCGCGAGGGACACTGGCGCGGGGCGCCGGCGTTCGCTATCGTCCGGGCGCTACGCCATCGCCATGTGCAGCAGCGGACCGGGGCACGAGGACCCGCAGATTGCTCGGACGATTTCACGAAGTCAGCGTGCATACGCAGGACATCCGGGCGTCCGTGGAATTTTACGAGCGGCTGGGATTCACGCAGGCAACGACCGGCGATACCTGGCCGCATCTGTATGGCGTGCTCACCGATGGGCGCATCACGATCGGCCTGCATCAGTATCCGATTGCCTCGCCCACGATCACGTTCGTGAAACCCGGTATCGCGGCACAGATGACGGCCCTCGGGGCGCTCGGCATCGAGCCCGCGTTCGCGCGACTCGGCGATGACTGTTTCAACGAGCTCGGATTCCGCGACCCGGCCGGACAGATGGTCAGGATTCTCGAGGCCCGTACTTATTCACCGCCCGATCGCGGGCGCGACCAGCCGTCGCTGTGCGGTGATTTCTCGGAATTCAGCATTCCGGCGTCCGACTTCGACGCAGCGCGCGAGTTCTGGGAGCGCTTGGGATTCGTCGCTCTCGAGGAATCGGCGACTCCGTACCCGCATGTACCGCTGACCAGCGATCACCTGAATCTCGCCTTCCACCGGCCGCGGACGCTCGACCGGCCGATGCTGGTGTTCCGCGATCACGGCGCGGAACAGCGTATCGCGCGACTGCGCGATCTCGAACTGCCGTTCGCGGCGGAGCTGCCGCGCGGACTCGACCCGAGCGCCGCGGCACTCCTCGAATCCCCGGAAGGCACGCCGCTCCTGTTGCTGTCGAATGGCGACTAAGCCTCAGCCTTCATCCAGACCGACACGCGGATCCCGCGTCAGCGCCACGGCGAAGACGTAAGCGAGCACGGCGAGCGCTAGCAGCCAGGCGGCGATCCTCGCGGACCGCGTCTGCGCGCGGCGCACCGCGTAGTGCCCAATCCCGATGTACGCGAGCAGGGCGATCAGCTTCGCGGTGAGCCAGGCATTCACGAACGGCCACTGCTGCACGAGGGAGGCGAGCAGCAGGCCGGCAAGCACCAGCACGCTGTCGACTACGTGCGGCGTCACGCGCAGGAACCCCTGGGCGGGATCGAGCCCGCGAATGGAACGCCAGGCGCGCATGGAAAACAGCACGGGGCTCGTCACCGCGCAGGCCACGTGTAATGTCAGAAAAGGCGACAGGTCGGTCATCTCGCGCCCGCACGTGGCGAAAATCCGGCGAATAAGGACATAATCGTACGCCCGGAAGCTAACGACAGTCTGGTTACCTGTCACCAGAGGACCCTCTCACATGCGCACCCCTTTCAGCCGCGGCGCGGCAGCGGCCTTCGCAATCGGTCTGGCCGGCGCCCTCGCGCCCGTGTTCGCCGACGAAGGCATGTGGACCGTCGACAATTTTCCGAGCCAGATGATCGCGACTCGTTACGGCGCGAAGATCGACCGGGCGTGGCTCGACCGCGTGCGGCTCGCGACGATACGGCTCTCGAATTGCACCGCATCCTTCGTCGCGCCCGACGGGCTCATTCTCACGAACCACCACTGTGCCGAGGCCTGCCTCGCGGAACACTCGACCAAGGACAGGAGCCTCATCGAGGCGGGATTTTTCGCCGCGAGACCGGGCGAGGAGCCGCGTTGCGGCACGCAGATTGCGGACACGCTGGTCGCGACGGAAAACATCACGGACAAGGTCGGCGCGGCGACACGCGGGCTGGACGACAAGGCCGCGAACGACGCACGCAAGAAGGCGCTCACGGAACTCGAGTCGGCTTGCGAGGCGGCGAGCAGCAAGGACAAGAAGACGGGGCCGCTCAAGTGCGAGAGCGTGACGCTCTATCAGGGTGGCGAGTACTTTCTGTACAAATACAAGCGCTACGCCGACGTGCGACTCGTATTCGCGCCCGAGGCGGGCATCGCGGCCTTCGGCGGCGACCCGGACAACTTCCAGTTCCCGCGTTACTGCCTCGACATGTCCATCATGCGGGCTTACGAGAACGGCAAGCCCGCGAAGACGCCGAACTATCTGCGCATCAATTTCGCGGGACCGCAGAGCGGCGAACTCGTATTCGTCTCCGGCCATCCCGGCACCACCGACCGGCTGCTGACGGTCTCGCAGCTGCAGTTCCAGCGCGATGTGCTGCTGCCGAACTGGCTGCTGCGCTATTCGGAGCTTCGCGGCCGCTACATCCAGTTCGCGAAGACGGGGCCGCAGGCCGAGCGCATCACGACCGATGTGCTCAACTCGATCGAGAACAGCATCAAGGTGCGTCGCAAGCAACTGGACGCGCTGCTCGACGACGCGCTCTTGGAGCGCAAGCGTAACGACGAGACCGCGCTGCGGGCGAGCGTCACGCAGGATCCGCAGTTGCGCCAGGCGACCGGCGATCCGTGGGGTGATACCGCCCTCGCCGAGGCGGTCGAGCGCACGATTTACCTCCCGTACGTATTCGCCGAGGGCGCTGCCGGCTTCAACAGCCGCCTGTTCCGCAGCGCCCGCACGCTGGTGCGTGGTGCGGCGGAGCGCGGCAAGCCGAACACCGAACGCCTGCGCGAATTCACCGCTGCGGCCCTGCCGCGCATCGAGCAGGACCTCGGCGCCCCGACGCCCGTCTACCCGGAACTCGAGCGGCTGACGCTCGTATTTGGGCTGGAGCGGATGCGCGAGTGGTTAGGCCCGGATCACCCGTTGATGCGGCGGTTGCTCGTCACGGAATCTCCGGATCAGCTCGCCGAACGTATGATCTCCGGCACGAAACTCGGTGATCCGGCGGTGCGCCTCGCCCTGTGGAATGGGGGCGCTGCGGCAGTCGATGCGTCGACCGACCCGATGATCGCGCTCGCGAAACTGGTCGACCCGGACGCCCGCGCGATCCGCAAACGCTACGAGGACGAGGTCGAGGCGCCGACCGATCGCGCCGCGGAGAAGCTAGCGCACGCCCGTTTTGCCGCACTCGGCACGAGAGTCTATCCGGATGCGACGTTCACGCTGCGTCTCAACTACGGCACCGTGCAGGGGTGGATCGAGAACGGCACCGAGGTTCCGCCCTTCACGCGCCTCGAGACGGCGTTTGCGCGCGCGACCGGTGCCGATCCTTTCCGCCTGCCGGACAGCTGGACGAACGCGAAGGCCAAGCTTGATCTCGCGACACCGGTGAACTTCTCGACTAACAACGACATCGTCGGCGGCAACTCCGGCAGTCCCGTGATCAACGCGAAAGGCGAGATCGTCGGCCTCGCCTTCGATGGCAACATCCACTCGATCTCCGGCTCCTACTGGTTCGACACCGCGAAGAACCGCATGATCGCCGTGCATCCGGCGATCATGCGCGAAGCACTGGCGAAGGTGTACGGCGCTAGGGAGCTGCTGCGGCAGCTCGGCGGGCGGTGACGCGAAACCTGACGTGCAGTTCATCCTCGACCTGCAGCGCGCCGAGCATCACGCTGAATGGCTGCAGGCCGAGTGCCGCCTGGGAGAGCCTGGTCTCGCCCGTTACGACGATCTCCTCGCCCGCCTCGCTGAAGGTCACCGGCACCACAATAGATCGCGTCTGGTCCCGGACGGCGACCGCGATCTCGAGCTGGAACCCGCCCGCGGTGCGCAGAATCCGTCCCGAGCGCAGCGTGATCGCAGGGTAACGATCTGCATCGAGCAACGCGGCGCCCAGCATGTTGCGCCGCGTGTCCGCCTTGGCGTCCTCGGCCACGGCTTCCGCAAAGTCCGCGCCTGCGGCGCCGCGCAGCGCCGGTTCATCCACGGTGAGCTGCGCCACCGGCACGCGCAATTCGAACGCTGAGTGTGCGCGGTCGGGCATGAGGAAAACGACGCCTGCCAGGTCGCGGCATGCGATGACATGATTGTGGCCGAGACTCGCCAGGGGTCCACCGCGGAACACGAGCACCGTCAGGAGCGAGCGCTCCGGCGCGACGCGAAACTCCGTCGCGCCTCGCCGGTCCTCTGAAGGAGCGGGTACTTCCCACCGCGGCGGCTCCGCGGGTGCAGGTGATGGTGCCCGGCAGGCGGCGAGCGGCAGCGCCGCAGCAAACAGTACGACTGGAATCGTTTGGCGGATAGGCGGCACGCGTCTAATCTACGGCAATGCCACTGCGCAATACCACCGTTCGCTGGGGCGGGATCACGCAACTCTTTCACTGGGGCATTGTGGCACTGGTGCTGACGCAGTTTGTCCTGGCCCTGAGTGCGGATGGCGCAGCACCAGCGCGCAAGCTCGCGCTGCTCGCCCGGCACAAGTCGATCGGCATCACGATTCTCGCGCTCGCCGCCCTGCGGCTGCTGTGGCGCTGGATGAATCCCGTGCCGCCGCTACCGCCGACGCTGCAGCCCTGGGAACGGCGACTGGCGCATTGCACGCACATCGCGCTCTACGCACTGCTGTTCGCCGTACCGTTCGCCGGTTGGCTCATGTCCTCAGCCAAGAACTACCCCGTCTCCTGGTTCGGGCTCGTGCAGTTGCCGAACTTCGTGGCGCCGAGCGCGTCGTCATTCCACTACCTGAACGCGATGCATCACTTTCTTGGGTACACCCTGGCCGGCGTCGCCGTGGTGCATCTGCTGGGGGCACTCAAGCATCACTTCATCTACAGGGATACCGTGCTGCGACGCATGCTCCCGTTCACGAAGGTCGGCGTGCTCATCGGCGTGCTGGCTGCCGGCGCGCTGCCGGCAGCTGCGCACGGCGCGCCGCGCTACATGCTCGATACGGCGAAGAGCTCGCTCAGTTTCACGTTTGTCCAGGCCGGAGCCAGGACCCGCGGCCAGTTCCGCAAGTTCACGGCGGTGCTCGATTACGGGACCAGGGACTTGAGCGGCGGCGTGCTCTCCGTGACGATCGATGTCGATTCCGTCGATACGCGCGACAGCGATCGCGACTCGACGTTGCGCAGCGCGGATTTCTTCAACGCCAAGCGCTGGCCGCAGGCGACGTTCGTCTCAAGCGCGATCACGAGCGCAGCGCCTGGCCGCTACGATGTGCGCGGCGCACTGACGATTCGCGACGTCACGCGTGAGCTGCGCCTCACGCTCGTTGCGCGCGCAACCCTGGAAGCGCGCAAGCCGGTCGTGTACCTGGCGGGCGCCACCACCATTCATCGTCTCGACTTCGGGGTCGGTCAGGGCGACTGGCAATCCACCGACTGGATTGGGAACGAGGTGACGATCGAGTGGTCGCTCCGACTGCCGCGCGCGCCGCCGGCGATCATGTCCCGGCGTCCAGCGCCGCTGCGCTCTCGCGGCGTGTAAAGCGCCGCCGTGCCAGCCAGTCCATGACGGCGTTCTTCGACGACATCGGCGAGTGCGTGGACGCGATGCTCCGTCGCCTCGGCAATCGCATCGTGCTGGCGATGCCGCTCGGGATCGGCAAGCCGAATGTATTCGCCAACGAGCTGTACCGGCGCGCGGCGCGCGATCCCGCCCTCGACCTGACGATCCTCACGGCGCTGTCGCTGCGCAAGCCGCAGCCCGCGTCCGCTCTCGAACGGCGCTTCACCGGTCCATTGGTCGAGCGCATTTTTGGCAGTTACGTCGATCTCGACTACGCCCTCGCTGCCCAGGCTGACGCGTTGCCCGCCAACGTGCGGGTAATCGAGTTTTATTTCCAGGCGGGCGCGAGCCTGAATTCCGCGCATTCGCAGCAGAACTACCTTTCGACCAACTACACGCACGTGGGTCGCGACGCGCTGCTGCGCGGGGTGAACGTCATTGCGCAGCTCGTGGCGAAACGCACGACAGCCGGTATCACCCAGTACAGTTTCGGCTCCAATCCCGACGTCACGGTCGACCTGCTACCCCTCGTGGAGGCCGCGCGCCGCGACGGGCGCGATGCGCTCATGATCGGGCAGGTGCACGCGCAGATGCCTTTCATGCTCGGCGCGGCGCAAGCCGAAACGCAGCGCTTCGACTACATCGTCGAGCATCCCCGCTACGACTTCGACCTGTTCTGCCCGCCGAACCCGGCGCTCGGATCCGTCGACCACGCCATCGGGTTGCATGCAAGCGCGCTGGTGCGCGACGGCGGGACGTTGCAGCTTGGAATCGGCGAGCTCGGTGATTCGGTCGCGTATTCGCTGCTGCTGCGCCATCAGCAGAACGCGAGCTACATCCAGGCGCTGGCAGATCTCGGTATCGAGAAATCCGCCGCGCTGATCGACGCCGAGGGCGGTCGCCGGCCGTTCGTCGAGGGGGTATTTGGCTCGACCGAGATGTTCGTTGACCAGATGCTCGATCTCTACCGGGCCGGAATACTGCGGCGGCGGGTCTACAACTGGCTGCCGCTGCAGCGGCTGCTGGCGAGCGGCCGGATCCGCGAGCGCTTCGCGGCCGGCATTCTCGAGGCGCTGCGCGAGACGGGACTCGGACCGCGGCTCTCGGAGGCGGAATTCATCAAACTGCGCGAGTTCGGTGTGTTTCGCGAGGACTGTCGGTTCGAGAGCGGCATGATTGTCAATCCCGAGGGCGTTGCCCTCGCGCCCGATCTCGACGATCGTCGCGCCGCGAGCGCGCTCGCCGAGCAGTGCCTCGGCCGCGAGTTGCGTGGGGGCGCAGTCTTGCACGCGGGCTTCTTCGTCGGGCCACGCGGGTTCTACGCCGCGTTGCGGGACCTGCCCGATCGCGAGCGCCGGCAGTTCGACATGCGCGGCATCGGCTTCATCAACCAGCTCTATGGCGATGACTATGAGCTGCGCGTGCTGCAGCGCGCGCAGGCGCGCTTCATCAACACGACGATGATGGTGACGCTGCTCGGTGCCGCCGTCTCGGACACCCTCGAGGATGGGCGCGTCGTGAGCGGTGTCGGCGGCCAGTACAACTTCGTCGCGATGGCGCACGCGCTCCCCGATGCGCGCTCGATCCTCTGCGTGCGCGCGACCCGCTCGAGCGGCGGGCGCACGTCGTCGAATCTCGTGTGGAACTACGCCAATACGACGATCCCGCGACACCTGCGCGACGTGGTCGTGACCGAGTACGGGATCGCGGATCTGCGCGGCCGGACCGACGCCGAAGTGATCGCGGCGCTGCTCGGCATAGCGGATTCACGATTTCAGGAAGGGCTGCTCGCCGAAGCCAGGCGCCACCGCAAGATCGCCGCGGATTACCGTATTCCCGACGCTCGCCGGGCCAATCTCCCGGAGAATCTCGAGCGCGCCTTCTCGGCCCACAGGCGGGCTGGGCTGTTCACCGAATACCCGTTCGGGACCGATCTCACCGCCGAAGAGATCGCGCTCGCCCACGCGCTCAGGTACCTCAAGGGCCGCACCGCGAAGCCGCTCGACCGCCTGGCGACTGCGGCCCGCGCCGCGCTCCACCGTGTGCCGCGGGCACATGAAGCGTCGCTCCGACGGATGCATCTCGCCGCGCCCGCTGCGCTCGGCGAACGCTTCACGCGGCGCCTCGTGTCGCTCGCGCTGAGCGAGACTACGCCATGATCATCCGGCCACTCGACCCGGAAGATCCGGCTGCCGAGCGTTTCATCGGGCAGCTGGATGCCTACCAGATCGCGCTCTATCCGCCGGAGAGCAACCATCTCGAAAGCATCGCAGCGCTCAAGCGCCCGAACGTCGCCATGTTTGGCGGGTACCTGGGCGATGAGCTCGTGGCGTGTGGCGCCGTCAAGTTCATGGACGACGACGGCCGCTACGTCGAGGTCAAGCGTGTCTTCGTTCCGCAGGGCTATCGGGGCCGGGGCCTCGCGCAGGCGATCATGGCTCATCTCGAGGCCCATGCGCTGCGGCAAGGTGTCACGGTCGCGCGGCTCGAGACCGGCGTTCGCCAGCCCGAAGCGCTCCGGCTCTACGAGAAGCTCGGATATACCTATCGCGAACCGTTCGGTCGTTACCGCGTCGATCCGCTGAGCGTGTTCATGGAAAAACGCCTCGCCTGAGCCGCCACGGCGCTACTTGGGCAGCGTATAGTCGAACTGGTAGTGGTGAGTGCCTTCGACGGCATCGATCTTGAGCAGTCCCATGATGCCCGTCAGCTCGTCAGTTCCCGAATCCGGCACGACCGTGATCGCGAGCTGCGGTGCGCCGCGATTCATGATCCCGGCATGCTGCAGGACAAAGCTGCCCTTGCGCCCGTTCAGGTTGCCCGTCACGCGCTCGACCGCCACGTAGCCGGCCGAGCCCTTGGTCTCGGTGACGGCGGTGAGCATCTCGCCCTTGCTGCCGCC
The DNA here is from genome assembly GCA_049691655.1 of Steroidobacteraceae bacterium. Taxonomy (GTDB): domain Bacteria; phylum Pseudomonadota; class Gammaproteobacteria; order Steroidobacterales; family Steroidobacteraceae; genus JBAVOB01. The sequence continues at coordinate 8,830 of JBAVOB010000047.1, read as the reverse complement.
CGTCAGGTCGCCATGAAATTTCTTGTCGAGCGACATGCGGCCGAGCGCCGCGCCTGGGCCCGGGACCGGCGCGTGCTGCGGCTTGATTGCGACATCGAAGGTTCCCTTGGCCTGAAACTTCATGTGCGCGGTTCCTCGCGTCGTGCGGCGCTGGCGCACAGCCTAATCCTTGTCGGGCCGCAGGGCCATCGGTGTCGCATTCGGCGTCATGGCTTGAGCGCGATGACCTCGAGTACCAAGGGAGTAAGCATTCGGGCCGCCGGATTCGCCGTGAGCGCAGCGAACTCGCGTTCGAGCCGCTGCGAGTCCGCGGCGGTGAGGTGGCCGAGCTCCACCAGGCGCGCTCGCCCACTTGCGATGTAGGATGCGGGCCATTCCCACATCGGGTCTTCCGGTGCGAGCAGGTAGACGACCGGCTCGGCCACCACGATGCGCAGCCCGGCCGCCGCCAGCATGCCCGGCAACTGCTGCGCGATGTCCGGCTCGCCGCCGCTCGCGCGCCAGCTCGTCATCACCGCCGCGACGAAACCAGCGTGGCTCGGCAGCGGCGGCACACATGCCCAGGTGCCATAGTCGACGTATTCGTGAAACACTGCGCGACCGCCCGGCTTGAGCGCACCCGCGATCCTCTCCACCACCACCGCGGGCCGCCGCACGAACGACAGTACCCAGCGGCACCAGGCGGCGTCGAGGCCGTCGATGCCGAGCGCCTGCTCGTCGAGATCGATCTCCTTCGCGGTGAGATTTCCGAGCCCGCGGGCCGCGGCTCGCTTGCGCATCACCTCGAGGAATCGGACCGACCGTTCGAGAGCCGTCACCTCGCCCCGCGGCCCGACGATCTCGGCGAGATCGATGGCGGCGTAACCCGGGCCGGCGCCGATGTCGGCGACGCGCTGCCCCACGCCTATGCGCGCGCGCCGCCAGGCATCGAGCACGCGATGCCGCCACAGGCGGTGCTGAATGCCGAGGCGCTCGACCTCTTCATCGTGCGTCCCGAGCACATAGTCACCGTCCGGCGCAGCGGATGCCTTGTTCATCATTCGGTCCCCGCCTCGCTCGTCGCAGCCAGCAGCTGCGTCCGCGTCTCGAGTTCGTGTCCCTTGCGTCCGCCGGGGGTCAGCGCGGCCTCGCCCAGCGTGCCCCTGATCATCACCGCAGCCATCTCCGCACAGCGACGCACGAGCGCGGCCGCCCCCTCGCGCAGCATTGCGGACTGCTGCACGTAGAGCTGGTTGTTTTCCATGTCTTCCGCGCTCCAGCCGCGCGAGTGCGCGACGAACGGGAACTGCGGAAACTGACAACCGACCTCCGCGAAGAACGCGAGCATCTGGCCTGCCACGGCCTGCACGTTGTCCTGGCCGCCGGTGATAATGAAACCCGCCACCTTGTTGCGCAGCAGATGCTTGTTGGCGATCGTCTCCTGGTTCTGGATGCAGTTCATCCGCTCCACCATCTTGTAGTAGAGACTGCTGGCGCCGCCCCAGCGAATCGGCGTCGCCACGATGATCACGTCGGCCCAGTGAACGATGCCCTCGTAGACCTGGTCCATCTGGTCACCTGGATCCATCTGCGTGATCGAACACGGCCAGGTACAGGCCCGCGAGGATTTTGAGTAGAAGCCTTCACAGGCGCGGAACTTCAGATCCCCGACACGGATGAGCCGCGTCTCGCATCCCGGCCGCTCCGTCGCCGCCCGCAGCGCGTGCGCGAGCAGGTCTTCCGAGGTGCTGTAGCGGGGATGCTCCGCCGTCATCGCCGTCGTCGACAGACCGAGCACGCGGATCGGTCCCGCATCGCGACGCGGTGTGCGCGCGAGCGGATGCGGGGCGTGCGGTTTTCGGCCGCGCTTGGAACTCGGTGCGCGCTGCACGAGCACGCGCCCGATTTCGACCCGCACGGCGTGCGCCGGCACGCGATCCTCCTCGTATCCCGGCTCCCCAAGACCCGTACGGCAGTGAAATTTCCAGTAGTGCCACGGGCACACCACGTATTCGCCATCGAGCGTCCCCTCGCCGAGGGGGCCTCCGGCGTGATTGCAGACGCCCGAGATCGCGCTGAACTCGCCGTCCTTGCAGACGAGTGCAAGTCTCGTGCTCCCAAGCAGCACCTGCTGCACGGGCCGCCGGCCGAGCTCCTCGGCCGCGCCAACATCAATCCAGGATTCTGTGTCCATCGCTTTGTTCCGCAATTCCATCGGGCGGTAATCCGGCGCCTGGCAGCGCGGCCGCTGTGCTGGTCTGCCGCCCCCCAAGTTTAGAGGAGTCCGCTCGTGAAATACCTTACAGCTTTACTGCTCGCCGCTCTCGCCACGGCCAGTGCGCCCGTGCTCGCCGACACGGCCAGCCCGGCGGTCGCGGCCGAGATCATGAATATCGTCAAGGCCCAGTGGCTGGCGGAAAACGCCAGAAACGTCGCCGAATCGCAGAAGAACGTCGCCGAGGAATACACCGAGTTCAACCCTGAAGCGGCCACGCGACTCGAAGGCCGGGCGCTTGCGGCACGCCTTGCGGAGGCCTCGAACAAGGATCCCGCCACGACACTCGCGAACGAGATGCTCAATCCGAAGGTCCAGGTCTACGGCGACGTCGCGATCCTGAGCTACAACTTCCTCGGCTACGCGCAGGACAAGGACGGCAAGGTCAAGCCGAACCGCGCCAAATCGACACGCGTCTATGCCAGGCAGGGCGGCAAGTGGATGCTGGTGCACGCGAACTTCGGGCTCGATGCGATGCCGCGCGACTGAGCGATTCGCCAGCGCCACCGGCATCGGGGGATAATGCGCCCCGGAAACGCCGGCGGCCCGCTGGCGTGGCATCGGGAGAACAACATGAGACGAGTTCTATTGTTCGCTGCAACATTGGCGGCGGCCGCCTGGGTCCTGCCGGCGGCGGCACAGGACGCGGTGAAAGCCGATCCCAAGCACTACAAGGTGGAATTCGAGAACGCCCAGGTGCGGGTCCTGCGCGTGACGTACGGCCCGGGCGAGAAGTCGGTGATGCATACGCATCCAGCCAACGTAGCTGTGTTCCTGAACGAGTCTCACGGGAAATTCACATTGCCCGATGGCAAGGTGATCGATGCAACTTGGAAGGCCGGCCAGACCATGTGGGACCCGGGCAGCACGCATCTGCCGCAGAACACCGGGGACAAGCCCTTTGAGCTGATCCTGGTGGAACTGAAGGGCAGGCACAAATCGGCCAAGTGAGGCCGCCCGCTGCGCCGGGAGCGGAAACTTCCCGCACGCTGCCGGAGTCCAATCAAAGAGGTGGTAGCTGGAAGGGTCGCCGGAGCGTCGGATGCGAGCCATTGAGAAACTGATCGTCGCGGTGGCGCTACTTGCGGCGCTGGTCCCGGTCGTGGCGAGCGATACCGCGCGCGCGACCGTGCCGGTCGCCGTGACCTTTTCCCCGGCATTGCAGGCGAAGCTCGCAAGCACTTATGGCCGCGAGGAAGCGCCGGTGCTGCGCGCGTACGTCACGGATGCCGTCGGCCGGGCGCTTGGTCAGGACGCCACCGCACGGGCCCGGGCGCGCGGCCTTCGTGTCGCTGTCGTGATCGTCGCGGCGCAGGCGAGCCATCCGACGCGCAGGCAGGTAAGCGACAACCCCTCGATCGACGCCCTGCTGTCGACCTCGCTCGGCGGCGCGGAGCTCACCGGCACGGTCCGCGCCGCGGACGGTCGCGTGATCGCGAGTGTTTCCCACGAGCAATTCGCTCCCAGCCTCGAGATTGCTTCGGCGGCGGGCGACCCCTGGGCGGATGCGCGCCGCGCGATCCAGGAATTCGCGACCAAGCTCGCTGCCCGGATCGCCGCTATCCGCTGAGCGCGCCCGGCGCCTGCACCGGGACCTGGATCTCGTTACGGCGCAGGAACCATGGCATGAACGGCGGGTTGTAGCGCGAGAACACCGGTTCGCCGATTGCCCTGAGGCCGCGTTCGCCGATGAAGTGCCGCAGCGCCGCAAGCTCGCTGTCATAGCGCGCCTGGCCCCACGTCCCGCTGTAGCGCACGACGGCAACGCGGCGCGCCGGTACTTCGGATATCGCGATCCGGTCGTCGGTCGGCCGCGGCGCGCTCGCCAGCGTGTAGGACGCCGGCAGGACGAAAGCGATACGCCAGTGCCGGCCCGCCCGCTGCTGTTCCACCGGGGCGGTCATGGAAATCTTGGTGCCCGCGGCCGCCTGTTCGACCGGCGCCGTCATGGCGATCCTGGCCGCCTCGCGGTTGGCCCCCGAGATGTAGCGGAACAATCGCCGGAAGCCCTCGCTCCCCACGCTATCGAAAGTGCCGTCAACAAGCGTCTCGGCTACGACGTAGGACTGGTATTCGCGCACTTCGAACGGTTCCTGCCGCTCGATCAGGGTGTAGACGGGTTCCTCGATCGCCATCAGCGGAGTACTCCAGAGTGCGACCACAAACAATAGCGCAGCCGAGCGTGTGCCGCGGCGCGCGAGGTCGGGCATACGGGCAACGAGGATCATCGTCAGCATTATACTGACCCGGCAATCCGGCCCGCACCGCGCGCGACCATGCAGTATCGTTCGAACATTCTCTGCCTGCTCGTCACCGCCCTCGCGCTGTGCGCAGGAGCGTGCACCACGCGCAGCTACGCGCCGGGGTCCGAGGCCGCGACACGGGAGCTGCGCATCCGCGTCGGCAGCGAGATTCGCATTGTTACGATTCGCCGCGAGCGCATCACGTTCAAGGTCACCGCCGTCGGGTCCGACCGTTTCATCGGCGTGACCGTCACGCCGCACGCCAAGGAAACGCGCGCCGCAGGCGCGGCCATCGAGGTGCCGTTCGAGGATCTCGCGATGCTCGAGGTTACGCGGGCCGAAGCGAAGACGGTCGTGCTTGCCGTGGTGACCGTGTCGGTCTTCGCCGCGGTCGTGAGCGCGATACCGGTCGCGGGGTTCCCGCCGCCGTGAGCGCCGGCCTGATCAAGCGGCGCCCGGACCGCGCGTTCGCACCGCTCGGCGTCTTGCTCTTGAGCGCCTGCAGCTACCAACCCACAATCCAGCACCCGAAGCTGGCAGAGATCACGGCATCCGAGGCGACGATGGACTGCAGGCGCATCGATCACGCGATCGACCAGGCCGACACCGTACGTTGGGTGATCCGCGACGACGGCGGGCATCTCGAGAGCAGCGGCAGAAAGGTGGCGCGGTACGCTGGCAACATCCTCATGACTCCGTTCCTGTTGCACAGCGGTGGGGCTTATCTGAGCGACGGCGGTCAAGCTGCGCTAAACGCCGCGGACCGCAGGATCGTGCAGCTGTTGCAACTGAAGCGGGGCCACTCCTGCCCGGCACGCGCGACGGCGCTGGCTGGTGTCGATGACTTGAGTCTGCTGGGGCAGGTTGAGCCGCTCATCGGCCGCGGGGATGCAGACGCAGAACGCACGCGGCTGCTCGACGCGCTGCGCGACATGCAGGTGCCGGTCAATTGACTATCCGTCGCGATGGATCCCGGATGAAGAGGAAAGCAATGCGCGTCGAGGTCAACGACCGCATGCAGAAGCATTACGGGTACCTGCGTACCGAGCCAGTAGGTCGCAACTTCGCGCCGGATTTCCGCCCGGAGCTGACCCCGAAGGAAATGCTGGAACTCGGGGTGTTTGGCGGCAGGTACCTGACGGATTGCCGGGACGAATTCCCCGCCAGCTGGTTCAGGAAGGCGAAGCTCTCGCCCGAGCGGGCCAATCCCAGGCTGAACTTCTTCGGCGTGCGCGCTTCGCAGCCTCTGCAGGTTTGGCGCGAGAAGGGCTGGCTGCGCCGCGAGGACCCGCGCGGCTGGTTCCAGTGGTATTGCCGTTATTTCATGGGCCGCCGCTCCCCCGACGATGAGCGCCAGATCAAGCGCTGGCGCGCGATGCGCCGGCACGTCACGCAGATCCAGCGCAACTGCCCGCCGCAGGCGCTCGACTGCCGGCGCCGGCAGCGCCAGGCGCTGCTGCACTGGGCCTATGACTCGCGGCAGATTTGAGTCCGCAGGCAACCCGTGCGGGACTAGACTTGTGCTTCCGTCCGAGCAGCGCAGCGTGTCGCCATGAAGAAGTCGTTCGCCATCAAGTCTCGCGGACTTTTTGACCCAGCGTCCAGGGAGTCGTTCAAGGTCAGCCGGTCGGGGATCGAGTTGTTCCTGGAATGCCCGCGTTGCTTCTATCTCAATCACCGGCACGGCATCCGCCGGCCGGACGGCCCGCCGTTCAATATCAACAACCTGGTCGACCGGCTGCTCAAGAAGGAATTCGACGTGCATCGCGTCGGGGCGACGGCCCACCCGCTGATGCACCAGTACGGCATCGCGGCGGTGCCCTTCCAGCATCCGCAGCTCAACGACTGGCGCGAGAATTTCAAGGGCGTGCAGACGCACCACGTGCCGACCAACCTGCTCGTGACCGGCGCCATTGACGATCTGTGGATGAGCCCGGGGGGCGAAATCATGGTCGTGGACTACAAGGCCACCGCGAAGAACGGCGAGGTGACGCTCGATGCGGAATGGCAGTCCGCGTACAAGCGCCAGATGGAGATCTACCAGTGGCTCGTGCGCCGCCAGGGCCTCAAGGTGTCGAACACGGGCTACTTCGTCTACTGCAACGGCCAGGATGCGGATGCATTCGATGGCCGCATCGAGTTCGCGGTGAAAGTGTTGCCTTACACAGGAAGCGACCGCTGGGTCGAAGCGGCGCTCGCCGATCTCAAGGGATGCCTGATGAGCGCGGCAATCCCGGAGCCACCGGGCGACTGCGAATATTGCGGTTATGCCGCGGCGCGGGCAAAGACAGGATGAATCCCGGCGACATCTTCTGGCCCGCCTGCGCGCAGGTCGCACTGACCCTCGCAGTGATGGTACGCATGTACGTCGTGCGGTTGACGGAAATGCGGGTGCGGCACATCGATCCACAGGACATCGCCACGAGCCGTGCCGCGGCGGGGCGGCTCGAGAATGTCGTCCCGGCCGACAATTTCCGTAATCTGTTCGAGGTGCCGGTCCTTTTCTTCGCGATTTGCCCGATCCTCTACGCCACCAACAGCGTGACCGCGCCGCAAATCGCCCTGGCATGGGCGTTCGTGGCCGGGCGGTGCATCCACAGTTTCATCCACGTCACCAATAACCGGGTGACACACAGATTTACGGCGTTTGTCTTCAGCGCCCTGTGCGTATTCGCGATGTGGTTGATCTTCGCCCTGCATTTTTAGCAACTTCGTGACGATCGGCTGGAATTGACCACAGTGCAGCAGCAACCAGCGGTCCGTGTCGCCGTGACTCCCCTGCAGGCCGTGAAGCTCGCGCATACGATCGCCTGGGCCTTCTTCGTCGCGTGCATCGTCGCCATCCCGGTCATGTCCTGGCGGGGCCAGCACCGTGTCGCGCTGTGGTTCGCGGCAATCGTCTTTGCCGAAGTGGTGATCCTCGTGGTCAACGGCTGGCGTTGTCCGCTCACCTCCGTTGCAGCGCGCTACACCGAAGATCGCGAGCCGAACTTCGACATCTACCTGCCGCGCTGGCTGGCCGAGCACAACAAGCTGATTTTCGGCATCCTGTACTTCGCCGGGCTCGTGTTCGCGCTGGTACGGTGGGCGGCCTACCAGGGCGCCTGAGTCCTTCGGCAGAAGGCCGCGTCGAGCGCAGGGGATAGCGTGAATTTGATGGTCCGCGGCAGTCACTTCGCAAACAACCTGCCCGGATCCCGAAACGCCTTGAACTCGAGCGCGTTCCCCGACGGGTCGTGTAAGAAGAACGTCCCCTGCTCGCCCACCTGCCCGGCGAACCGGATCCCCGGCTCGATGACGAACCGCGCCCCGCCCGCTCGCAACCGATCGGCGAGCCGTTGCCACGCGCCCCATTCGAGCACGATACCGAAATGCGGCACCGGCACGTCCTTGCCATCCACATCGTTGAAGTGCACCGGGCGCTTCGCTGGATCCAGATGTGCGACCAGCTGGTGCCCGAAGAAATCGAAATCCACCCACGCGGCGCTGCTGCGCCCCTCGGGGCAGCCTAACGACCCCCCGTAGAAAGCTCGCGCCGCGGCGAGGTCGTGCACGGGGATCGCGAGGTGAAAGGGTGCGAGCGGCATGCGGCGATTCCTTCAGGAGCGTCGCGCCCGTGGCCCGTGCACCGGGTGCCAGCGCTGGAAGCGCTCGGGTGCGAGGCGCTTGCGCCACCACAGGCGCCTGAACAGGCTAGGGGTGACGAAGTAGTTCCGTCCAGCCGCCGCGGCGGCGAGCAGCCCGTGCGCGACGGCCTCCGCCTCGAGGTTGGACTGTTCCATGATGCGCCGCGCGCTTGCCAGCGTCCTGGCCGGTCCGCGGGCTTCATCGAGCAGGCGCGTGCGGAAGAACCCGGGCATCGCGACCAGCACCTGGATGTCCGCCGGGGCGAGTTCCTGCATCAGCGATTCGCTGAAGCCGACGACGGCCGCCTTCGAAGTGTTATACGCGCTCATGCCGGTGCCGGTGCAGAAGCTCGCGGCGCTCGCAATGTTGATGATGAGCCCGCGCTGCGCCTGCATCAGGATCGGCACGACCGCGCGCGTGGCGCTGACGACGCCGTGCAGGTTGATCTCCATGATCCAGCGCCAGTCCTCGGCGGTCGTGGCAATCAACGGGCCGACCGAGACGACCCCGGCGCAGTGAATCGCGATCTCGAGGCCGCCCAGCGAAGCCACGCAATCCTGGACGGCGCGCCTGAGCGCCGCGTCGTCGCGCACGTCCACGGTCGCGGTGACAACGCGCTCGCCCAGTTCGGTTGTCACCGAGGCGAGGCGCTCGGCGTCGCGGTCGAGCAGGCCGACCGCCCAGCCCGCGCCGTGCAGCTCACGAG
>JBAVOB010000046.1:0-1528 GCA_049691655.1 Steroidobacteraceae bacterium | reverse complement strand
CGAGATACATGAGCGCCGCGACGACGAGCGCAAACGGCAGGGGTCCGACGCGTCGCCGCGGCCGGGACCGCACCGGTGCGGGCGGGCGGGCGGCGCTGCTCGAGGCCTGGTCGCGCATCAATCACGCCCGTAGCGGCGCTGCGTCCAAAGCTGCAGCGCGTTGATGGACAACATGATCGCGAACGAGATGATCAGCATCACGACGGCGATCGCGGTGGCGCCTGCGTATTCAAACTGCTCGAGGCGGGTAATGATTAGCAGCGGCGCGATCTCCGATTTCAGTGGCAGATTTCCGGCGATAAAAATCACCGAACCGTACTCGCCGACGCCGCGGGCAAACGCGAGTGCGAGGCCGGTAAGCAACGCCGGCCAGATCGACGGCAGGATCACCCGGAGGAAACTCTGTAGTCCGGTCGCGCCAAGCGTGATCGCTGCCTGTTCGACCTCGCGATCGAGGTCCGTGAGGACGGGCTGCACAGTACGCACGATGAACGGCAATCCGATGAAGACCAGCGCGACGACGATGCCGAGCGGCGTGAAGGCAACCTGGATGCCCAGCGCGTCGAGCCACGCTCCGATCCAGCCGTCCGGCGCATAGAGCGCCGTGAGTGCGATGCCGGCCACGGCGGTCGGCAGCGCAAGCGGCAGGTCGACCATCGCGTCGAACAAGCGGCGCAGCGGAAAGTCGTAGCGCGTGAGCACCCACGCGACCAGCAGCCCGAACAGCACATTGGCTAGCGCCGCGAGCATCGCCGCGCCGAAACTCAGCCGCAGGGATGCCAGCACGCGCGGCGCGGTAACGATCCGCCAGAACTCCTCCCAGCCGAGTCCGGCCGCCTTGAGGAACGTGGCAGAGAGCGGGATCAGCACGATCAGCGACAGGTAAAGCATTGCGTAGCCGAGCGTGAGCCCGAAGCCGGGGATGACGCGCGGCGGAACGACGCGCAGCAGGCGGGCGGCAGGGACGGGCGCGAGGGCCATTCTGGCTGGATTCTTCACAGGGACTGCGTAGGCAGCGGCAAAGGTAGCACCTGCCGAGCGAACTGCGAAAACACCGGCATTTCCGCAGTTCCCTTGACGCTGGCGAAAGGGCCAAGCGATACTCGGCTCCATGAACCCACGCACTCTCGCTCGCCTGCTGTGGCGGTGGCAACTCTGATAAGGAGAGGGCTGGCGTTGCGTTCGCCGATCAATTCGTAGACCGAACCAGATCTGAGAAGACACCAGGACCCATCTCCGGCGCGACCGGGATGGGTTTTTTGTTGTCCGGAGCACTTCGAGTGAAGCTGTCGTTCGACATTGCCGGGGACCTCGACACACCGGTGTCCGCGTTCCTCAAGCTCGGGTCGTTCAGGCCCCGGTTCCTGCTCGAGAGCGTCGAGGGCGGCGAGCGTGTCGGGCGCTACTCCTTCCTCGGCTTCGGCGATGCTCTTGAAACGCGGCTCGACTCCCGAGGATTCATGATCGGCGGCGAACGGCGTGCGGTGCCGCGTTCGCGCGACGAACTGCTCGCCGGACTGCGGTACGC
>JBAVOB010000045.1:0-4741 GCA_049691655.1 Steroidobacteraceae bacterium | reverse complement strand
TCAGCGTGGTATACGACATGCCTTACTCGGTCTCGGGCATCACGGAGCGTAACTACCGCGGAACCGGACTCGTGGTCGACGCGGCACGCGGGCTGATCGTCGTCGATCGCAACACGGTTCCGGTCTCGATGGGCGACGCGCGCATTACCTTCGCGGGCACGCTCGAGATCCCGGGGCGGGTCGTCTACGTCCATCCGCTGCACAATCTCGCGATGATCGCCTACGACCCGCAGCTGATCGGCGCGACCCCCGTGCGCAGCGCGCAGCTCGCGACGCGCGCACTCGCCACCGGCGACGAAGTCGCGGTCGTCGGACTCGGCAGCGATGGCGAGCTCAAGTGGCGTGACACCCGCGTATCTGAACTGGCCCCGGTGCTCCTGCCGCTGTCGCGCACGACGCAGTTCCGCGAGAGCAACCTCGACGTCGCCCAGCTGGTGAATCCGCCGCTCGACTTCGACGGGGTTCTGCTTGACCGCGCGGGCGCGGTGACCGGACTGTGGTCGAGTTTCGCCTTCGAGAGTGGCCGCGACTCCCAGCAGGAGATGCGCGGCGTGCCGATCGGAATCGTGGCCGACATGCTGGAGCGGGTGCGCGCGGACCGCCCGCTGCACTCGCTCGAGGCGGAGCTCGTTCCACAGCCGCTCGCGAGTGCGCGGCGCCTCGGGCTCGGCGATGCGTGGATCAAGCGTCTCGAGGACGCAAGTCCCGTCCATCGGCAGGTGCTGTCGGTCACGCGGCGCGTCGGCGGTTCGCCGGCGGCCGCGCTGCTGCAGGAAGGCGACCTGCTGCTTGCGGTGGATGGCCAGGTGGTCACGCACTTTCGCGACGTCGAGCGGGCGGTGGCGGACCGCGACCGCGTGGCGGTGCGGGTGTGGCGCGGCGACACGGAGAAGGCCGTCGAGGTGGACACAGTGGCGCTCTCCGGAGTGGATCTGGATCGGGTCGTGCTCTGGGCGGGCGCGACGCTGCAGCCCCCGCACCGCGCGATGAGCGCGCAGCGCGGCGTGCCGCCCGTCGGCGTCTACGTCGGTTATTTCGCCTACGGATCGCCCGCCACCCGCTACGGCCTCTATCCCGGCCGGCGCATCGTCGAAGTGGACGGCAATCCGACTCCCGATCTGGACTCCTTCATCAAGGTGGTGACGGGTCGCCCGGACCGCGCGTCGGTCAGACTGAAGACGATCACCTGGAACAATGCCGCCGAAGTGATCACGCTGAAGCTTGACAAGCACTACTGGCCAGCGTACGAGCTGCGTCGCACGGACGCCGGCTGGGAGCGTCACGCGCTCGAGTGAGCGGTGACCGCTCAGTGACCAGATGCCGGCTTGCTAGAATCCGCGGATGGTCCGTGTCATCCGCGCCACGCAGGAAGAACTCGACGCCGCCGTCCACGCTCTGAGGAACGGCGAGCTGGTCGTGTTTCCCACCGAGACCGTCTACGGGCTCGGCGCAAATGCGGCCGACCCGGTCGCCGTGCGCAAGATCTTCGTGGCCAAGGGCCGCCCGGAAACGCACCCGGTCATCGTGCATCTCGACAGCCCGCGCTATCTGCACCGCTGGGTGCGTACGATCCCCGAGGCCGCACAGCGCCTCGGCGAGCGCTTCTGGCCGGGACCACTCACACTGGTAATGCCGCGGGCCGCGGCGGTGCACGACATCGTCACGGGCGGGCAGGAGACCGTCGCGATCCGCGTGCCGGCGCATCCGATGGCGCAGCAACTGCTCACGGCGTTCGGCGGCGGCATCGCCGCGCCTTCGGCGAATCGCTACGGGCGTGTGAGCCCGACGCGCGCCGAGCACGTGCGCGATGAATTCGGGGACGCGGTCAAGGTGATCCTCGACGGCGGTCCCTGCCAGATCGGGCTCGAATCGACGATCGTCGCCTGCGACGACGGGGCCACGCGCCTCCTGCGGCCAGGGGCGATCACGCTCAGCCAGCTGCGCAGCGTCGTGCCGGACGTGCTCGCCGAGCCGGGCGCCGCCGCGCCCCGCGTGCCGGGGTCGATGCCGGCGCATTACGCGCCGCAGACGCCGCTGGTGATCGTGCGGTCCGAGGAGCTCGACGCGCGCGCCGCAGCGCTCGCGAGCGGTGGAAAACGCATCGCGGTCCTGGCGCATCAGGTGCCGGCTCATACCTACCGCTCCGTCACCTGGATCAATGCCGGTGCCAGGCCCGAGGCCTACGCCCATGATCTGTACGCGCACCTGCGCACGCTCGACCGGGCGGGTTGCTCGCAGATCCTGGTGCAGGACGTGCCGCACGACGAGCGCTGGGCCGCGATTCGCGACCGGCTGGTGCGCGCGGCGACCGCGGGCTGACGGAACACGCTGGCCATGACGCGAACCGCTGACCCACGAGCCGGACGCCGCCGTCGCAGCGGCTCGGCGATCGATGCTTTCGCGCCTGCGCAGGTGCGGCGCCTCGTCGCCGAGTTTGGCTCGCCCCTCGTGATCCTCGACTGCGAGCGTGTGCGCGAGCAGTACCACCGGCTGCACAAGGCGCTGCCGGGCGTCGATCTGCACTATGCGCTGAAGCCGATGCCGCATCCGGCAGTGGTCCGCACGCTGTCCGCCCTCGGCGGCTGGTTCGACCTGGCGACCGCCGGGGAGGTGAGCCTGGTGCGCGGCGTCGGCGTGGATCCACGCCGCTGCATCCATACGCACCCGATCAAGCGCGACGCGGACATTCGCGCGGCGCTCGCGTTCGGCGTACGCAGCTTCGTCGCGGACAATCCGGACGAGGTGCGCAAGTTCGCGCCCTTTCGCGGCCGCGCGGATCTGCTGCTGCGCGTGTCTTTTCGCAACCCGGGAGCGGTGTGCGACCTGTCGCGCAAGTTCGGCTGCGATCCCGAGGACGCGCTCGCGCTTGCGCGGCTCGCCCGGCGGCTCGCGATCGATGTCCGGGGCTTCTCGTTCCATGTCGGCTCACAGGTGACCGACGCGCTGAAGCACGTCGAGGCCATCGAGGCCTGCGGGCGTCTGCTGGTCCGCGGTCGCCGCGCGCGATTCGGTACCCTCGACACGCTCGACATCGGCGGCGGGTTCCCCATCGACTACGGCCGACGCGCGCCGGACATCGGCCGCCTGTGCGCGCCGATTCGCGCTGCGCTCGCCGCCCTGCCGCGGCGCCTGCGCGTCATCGCGGAGCCTGGCCGCTTCATCGTAGGTCCCGCAGCCATTGGCGTATCGCGGGTCATGGGCCGCGCGCGCCGCGAGGGCCGCTGGTGGTACTACCTCGACGACGGCGTCTATGGATCGTACAGCGGGCAGCTTTACGACCACGCGCGCTATCCGGTCGAGGCGTGGCGGGCGGACGGCAAGTCGCTTGCGGGCGCGCGGCGCCTGGCCTCGGTGCTCGCCGGACCGACCTGCGACAGCATCGACGTGATCGCCGAGAACCTCTCACTTCCGGAATTGCATGCGGGCGATCTGATCGTGGGTCGCGCGATGGGCGCCTACACCTGGGCGAGCGCGTCGGACTTCAATTTCTTCCCCAAAGCGCAGGTGGTGAGCGTGAATCTGCGGCCCGGCGACCGCGGTTCCGTCGAGCCCGTGCGGCCCGCGTGACACAGGTCGCGATCATCGCGCTTGTCTCGCGGCCCAATGTCTTGCACCATCTGTGCCCATGCGCCCGGCTCGCCATCTGACACGCCGCCGTCTGGTCCAGCTTGCGCTGGCCGGTGCCGCATTCGGTCAAATCGGCCGCGCCGCACGCGCCGACCAGCCACGGGTCCTAAGCGGAGAGCGCTGGCTCGAGCTGCTGAACGTCCACACGGGCGAATCGCTCGCCGTGGCCTATCGCACGGCGCGCGGCCTGGTCGCCGACGCCGTTAGCCGTCTCGAGCACCTGCTGCGCGACTACCGCGTCAACGAGCAGCACCCGATGGACGCGCGCCTGTACGAGCAGCTCGCGGATCTCGCGCTCGCCGCCGGACGCGAACCGCGATTCGAAGTGATTTCGGGTTATCGCTCGCCGCGGACCAACGCGCGGCTCGCCGAGGAGGGGCGGGGTGTTGCGCCGCACAGCCTGCATCTCGAAGGCCGCGCCATCGACGTGCGCCTGAAGGGCCTGAGCTGCGCCGATCTGCGCGATCTCGCGCTTGCGGCCCGGCGCGGCGGTGTCGGCTATTACGCGCGTTCCGATTTCGTCCACGTGGATACCGGACGCGTGCGCACCTGGTCCGGTTGATGCACCGGGACGCCTAACCGCCGCCGTGCGCCCTTACCAGCCGCGACCGATCCGCGCGATCGGGCTCATCCGCCATGAAGGCTGGCGCCTGCGAACGTACTCCATCCTCGCATCGCCGCTCGCGAACCCGCTGCGAGCCTTTCGCACCGGGATCGACCGGGTGATCGCGCAGCTGCCGGAGCCGCCCGTCACGCCCGCCCGGCTCGGCGTCGGGTTTCTCATCCTGCATCACGGGCGTGGAGTCGATTACACGGTGATCGGCTGGTGGGACAACGAGAACGAACTGCCGATTCGGCTCGTCGTGCGCGATCAGAAACACGGGAGCCGCTGGCGGCGCCCGAAGGCACACGAGGCGGTCTGCGTCTGGGATCTCGACGTGATCTGGGCCGAGCGCAATGCCTACATCTACACCGCGCTGGATGCCGGGACGCGCAATCCGGCCGAACGTTATGCCCTGTCGCCGTCGCCGTTCCTGCCGCGCGGCGCGTGGCGTGAACTGAAACTCGACGATTGACGGCAGCCCGCGGGCCCGTGCTCAGGGGAGCAGGGGGC